>JAYTPK010000258.1:0-6513 GCA_043747295.1 Polaromonas sp. | reverse complement strand
TATATTTTTTATAGTTTTAAATTTTCTTTTTTTCTTTATCTTTTTGTATTTCTTTTGGTATTTTCTTTTTTGCGTCCTCTGCGTAACCTTCGCGCCCTCTGCGTTCAAAAAATTCCCCGTATTGGTATTTCTATGAACACAAATAATCTATCCACTTTAAAATTCATCACCTGCGGCAGCGTAGACGACGGCAAATCTACCCTGATTGGCCGACTGCTGGTTGACAGCAAAGCGGTGTTGCAAGACCAACTGGCGGGCGTGTCCAAAAGCGGCACGGCTGACCTGGCATTGTTCACCGATGGCCTGTCTGCCGAGCGTGAGCAGGGCATTACCATTGACGTAGCTTACCGCTACTTCAGTACGCCCAGCCGCAAGTTCATCATTGGCGATGCCCCCGGCCATGAGCAGTACACGCGCAACATGGTGACCGCTGCCAGCAGTGCCGATGCTGCGGTGGTGCTGGTGGACGCGACCAAGCTGGACTGGAGCAACCCCGCCCTCACACTGCTGCCGCAAACTCGCCGCCACAGCCTGCTGGTGCACTTGCTGCGCGTGCCCAGCATCGTGTTTGCTATCAACAAGCTAGACGCTGTCAGTGACTCAACTACTGCGCTGAAAAACATCAGCGCAGCTTTGGCCGCTTTCGCCCACGAGGCAGGCATTCAAGTAGCTGCTATGGTGCCTATTTCTGCACTCAAGGGCAGCAATGTGGTGGAGAAAAGCAATGCCTTCCCCAGCTACCAAGGCGATAGCCTGCTCGACATTTTGGAGCGTTTGCCTAATTCGCAAAGCCAGGCAGAGCTGCCGCTCAGCTTTCCGGTGCAATGGGTGGAAAAGTTTTCTAGCTCGGCCGACACATCACAAGGCCGCCGCGTGTTTTGGGGCCGAGTGGCCACAGGCGGCGTGCAGGTGGGCCAAAAGATCACCATTTTGCCCAGCGGCCAAACGGCTAAAGTGGCACAAGTGATTGACCATGCCCGCAACCCTAAATCTGTGTTGGCGGGCCTGTCAGCAGGCATTACGCTAGACCGCGAGGTAGACGTGTCGCGTGGCGACTGGCTGCTGGCACCAGGCGCTTTTACCCCTAGCCCCAGCTTGGCAGGCACGATAGCGTGGATGGACGACGCCCCGCTAGTGGCAGGCCGCGTGTATTGGGCGCTGCACGGTCACCGCTGGGTCAAAGCCAAAGTGGCGCGCATCACGCACCGCCTGAACATCCACACCCTGGCCAAGGAAGACGCCACCGAGCTAGCCCCCAACGAGATTGGCGGTATCGAGCTGGCCCTGCAAGAAGGCTTGGCTACCCTGCCCTACACACAGTCAAAAACCTTGGGTGCATTGATTTTGGTAGACACTGCCAGCCATAAAACCTCCGGCGCAGTGTTGATTAGTTAAGCCACCCCGGAAAGTATCGCCAAAACCCAATAAAATCAAGGGTTTACACCTGTTTCAGATTCAAAGCTAAAAAATGACCCACATCGTTACCGAAGCCTGTATCAAATGCAAATACACCGACTGCGTCGATGTATGCCCCGTCGACTGCTTTCGCGAAGGCCCCAACATGCTGGTCATCGACCCCGATGAATGCATCGACTGCGCAGTCTGCATCCCAGAATGCCCCGTCAACGCGATCTATGCCGAAGAAGACGCGCCAGCCGACCAAATGCACTTCATCAAGCTCAACATTGAGTTGTCTCAAAAAGCCGGCTGGAAAAGCATCACCAAACGCAAACCTGCTCCGGCAGATGCGGATGAGTGGAAAGATGTGATGCCTAAGCTGTCTTTGTTGGAACGCTAGGGTCGAAGTCGGATTTTTTGGACGCGAAGTACGCATTTAGGTATTCAGGTATTAGGTATTTAGGTAGTAATTTATGGAACCACAATTGAACCAAGAAGTGATCAACACCGCTGCTGCGCACGATGGCCCTATTGAGACGGATGCTGTCATCATTGGCGCGGGCCCGGTGGGTTTGTTTCAAGTGTTTGAGCTGGGCTTGCTAGAAGTTAAAGCCCACGTCATTGACAGCCTAGCCTACCCCGGTGGACAGTGTATCGAGCTGTACCCCGACAAGCCGATATACGATATCCCGGCTGTGCCTGTGTGCACTGGTAAAGAGCTGACCGATAGCTTGCTCAAACAGATTGAACCATTTGGCGCGACCTTTCACTTTGGGCAAGAAGTTACCACGGTGCAAAAGCAAGATGATGGGCGCTTTTTTGTGCAGACCAACAAAGGCACTACCTTTTTGACGAAAACGATTTTTATCGCCGCTGGCGTAGGGGCGTTTCAGCCGCGTTTGCTCAAGGTCGATGGCCTAGAGGCTTACCAAGACACGCAGTTGCACTACCGCGTGCGCAACCCTGAGCAGTTCAAAGACAAAAACCTCGTCATCGTGGGCGGTGGTGACTCAGCCCTAGATTGGGCGCTGAATTTTGCACAAGAAGGCCCCAACAAGGCTGAAAGTGTCATCTTGTTGCACCGCCGTGACGGTTTTAAAGCCGCCCCAGCCAGCGTAGCCAAGATGAAAGCCATGTGTGATGCACACGAGATGCAATTCACCGTGGGCCAGATCACCGACATTGAAGAAAAAGACGGCAAGCTCACTGGCATCAAAGTCACCGGTGGCGACGGCGTAACGCGCCTGATGCCGCTAGACATGCTGCTGGTCTTCTTCGGCCTGTCGCCCAAACTCGGGCCGATTGCCAACTGGAGCCTAGAGATTGAACGCAAACAGCTCAAGGTAGATACCGAAAAATTCAGCACCAACACCCCAGGCATTTTTGCAGTGGGCGACATCAATACCTACCCTGGCAAAAAGAAACTCATCTTGTCAGGATTTCACGAATGCGCCCTCGCCGCTTTCGGCTCTATGCCCTTTATCTTCCCAGATAAAAAAGTGCATTTACAGTACACCACCACATCACCAAAGCTGCACAAGGTGCTGGGTGTTGAATCGCCCGTGTTTGACTGACACTATTAATTTGATAGCTGTCTGAGCAATAAATACTTGGACTACTGGCATATTTGATTGGTAAATAGGCTCTGTTGAGCACCAAAGATAAAGCCGTATACACCCTCGCAGGTGTATACGGCTTTTTTGGTAGTAGCTAGGGGTTGAGGGCTACTGACTGATAAACCCTAATCGCCCCACCATCTAGAAGTATCTACTTAAAGATAATCGTGCTCGCCCTTAGCGCAGGTGGTGATGAGGATGTTAGATTGCTAAGGACATCGTCACTGCACACCTTCACGCTTCGGCCTACAGCGATATCGGCAGCCGTACCTTTAACGAACTTGGCTCCCGTAGGATCAAAGGGTATCCCGTTACTGTACTGACCTATCGAGATGTTTTTGCCCACCTTAAACTGATTGGCAGATGTCACCTCAAAGATCTCAGCAGTGACTTCTACACGCCCAGTGCAGTTGTCTGCCCCAATAGGCGGTACGGTGATGGTACCCGTGACCGTGGTGGTACCCGTAGTGCCGGGGATGGTGATGGTCACTGGCGGTATGGTCACTGTGCCTGTCATGGTGTTAGTCACTGTGCCAGTCATCGTCCCTGTGACGGTGCCCGTCATCGTTCCGGTCATCGTGCCTGTGACTGTGGTGCCAGGTACTGTCGGTGGATTACCATCATCGTCACACAAGATCGGGTTAGCAGACCAAGTGCCTTTGTCGCCGCCCGCTGGGCCGGTGAAGGTACCTGTGTACTTACCTTTAGCATCGCTTTGTCCAGTGCCCAAAATCTTGTTTCCGCCGCCTAAGTCAAAGGTGAGTGAGATTTTGCCGTCGGCTGTTAGCGTGCCGGTCACCGTCACGTCAGGCTTGGCAGTGCCGCCGCCGGGTTTGATGGCTTGCAGATCAGCTTGCAGTGTGGTGTTCAACGCTTTCAGGTCTGCGGTCAACTTGTCTTGCAGGGCATCAATTTGTTTTCCAAAGGTTTCCAAAATCAGTTTGACTTTGTCCTCAATAGCGCTGTACTGGGCTGCAGCATCAGGTGCGTTGATGGGCACGGCGCGCCAAGCTTCTCGCTGCACTTTAAGCAATGCATCGGTACTTTGCGACAGGGCCGACACAGCCATGCGGAACTTTTCGTAGTCCACTTTAGATGCGTCATAAAACTTCTTTAAAGCCGCTTTGATTTTGGCTTTGTCGGCAGCGCTCAAATCCGTATCGTCCTCTTGCATCGCGCTGCGCTGCACCAACTTGCCGGTGACGGCAAAGTTTTTGCCACCATCGGTGCTTTTGGCGTTCAGCGTGAGCTTGCCTTTCAGTTGGGTGTCTTTGCTAGGGCCTTCGGTGACTTTGGCATCAAAGTTCAGGGCTGCCGTGCGCATCACTTGCATTGTGGCGGTGGTGGTAGTGCCCGTAGAGGTACTGGTGCTGGTGGCACTGCTGCTGACGCTAACCGAAGTGGCCTCGTCGGTAGACACTGATTGCACTGCAGGCGGCGCAGTGGATGTGGCAGATGCCACTGCAGTGGGGTTGCCAGCCGCAGGCGTAGCTGCTGCATCGTTGCTGCCACCGCCACCGCAAGCCGCTAAGCCTAGCGTGGCAGCCGCCAGCAGAGTAATACCCAGCCGCTGCGCCCAGCGCGGGGTGCCAGCGCTGGTAGGTCGTAATCGTGAAGGATCAAAAAACATAGGTAGCTCCTAAAAAAAGTAGGTGAGCCGCATTGTTGAAAGATCAGGCCTTAAACGACAAGGCTGCTTTGGTTACCGCTGGTGAATTTACCCTTGGGCATGTGTCAAAATTAGGCTGCGGTGCGCTGTGTAAACCGCATGTGTCAGCACGTAGCAATATGCGTCAATCGCCTGTGGCAGTGGGGTAGAACGCAGTCAGTGTCGGATTCTAATGAACGTAGTCTACGAGTTGCGCTGATTACTTCGCTTCACAAAATCCACTAACCTTTACCTAGTGTGTGTAAAGCGTCAGAGTCAGTTGGCTACCACCCTATTGGCGCTAGACTCGCGTGCAATCAAACGTGGAACCGGCATATCTAACTTAGGTTTTTTGCCAGATAGAAGCTCTAAGACGGCCAGTGCAGCCAAGCGGCCCAGCTCTTGCGATGGATGGTGCACAGTAGATAACGGTGGGGTTGCATAGCTAGACATAGGCAAATCGTCAAACCCCACCAGAGAAATATCTTGCGGAACCCGCACACCTCTGCGGTACAAGCCCAAGGCAGCGCCATTGGCCATCTGATCGTTAGCGGCAAATATGGCGCTAAACCGCTGGCTACCATCAAGCAACAGATTCACGGCAGACAGGCCGCTACCTTCGTGGTATTGGCCGGTTACGGTCAGTGCTGGGTTATAGGCAATACCCGCAGACTCCAACGCAGACAAATAGCCTCTCATACGCTCGTCAGAGTCAGGATGCCCTGGGGCACCTGCGATAAACGCTATCTGCTTGTGCCCTAGCGCAATCAAATGCTCAGTTGCCAGCTTGCCGCCTTCAAAATTGTCAAAATTAAGCGCAAATAGCCCAGGTGCTTTGAGTGTGCGCCCCGTCACCACCACCGGAAGCGCCTTAGCGCAGGTCTTCAAGGCCTGGTCACTCAGCCGCCCCGTTAAAACAATAATACCGTCCACCCTGCGCGATCGCAGCACTTCAATACAGCGCGCCTCTTTGTCTGCGTCCCAGTGCCCGCTGACAAAAAGAGGGCTATATCCAGCAGGGTCTAATACGTCTTCAATACCGCGCAGCGCAGCACCGTAAAACGGACTGTCAATGGCCTGCGTGACCACTCCTATACTGAAAGTGCGCCCGCCTGCCAAGCCACGTGCTACCGGGTTAGGCACAAAGCCCAGATCTGCAATAGCCGCATCCACCGCACTCTTTTTATCATCACTGACCGCAGCAGTGCCGTTCAGTATGCGTGATACGGTGCTCGGCGACACACCAGCAAGCTGCGCCACCATATCTAAGGTAACAGGACCGCTTTGCCTGCTTAAGGATAATTTTGGTTTTACGGCTGTGACCATTTTATTAATTGAAGTGCAGCTTGCTTAATAATATCTATAAAGTGTAAGCCAAATATAACTATCTAAACCAAGGAGATAAATGGCGCACAACGCGAACTCTAAAGACTGGCTTAGATTGAATGAGGTGTGTCCATTAAAAAAACCGCGACACCCAGAGGTGTCGCGGTCAAATTGTTAGGAAGCTACGTGCTTTTGTCTTTGTCTTCTATTTCGCAGGATTATTTCGAAAAATACATATTATCCACATAGACCGTTCCGCCTGCGGGATTGATAGCCAAAACCATCTGCTCGATCTTGGTTTTGTTAGGTGCGCTGTAATCACTGAGAGGCACGACTACGCTAGTCCATACGCCTGCAGCGACGGTTTTAAAAACAGCTTGCTCTTGTAATGGATTCAGACTAACAAGTTTCAATTCAATCGTTGTAGCCGTAGCAGACCAGACATCAATATGTAGATTGGTAAAAGTAGATAGATTTTGCGCCGGGAAGGTGATGCCGTTGTAGCTGAAATTTGAGAACTTCAGC
>JAYTPK010000257.1:0-3361 GCA_043747295.1 Polaromonas sp. | reverse complement strand
CTACTTTATGGATATCGATGTCACATGGCTATTATTAGGCCTGCCGCTGGCCTTTGTACTGGGCTGGGGCGCGTCGCGTATTGACCTGCGCCAGCTGCGCATAGAAAACAAACGCTCGCCCAAAGCCTATTTCAAAGGCTTAAATTATTTGCTCAACGAGCAGCAAGATTTGGCCATTGACGCCTTCATTGAGGCAGTGCAAAAAGACCCGGATACCTCTGAGCTGCACTTTGCGCTGGGCAATTTGTTTCGCCGCCGTGGCGAATATGACCGCGCAGTGCGCGTGCACGAGCATTTGCTCTCGCGAGGTGATTTAAAACAAGATGAGCGCGACCGTGCACAACATGCCCTGTCATTAGACTATCTCAAAGCTGGTTTGCTTGACCGTGCAGAAGACGCACTGGGTAAGCTAGAAGGCACCCGCTACGAGCCGCAAGCACGCCTGGCACGCCTGGCTATTTATGAGCGCACACGCGACTGGCCGCAAGCCGCCCGCATTGCCAAGCAACTACAAGACGCCAACCAGGGCGACTTTAGTGCACGCGTGGCGCACTATTTTTGCGAACAAGCAGCTGAGTTATCCACTGCAGTTGCAGACACTGACAACCACAGTGCAGCCGCTGCACTACTAGAGCAAGCTATTACGACCGCCCCTGATGCCAGCCGTGCACGCATAGCACTGTCAGCACTCCGGCAGCAAATGGGCCAGCACAGCGCAGCGTATGCCACCTTGGTGCAAGTGTTGGAGCATGCACCCGCCGCCACGCCTTTGGCAGCGCAGCAGCTTCCCACATTGGCTTTGCAGTGTGGCCAAGGTCCACAGGCGCTGGAGCTTTTGCAAACACACTATGCCCAATCGCGCTCGGTCGACGTGCTAGAGGCCATCATCAGCCTGCACCGCGGCTTAGACACCGCGCAGGCGGATAGTGCTCGCGATCTGTATGTACAACATCTAGAAAAAGAACCTTCACTGTCAGTCGCCTCGCGCTGGCTAGCCGGCGAGAAACTAGAGCACGAGCAATTTCACCCACAAGTACAGCGCGCACTAGACAAAGCAGTTAAGCCATTATTGCAATACCGCTGCGCGGCTTGCGGCTTTACAGCGCAGCGCCATTTTTGGCAATGCCCCGGCTGCCAAGCGTGGGACAGCTACCCTGCACGACGCATTGAAGAGCTGTAACGCCCAACTTCCCAAGCCAGTGTTAAGCTAAAACCTATAAGCTGCCATCTATGACAACCCCTTCACTAGAACAACTCGCCCGCGCCAAAGTGTTGATCGTGGGCGACGCCATGCTCGACCGCTATTGGTACGGCGCTGTCGAGCGCATCAGCCCCGAAGCGCCTGTGCCCGTGGTGCGCGTGACACGCGAAGAAGAGCGCATAGGCGCAGCCGCCAACGTAGCCTACAACGCCGTATGCCTAGGCGCACAAGCCAGCTTTATTGGTGTGGTGGGCGACGACGAGCCTGGCCGCAAACTAGAAGCCCTAATGCAAGTCAGCAAAATTGCCACCCACCTGTCGCGCGATGCTGGCTTGCAAACCACGGTCAAGCTGCGCGTCATTGGCCGCGCACAGCAGCTGATTCGCCTAGATTTTGAAAACACCCCCGACCACTACGCACTGGCCGCGCAAACGCAAACTTTCAAAGACCTGCTACAGAGCCATCAAGCGGTACTGTTCTCTGACTACGCCAAAGGCGGCCTAACCCATGTCACCGCCATGATTGATTTGGCGCGCGCTGCAGGCAAACCCGTGCTGATTGACCCCAAAGGCTCAGACTACGCCCGCTACAAAAATGCCACCGTCATCACACCCAACAGCGCAGAGCTGCAACAAGTCATCGGCAGTTGGCACAGCGAGGACGAGCTGCGCACCAAAGCGCAAAACCTGCGCACCTCACTTAACCTAGACGCATTGCTGTTCACCCGCAGCGAAGATGGCATGAGCCTGTATGACAAAGATGGCGACCTGCATGTGAAAGCGCAAGCGCGCGAGGTGTTTGACGTGACAGGTGCTGGCGACACGGTGATAGCCACTCTAGCGTCTCTAGTGGCCGCAGGTTTAACACTACGCGAGGCCATGCCGCACGCTAACCGGGCTGGTGGCATCGTGGTAGGCAAGTTTGGCACTGCGACGGTGACTTATGCCGAATTATTTGCTTAAATAGCACCATAGTCCAAGTATTCATTAGAAAGTTTGCTATGAAAATAGTAGTAACCGGCGCTGCAGGTTTTATCGGCAGCAACATCATCGCAGGGCTTAACGCACGCGGCATCACCAATATCATTGCGGTGGATGAGCTGACCGAAGGCAACAAGTTTGTCAATTTAGCTGACTTGCAAATAGCCGATTATGTCGATGCTGATGACTTCTACATTAATTTTGCAGAAGGCCTGTACGGCAAGGTAGACGCCGTGTTTCACGAAGGAGCTTGCTCTGACACGATGGAGCACAACGGCAAATACATGATGGACAACAACTACGAGGTCACCAAGCAGTTGTTTACAGCCTGCCAAGCGCAGGGCACGCGGCTACTGTATGCATCGTCGGCTGCAACGTATGGGATGTCGAATCCTGGCCAGGATTCGAAGGCGGCTGCGAGCTCGTTCAAAGAATCTCCAGAGTTTGAAAAACCACTGAATGTCTATGGCTACAGCAAGCTGTTGTTTGACCAATACGCGCGCCGTGCTTTAGGCCCAAAACTAGCAAACGCCGAAACCCAAGTTGTTGGTTTTCGCTACTTCAACGTGTACGGCCCACGCGAACAGCACAAAGGCCGCATGGCCAGCGTCGCGTTTCACCAGTTTCACCAGCTGCGCAATGAAGGCAAAGTCAAGCTGTTTGGTGAATACGGCGGCTACGGCCCAGGCGGGCAAATGCGCGACTTTGTATCAGTGGACGACGTGGTGGCCGTGAACCTGTGGTTCTTTGACCATCCTGCCAAATCTGGTATTTTCAACTTGGGCACAGGCCGTGCGCAGCCGTTTAACGATGTAGCTACCGCCGTAGTGAGCAGCTTGCAACCATCGGCTAAAGTGGCTGATGTATTGCAGTACATTGCCTTTCCGGACAGTTTGCGTGGCAAGTACCAAAGCTATACGCAAGCTGATATGACATTGCTACGTGCTGCGGGCTGCGACCATGTGTTTGCTGATGTGCAGACGGGTGTGGCGCGGTATATGCAGTGGTTGCTGGCTCGGGCGGCTTCGTAGCACCCCGCTTTGGATAGGCACACGCTCTGTCAATTACTGGTTTATCAATGCTCTAGCATCGCTAGCCTTTGAATATTCTTGTACCGTGAGCTGCGGCGCTTGAGGAAGTCGCGCTGCAAAATCCTCCGCAAACACGCGCGGCAATGAGT
>JAYTPK010000256.1:0-9609 GCA_043747295.1 Polaromonas sp. | reverse complement strand
GTGACTGGTGTGCCAAACGATGAGTAAAACGACATGGCTATTTGGTCTGCACCAATCTTGCTTGCTGAATAGGGTGACTGACCTTGTAATGGGTGGTCTTCGGTAATGGGAACAAAGCGGGCGGTGCCATAAACCTCGCTGGTTGATGTTTGCACTACCCTGCTCACGCCCAAATCACGTGCCGCTTGAACGATGTTAAGTGTGCCCTTAATGTTAGTATCGATGTAGGTGTCTGGTGAGTGGTATGAGTATGGAATGGCAATAAGTGCGGCCAGATGCAAAACGGCATCGCAGCCTTTCATAGCAGTGCGTACTCCGTTGGGGTCACGAACGTCGCCAGCAAATACTTCAAACCTCCCCTTGACATCTGCAGGACACCTGTCTAGCCAGCCCCAAGAGCCGAAAGAGTTGTAGAGCACAAAGGCCCTAACATCGTAGCCAGCACGCACCAATGCCTCGGTGAGGTGCGAGCCAATAAAACCGTCGGCGCCGGTGATCAGAATTTTTTTCATAAGTCTTTTAGATAATTTATTTTAAATTTATTTACTATGCAGTATTGACTTAAATCCACTTGAATTTTGCCAATCTGCGATAAATCGCCATATAAATTAATATAAATAGTAATAAAAAAAACAATACTCTAGTTTTATTCTGATAAGTAAAAACTGCCGCAATTGCAGGCATAGCAACTAAGAGCCAAGAAAAAGGAGAGGTTAACGCATTATGGTGAATTCGATTGAATTTAGAAAACGCTTTTCTAACGACTCTGGCATGAATCAGATGGTGCATGTGCAATCTGTCGGGCTGGCTAGGATGATGGTTATTGCGTAATGCACGGCGCACGTAACTTGTTAGCACCTCCATTACAGGATAGGCGCAAATCAAGAGACTTGTCCAAGGCGTTATTGATATATTACGGTGTGGTAGCAGCACGGCTATCCAAGCCAGCGCAAAACCGACAAAATATGCACCTCCGTCACCTAGGAAGATTTTTCCTAAGGGCCAATTGATTAAGAAAAACCCCAATACAGCTCCTGCAATTACCAAACAGCTGAATGCTAGCGGTATATCTCCTACCGCTCTTGCTACAACACCAAACGCAGCGAGCATGATAAGTACAGCTCCAGCAGACAAACCATTGAACCCATCAATAATATTGATGGAATTGGCCACTCCACTGACCGCGAAAGCCGTGAACAATACGGAAAAAACAGTGAAGCCTAAAAGCCAGTCTGCTCCCGGGAGTGAAATGTGAGTAATAGAAACACCCGTAATGCCCCAGCCAAGCAAACCAGAAGCCATGGTTGCAAGTAGACGGGCACGCACGCTTACTGTTTTAGTCAAGTCCTCTAATAATCCGAAAACAAATGCGGGAATTCCCGCTAAGATAATGCTGGCCAAGATAGCCCTCTTGTCAGCAGCTGCAGGTTCGTTCGATGATGCAGCGTACCCTACGATCACACCTAAGGCAATTGCCACCCCGCCGATTCTAGGTGTGGGGAGGGTATGCATTTTTTGCACACCACTGCTTGAGTCTAGTGAAAATTTACCGTGCCAGTCTTTTGTAAGCACCAAAATTAAACAGGTGAAAAATGCACTCAGGCCTGCAAAAGTGGCATCTAAGCGCCATATTTCAAAAATTTGACTCATCTGATATGCTTCCTGAAGCTTTTGAATGTTATTGTCATATAAGCACCTTCAAGAACCAGGGAATGGTTGAATTAAATGAATTTTCCAAGAAAATATAAATCCATAACTATTGCTGTCATTGTAGGTATAGCTGTTGCTGTGTTTGGGCATGCTCTAGCAATATCATATTTAGTCAACTATAAAAGCCATGGTATTTTAACAATTGATATGTCGGGTGCCGAATACAAGCGCTTTACTGAAGCTGCTAGCAGTTTTTCCAGTCTAAAACAGGTTTTTGCGTCTATTCCACCAGACAACGAGAATGACAAAGCTGCTATTGAAAAAATGCTTGTGTTAGGTGTCCAAAAATGGCACACGCCGCTGCCAGTGCTGTCTAAAATTGATACTAAAGACTTACCCGAAGCTCTGGTAAAAATGGAACTTGACCGAAGCATCAATAAAACACTTGAACGCAGCACTGATAAAACCAAGCCGCTGAACATCTATGTGGGTGCCAAAATTACTGCAAGCAGCCATGATGCTGAGCAGTCGGCACGCATTGCCTCATGGCTTGGTAGCTACTTTAAGGAGATAGCGGCTAAAGAGGCTATGCGCGATCAATTGTTTATTTGGTTGGCTGAAAATCGCCAATTTAATGAGCGGGCCCAGGAAGATAAGCTCAAGCATACGTTTGAAATTGAGCAGGCGCAGACTCGTTCAGCCGCACTTAAAAAGGTGCTGGCCCAATATCCTGGTTTAGCCAAGTCGGAAGCCAGGCAAGTAGTCGATGTTAGCAAGGATAACGAGCGGTTTATATCTCCGGGCTCACAGCTGGTAGGAGCAGAGACGCAGATCATTGACATTCGAGAGGAGATTGCCAAGCTTGACCGTGCGATGATTCAAAACACATTTGCTCAAAGCTATTTTGCAGAAGCTGAACGTGCGTTAAGCTCAGCAAATACGGGAAGTGGATTGATCTTGGTATTCAGCGAGTTGACAAGAAAATACAGCGCTAAGGTGCAAAATGAGGCAGAGAAAGAAAAGCTGTTATCTATAGCGGCAACGGTATCTGAGATCAGTGCCCGTTTTTTGTCGCAAGCTCAGTTTGTATTGCCGCCCACAGTTCCCAACCGAGCTGAGGCTCCGCGACCTTTAATGATCGGGGCAATTTTCGGACTGATAGGCTTTTTGCTATCGCTGGGCTGGATGTTTCGCAAGCATATTTGGCGACAAATTTCGGAAACTAACCAAGAGCTGCCGATTCGGTAAGTATATTTTTTTATTGTCCTGCTGCAAGCTTGGCAGTTTTCACAAAGCACTCTATTAAATGCCGCTTAGGCTAGGTACTTTGTGAAATGCGCCTACGTTCAGGTCTGATCGTCAATAGCAGCCCCGGGTGCATTGGTTTTACAAGAATCGATGCCATTGTCGCGTGCTTTCTCGCCGGCATACATTTGGCTTTGACCTATCACCTGGTGATTACCTGCCTTCAGGGTGAAGTAGGGTGAGCCGTCTTTGCCTACTAGAGATGCAAAGCGGCTTAGGTCTGCGGCATTTTTCTTTACAGAGGCTATGCCGTTCATAGCACTGGCTTTGCTTTCATACATTTCGCTGCTAAGGATAATTTGGCCGTTACCAGCGAGTAAGTGGAAAAAGAATTTGTCGTTCTTGGATTTTTTGAGTTCAAACTTTCCGGCCATGGCTTTCGTCCTTTGATGGTTGAAGATTACAGCGGCATTGCTGCAGTGACTTTGTAACTCGTAGCCAAGCTTTTGGCAAGTGGCTGGCACCACAGAGTGTGCAAATTTTTACGCTGGCGGGGTGTTTTGCAAGAATTCAAACAACGCACTATCGTCAAGTGCGGCATAAGGTGATTGCATGGCTTGGCTAAATGCTGTGCTGGCTGCTTGCCCTAATGGACTTTGGTAGCTCTGCCCGGCTGGGCAAAGCGACTGTGCTGCTACTATAGCCAAGGCGGTGTCTTTGGCCAGCAGGGCCATGTGGGCGCGTGGCTCATAGTCTGCGGCTAAAGCACGGTGCATGCGGTCGCTGCCGATCCAGCTTTGGCCACTGGACTGCTCGATGACGTTCAGCGTGGTGCCCAGGTCTAGGCCCATGCGCTTGGCCAATACCATCACCTCGGCAGCGCCTACTAGGTTGATGCCTGCCAACAGGTTATTGACCAGCTTGGTGCGCGCGCCGTCACCTGGGCGCTGGCTGATGTGAAACACCTTGTTAGACAGATCGTTAAGCAGAGTATGGTGCTGCTGGAACAGAGCATACGTGCAGGCCACCATCAGGCTCATGGTGCCGTTGGCAGCGCGTGCTGGGCCGCCTGACATGGGTGCATCTATCGTGTGCACCCCATGCTCAGCCAGCTTAGCTGCGCAACGCTCTACGTCGTCTGGCGACATGGTGGGGCACAGCATGACGGTGTGGCCTGCAGGCAGAAGCTGGGCTATATTTTGTGCGCCAAACAGCAAATCATGGGTTTGCAGAGCATCCACTACGCAAATGATAGTTACTATAGATTTAATAGCTGCTTGATTAATAGATACTTGGACTACAGCACCTTTTTGTTGGTAAAAGGCTGTTTTAGAGCTATCCACGTCGTAGGCGTAGACAGTGTACCCACGGGACAACAAATTAGTGGCCATACCGCCACCCATATTGCCAACACCGATGATGCTAACGGCAGGCATGGTGCTTATGACTGCACTAGGCGTTTGGCTTTGGCAATCGACATCAAAATGCCTAGCCCCAAGCCTAGCGTCACCATGGCAGTGCCGCCGTAGCTGATAAAGGGTAATGGCACACCTACTACAGGCAAAATACCGCTGACCATGCCCATGTTGACAAAGGCATAGGTAAAGAATATCAAGGTGACTGCCCCAGCCAGCAGCCTAGAGAACAGCGTAGGTGCATCTAGCGCGATGGCCAGCCCGCGCAGCACTAAAAAGATAAAACTGGCAATTAAAATTAGGTTGCCGATGAGGCCGAATTCTTCAGAATAAGCGGCGAAGATAAAGTCTGTAGTGCGCTCGGGTATGAACTCAAGATGGGTTTGGGTACCCTGCATATAGCCCTTGCCCAGCAGCCCACCCGAGCCAATGGCGATCATGCCTTGGATGATGTGAAAGCCCTTGCCTAGGGGGTCGCTAGTAGGGTCTAGCAATGTGCAAATGCGCTGCTGTTGATAGGCGTGCAGCACGCCCCAGCGCACGCCGTCGGCGCATAAAGTAGGCTCAAGGATGATGATGGCTATAACACCGATAGCCCCCAAGATGATGGGGGGCAAAATCAGCTTCCAGCTCAAGCCTGCAAAGAAAATAACAAACAAGCCTGCCGACATGACCAAGATGGCGGTGCCTAAGTCAGGCTGCTTGACAATCAAAGCCACAGGTATCGCCAGTAAAACACAGGCCACCATAAAGTCTAAAGGCCGCAGTTGCCCTTCGCGTTTTTGAAACCACCAGGCCAGCATGAGCGGCATGGCAATTTTCAAGATTTCGCTGGGCTGGATGGTGATGCCCAAATTAACCCAGCGCTTGGCACCCTTTTTGGTAATGCCAAACAAAGCTACCGCGATCAACAGCGCCACCCCCACGGTGTACATAGGTACGGCAAAGGCCATCAACCGTTGCGGCGGGATTTGCGCTACGACAAACATGATGCTGGCGGCAATTAGCATATTACGGCCATGGTCCATAAAGCGTGAGCCGTGGTCATAGCCTGAGGAATACATGATCAACAGCCCCGCGCAGGCCAGCATGAACACCGCAAAAGCCAATGGCCCGTCAAAACCCTGAAACAGCGGCTTAATACGCTGCCAGAGGCTGGGTTTGTCAAATACGGCAGCCATGGTTCGGGGTAGTTATGCAACACCTAGTTTGGCTAAGTCTAAGGTGTAGTTTTGTCCGCCACGGTGGGCAATTTTTATAGCGCCAACCTGGTTACCCAGAGTGCAGCAGCGTACTAAATCCCAGCCTTTTTCGATGCCGAACAGCAACGCAGCGCGAAACGCGTCGCCACAACCTGTCGGGTCAACTACAGCAGCCGCTTTCACAGGCGGTACATGGGTTTTAACGCCTTGCACCCACACATCGCAACCCTGCTCGCCCAAGGTCACCACCAAGCCTTTGACCTGCTTAGAAATCTCAGCCAAGCTCCAACCGGTGCGCTCTGACAACATCGCGCCTTCATAGTCGTTCACAGCAACATAATCAGCCAAGGCGATCAGTTCTTTGTGCTCTTGACCGTTAAACACAGGCAGTTGCTGACCTGGGTCGAATATAAAAGGCACGCCTGCAGCTTTGAACTGGTGTGCGTGGGTCCACATTGCATCGCGCCCGTCTGGGGCAATGATGCCCAAACGCGATTTGCAGTCTGGCGCTATCACATTAAGGTGCGCCTCGCTCATAGCCCCGGGATGGAAACCTGTGATTTGGTTATTTTGTTTGTCCGTCATGATGGTGCACAGCGCGGTGTAGTTATCAGGGCGCACCATCACCATCGCTGTGCTAATGCCTATTTTGGCAAAACGCTCTAAATATTCACGTCCATCGGGGCCTACTGCGGCCATGGGCAAGGGCTCTCCGCCCAACTGTTTAAGGCCATAAGCGATGTTGCCCGCACAGCCACCGTACTCGCGCCGCATACCTGGCACATAAAAAGACACATTAAGCTTGTGAATTTGATCGGGCAAAATTTGATCAGCAAAATTACCTTCAAAGGTCAAAATAGTGTCGATAGCGAGCGAGCCGCAGATGATAGAAGCCATGAAAGGTACTTTGTAAATAAATAGGAAATTTAAGAGGGGTAAAAAGCCAAAATACGGTAACCAGCAACACGCGCCCCGCCCAGTTGCGCGGTATCAATTTGCACCGTAGCACTGCCATTGAATTCGCCGCGTGCAGACAATACAAATTGTACGGCTCCCACGTCGGCTGGGTTGAGCACACGCCGTACGATGGTTTGGTCTTGGGTGTCGTTCAAGCTGAGCTCAATGTGAGGTAGCGCAACGGGAAGTGGCCCATTATTTTTCAAATTCAAGGTGATCTTATACAGCTCATTTTTGCTATCACCGCGAATTTTGTTAAAACTAGAGGCATCTACGACGATAGCTTCTATCTGCTTCAAAGGGCCAATCGTACACGCCGCTAAACGGCATAGGCCATTCAAGCTGTTTTGCGTGCGCGGGTACGTTGCCACAATGCGATCACGTTCTTGCCACACTACCTGCAAAATGCCTGCGATAACCAGTAAAAGCGCTAATGCACACAATCCAGCACGTACCCATGGAGACCGCCAACGTTGAGCTTTTTGCGCCTGGCGCACAAAAGTAGGGGTAGGCGAAGACGCTGCCAGGGCTGCAGGCGCATCGGCCTGCAACTCTTGCGCAGTATGTCCATACCCCAGCTCATCACCTAAGGCGTCAATTTCTAAGCTACTGGATGGCTCTGATGAAGACTCTGGACTGGGAGGATGCACTGAATTGACCCAGTCACTAGAGGCAAATTCTGGTCTGCTGCTAAAGGCTCGCTTAGCAACCACTACCCCGGCGGGCTCGCTGCCTATTTCAGCATCAACTGAAACACTAGCGGCTGTTACGACCTCATTTGAGGCCTTGACAGTGTCGCTATCGTGCAGTGCATCACTCAGCATCACGGATTCAGGCTGCGATACTGAGGCAATCGGCTCTTGCGCAGGTAAGCTATTGGCTAAATGGGCATTGGCATCAAAGACCTCTTTGCATTGACCACAGCGCACCCAGCCCTGAGAGATTTTCAGTTGATCAGCCACCACCTTGAACAAGGTATTACAAGCAGGGCACTGGGTAATCAAACTCATAGGGTGTAATTGTAGATAATGAAAGCCATTGAAAACATAAATGGCAGATAACGCAGCTATTTAAGGCTTCATTAGTGCTGTCGGCTAGAGTTGCGCGGTCATTAAGATCCAGCCATCCTCTGTGTCAGACACTGTCAACTGCGCATAAGGTGCATAAGCGGCTTTGAGCTCATCGGCTTGGCGCTCCAAGATGCCTGCCAAAACAAGGTGCCCTGATGCAACAGCGTCGCCCGCTTCTGGTTTGCGCACATAGTTGCACAATAGAGGCGCTAGCACCTTCAACGGCGTAGCTAAGATATTTGCTAAGACGGTATGGTATGTGCCTTGTGCAGCATCTGGCAGGCCTGATTTCAAAACTACGCCATTGGCTTTGGCATTGTCTTGGGTAGACTGAACAGCCGCTTCATCAATGTCAACGGCATCAATGTCTACAGCTCCGTACAGTGCTGCTCCAATTGCCAAAATACCTGAGCCGCAACCATAGTCCAACACGCGCTGGTTGCGCGTGCCATGGTGTGCAATCCAGCGCAGGCACATGCGGGTGGTGGGGTGGGTACCTGTGCCAAATGCTAGGCCGGGGTCTAAAGTGATGGTTTTTTGTGCGGCAGCCGGGGCCGTGTGCCATGTCGGTACGATCCAAAACTCAGGCGTTATCTCAACTGGTGAGAATTGCGATTGCGTTAACCGCACCCAATCTTGGTCTTGTACGGTCAGCACGCCCAAAATTTTGCTATTTACAAAAAAATCTTGTAGCGCTAGCGTGCTAGCTGCTTGAGCAGCTTCGTTTTCAGTAGCAAACAGGGCTTTGATAACTGAGCGTTCCCAGCCGTCCTTAGGCGCTGGCATACCGGGCTCACCAAACAATGCTTGCTCAGCCGGGGTTTGTGCATCGGCATCTTCTACGCACACGCTCATTGCATCTAAGGCTTGCAGTGCGTCACTAAAAATCTCAACCCGATCTTCTGGGCATAACAAAGACAGTTCGAACATCACAAGTTACTTATCGTTTATGGGTTTTGAGCCATTCTTCAAGATAGTGGATATTGGTCCCACCTTGAATGAATTTGGCGTCCACCATCAAGTCCCTGTGCAGCGCAATATTGGTGTTAATGCCCTCCACCACTGTCTCGCTCAGCGCAGTACGCATGCGGGCCAAGGCTTGGTCGCGTGTGTCACCGTAGACAATGATTTTCCCAATCATACTGTCGTAATTAGGCGGCACAAAATAGTTAGTGTATACATGCGAATCTACCCTTACCCCAGGCCCGCCAGGAGCATGCCATAGGCTAATACGACCAGGGCTTGGCGTAAATTTATAAGGATCTTCAGCATTGATACGTACCTCAATGGCATGACCCTTGAGCTCGATTTGCCGCTGGGTGAACGGCAGTTTCTCACCGTAGGCCACCATAATTTGCGTTTTCACAATATCGATGCCCGTAATCCACTCTGTCACAGGATGTTCTACCTGGACACGGGTGTTCATCTCGATAAAATAAAACTCTCCGTTTTCATACAAAAACTCGAAAGTGCCTGCTCCGCGATAGCCGATTTTTTTGCATGCTGCTACGCATCGTTCCCCAATGCGCTCAATGAGCTTGCGTAGGATGCCGGGTGCTGGCGCTTCTTCAATGATTTTTTGATGGCGGCGCTGCATAGAGCAATCTCGCTCACCCAAATACACTGCATTTCGGTGCTGGTCAGCCAAAATTTGAATTTCGATATGGCGCGGATTTTGTAAAAACTTTTCCAAATACACCGCAGGATTGCCAAACGCAGCGCCAGCTTCAGCTTTGGTCATAGCCACAGCGTTGATCAGGGCTGCCTCCGTGTGAACCACGCGCATACCACGCCCACCGCCGCCGCCAGCGGCTTTGATAATGACCGGATAGCCTACGGTTTTGGCTATACGTTTTATTTGCGCAGGATCATCGGGCAACTCACCTTCAGAGCCTGGCACACAAGGCACTCCGGCCTTGATCATGGCGCGCTTAGCAGACACTTTGTCGCCCATCGTACGAATCGACTCAGGGCTGGGGCCAATAAACTTAAAGCCAGATTTCTCAACGCGTTCGGCAAAGTCAGCGTTTTCGCTTAAAAAGCCATAACCTGGGTGAATAGCCTCAGCAT
>JAYTPK010000255.1:0-1945 GCA_043747295.1 Polaromonas sp. | reverse complement strand
GCAACGCAGCCGTGCTACCCATCAGCTGGATGTACTGCCGCATGATGGGTGCAGAAGGCTTAACGTCTGCTACCGAGATCTCCATCATCAGCGCCAACTACATCAGCAAGCGCCTGGCAGGCCACTACCCCACGCTGTACGCCAGCGCCGAGGGCTATGTAGCCCACGAATGCATCTTAGACGTGCGCCAGCTGAAAGACAGCTGCGGCGTAGGGGCTGAAGACGTAGCCAAGCGATTGATAGACTACGGATTTCACGCGCCTACCCTCAGCTTCCCGGTAGCGGGCACGCTGATGGTGGAGCCTACCGAGAGCGAGCACCTCGAAGAGCTAGACCGGTTTATAGACGCGATGATTGCCATCCGCAAAGAAATTACGTTGATAGAAAACGGTACCTGGCCGCAAGACGACAACCCGCTTAAGCACGCGCCGCACACCGCCGCCAGCTTGATCAAAGGCGAGTGGCCGCACCCGTACACGCGTGAAGTAGGCGCAGCAACCTTAAGCAAAACCCAGCACGCCAAATACTGGCCACCCGTGGGCAGGCTAGACAACGTGTACGGCGACCGCAACCTGATGTGCTCATGCATACCAGTGAGCGACTACGCCTAGAAATGTATGAGCATTACCGTTCGCCGCGTTAACTACCAAGACCCCACCGACCGCGCTGCCCTGTGTGCCATGCTGAACAGCTATGCACAAGACCCCATGGGCGGCAGCACACCCATTGCGCCCGAGCTGCTGGCGCGCCTGTGCGACGACTTGGCCACCAAGCCATTTGCGTTTAGTTTTTTGGCTTGGCAGAAAACTGCTGATAGTGAACAAGCCGTGGGCCTGGCCAACTGTTTTGAAGGCTACAGCACCTCCAAAGCCCAACCCTTGGTCAATATCCACGACATTGCAGTGCACGCCAGCACACGCGGCCAAGGCGTGGGACAAGCTCTGATGTATGCAGTCGAGTGCGAAGGCAAAGCACGCAACGCCTGCAAGATCACACTAGAAGTTTTAAGTGGCAATACCGTAGCGCTTAAAAGCTATGAACGTGTTGGATTTGCAGCCTATGAGCTTGATCCTGAGATCGGTCAAGCCATCTTTTTACAAAAGTGGATTGTGTAGCCCTTAGCTCCAGCAGCACTTGCATTTGCTATTAATTAAATAGCTGCTTGAGCAGGATTTACTTGGGTTAACAGCCCAAAAAGCATTAAAATTAGGCCATGCAAGCTCTCTGGATGGTCGCCGCGTCGTTTATCTTCGCTCTCATGGGGGTATGCGTAAAGTTTGCGTCTGCACACTTTACTGCTATCGAGTTGGTGTGCTACCGGGGCATTGTCAGCGTGGTGTTTGTGTGGATCTGGGCGCGGTCAATAGGTGTATCACTAAGCACGCGTTTGCCAGGCATGCACGCGTGGCGCAGCGTGATAGGCGTGGTGTCACTCGGCGGCTGGTTTTATGCCATTGCCTACCTGCCACTGGCCACCGCCATGACGCTAAACTACATGAGCAGCGTGTGGGTGGCTGCGTTTGTGGTGGGCGGCGCGCTGCTATACCGCCAGGCTGGCAAAAACTCACAACACAACACAAACCAAGGCTGGCTGCTAGGCACCGTACTGGCCGGCTTTGCAGGCGTGGTAATGGTGCTGCGCCCGGCCTTTGACCAAAACCAGCAATGGGCAGGGCTGATAGGCCTGTTGTCTGGCATGACAGCAGCGCTGGCTTATATCCAGGTCACCGCGCTCTCGCGCGCGGGCGAGCCTGAAGCGCGGGTGGTGTTTTATTTTGCCGTGGCATCCGCCGTGCTGGGCGCGCTGGGTATTGCAGTTAACGGTGCATCCGCTTGGCAATGGCCACAAGTGCTGTGGACACTGCCCATAGGCATTCTCGCGTCACTAGGCCAGCTGTGCATGACACGTGCCTACGCCTCGGGCGCTACGCTGACGGTGGCTAGC
>JAYTPK010000254.1:0-10828 GCA_043747295.1 Polaromonas sp. | reverse complement strand
GGGGAAAATGGTGAAGACATCGAAACGCATGGTGTTTGATCTTAACGGTTTGCAGCAATTCCAACAGGCTCTTGCACGAGCTTGAAAGCTGTAGCGCTGTTGGCAGTGAGGGTCGCCACTAAGCCAAGACAAGAGCTACGCCGAACCGAGTCTGGGTGCTCTAATAATCGAGCTGCCAGTCCACGGTAATGCGCTGGTCGGCCAAGCTCACATCATCAACGTACACCGACACAAAAGGAATCAAGGTTTCTTGTTTTTTACCGTCGACTTCAGCCTCGATCACCATCACGGTTTGGGGGCCGGTGGAGATCAGGTCTTTGACTGTGCCCAGGCTTAGGCCTTCGCGGTTGATCACCGCTAAACCCATCAGATCAACCCAGTAAAACTCATCTTTATCGGCTGTGGGAAACGAAGAGCGGGCTATAAATATGCGTACGCCGCGCAGCAGCTCGGCGGTGTTGCGGTCGTCCACGCCATCGGCTTGTACGACGACGGTGTCAGAGTGTTCTTTGGCGCTGACGACTTTTAGCAGCTGGCAGCCGGTGAAAGCTAACGCTTTGGCTACAACCCCAGCGCGTGGCTCGGGCGGCAACAGGTACCAGCGCTTAGACGAAAAAAGCGCCTCGGGTGAGGCGCTATAGGGGATGACTTTAAAAAAGCCTTTGATGCCCCAAGCATCAGCAATGCGCCCTACTTCAATAGCGTCTGCAGGTAAATCTGCAGGTTCAAGACATGTCAGCATTGCGGCCAAAGTGTCAGTGCGTCACAAAGCTGGGGCAGCAAAAGCAGCAGGCACGGACGCAAAGTGTCCGTGCAAATTAAGCTGCTTTGGTCTTGGCAGCCAGTTGGGCGACCAGACGCTCAACGGTAGGCGATGCTTGCGCGCCCACGCTTTTCCAGTAGGTTAAGCGGTCTTGTGCAATGCGCAAGCCCTCTTCGCCTTCGATAGCGATGGGGTTGTAAAAACCCAAGCGCTCGATAAAGTTACCGTCGCGGCGTGTGCGCTTGTCAGCGACCACAATGTTGTAAAACGGACGGGCTTTTGCGCCGCCGCGTGAGAGTCGAATGACGACCATAATATGTTCCTTCGGGTGGGGTGTAATTCTTTAGCAACGTTTGAGACACGCGACATAGCCACCCGGCCAGCGACACGTTGCAAAGCCTACTATTATAGCCTTGATCGACCACCACCAGTGAAGTTTAGATTTATGACTCTGATTCGCCCCAGTATTGACGCCGACATCCCAGCCATTCAGGCCATTTACGCCCACCACGTGCTGCACGGCACCGGCACCTTTGAGACCGAGCCGCCTACCCTAGCCGACATGACCGCCCGCCGCGCCGATGTGCTGGGCAAAAGCTTGCCGTATTTGGTGTTGGAGCAAAGTGGCCAAATACAAGGCTTTGCCTACGCCAACTGGTTTAAGCCCCGCCCAGCCTACCGCTTTAGTGTGGAAGACTCAATTTACATGGCTGAAGGCACCGGCGGCAAAGGCTTGGGCAAACTGCTCTTGACTGAGCTGCTGACCCAGCTAGAGCGTGGTGGTATCCGCAAAGCGATGGCGGTGATTGGTGATTCAGAGAACCACGGCTCGGTGGGCGTGCACCGGGCCTGCGGCTTCACGCAGATTGGTATTGTCAAATCCTGCGGCTGGAAGTTTGGCCAATGGCGCGATATTGTGATGATGGAAAAAACACTGGGGCTGGGTGACAGCACGCCTGCCGAATAAGCCTTGCGGCACCAAGCTATTTTTCAACCCCAACGCGCCCAGCAGCTTGGGCCTGGCGTACCATCGACCGCATGACAAAAAACAAAACGATTGCCGCATGGCTAGCCTTTGTGGGCGGCCCGATGGGCTTGCACCGCTTTTATCTGTGCGGCTTGGGCGACCTGCTGGGCTGGCTATTGCCTATCCCTACCGCATTGGGGATTTACGGCATTCAGCGTATGCAGCAATTTGGCCAAGATGATTTTTACAGCTGGCTTCTGATGCCGCTCTTGGGTTTTACGATAGCTGGCTGCGCGCTGATGGCTATCATCTACGGGCTAATGAGCCCCGAGAAGTGGAACGCCAAATTCAACCCCACCCTAAACGAAGAAGCCGCCCCGGGCCGCACCAACTGGCTAACTATCGGCGCTGTGGTCTTTGCGTTACTGATTGGCACCACTTGTTTGATGAGCAGCATTGTGTTTAGTTTTCAGCGGTATTTTGAATACCAAATAGAAGAATCTCGCAAGCTGTCGCAGTGAACAGTGTTTTAGATGGGCGGATTCAAGTTCCAAGTGCAACAGAGTAAGTTTACCAACCAAATAGGCCAGTAGTCCAAGCGTTCATTGACTATATAGCTATTATTTTTATAGCATATACCTAACATCAACATGCAAGTTATTCATAGCTCTGTAGCGCGTTAGCAACTTACAACTAGAACCAGTCGAGTTACGATGAAACACCCGTTGTTTTTCATAGGAGATATGGATGGAGCGCTTGCCCGTAACCCAAACCAGCCCCAACGCCGTGCGCATACGCGCTGCAGAACCCACTGACGCAGCGGCTGTATCTGCGCTAATAGGTAGCCACGGCGTGTTTGAAGGTACGCTACAAACGCCCTACGCAGCCGTAGCCTCAAGGGTTGAGCGATTCAGCAAGATCGACCCCTATGGCCTGAGCCTAGTAGCAGTAACGCAGGGCAGTGCCGATACCGAGCTTATCGTGGGCCAAGCAGGACTTTTTATGGTGCACACTAGCTTGCGCCGCTTGCACGTGCGTGGACTGGGCGTGGCGGTGGCCAAAGACTGGCAAGGCCGCGGTGTGGGCAGCCAACTGCTGGGTGCCATTACCGACTGGGCGGACAATTGGGCCCATGTGCTGCGCATTGAGCTGACAGTGTTTGCCGACAACGCCCGCGCTATCGGTTTGTACCAAAGCCACGGTTTTGTCAAAGAAGGTCACATGACGGGCCATGCGCTTCGCGATGGCGCGTACGTAGATGCTTGGGCGATGGCCAGACTGCATCCTAAGCCACCGGTCTTGCCAGTAAGATAGCGTAGCGGCAGTTTTTGCAGCTGTATTGGCCGACAGTCCAAGTGTTTACTGCTCAAGCAGCTATAAATTTTATAGCTGCTTGATGCATGTTTAGAAAATCTGCAAGCTAAACCAATAAGCGACTGCAGCCACAAAAGCTGATGCGGGGATGGTAAAAATCCAGGCCCACACAATGTTGCCCGCCACGCCCCAGCGCACTGCGCTCATGCGCTGCGTGCTGCCTACGCCCACGATGGCCCCCGTGATGGTGTGCGTGGTGGACACCGGAATGCCCATCGCCGTGGCGGTAAAGAGGGTGATTGCGCCACCCGTTTCTGCGCAAAAGCCGCCCACGGGTTTGAGCTTGGTGATTTTTTGACCCATGGTTTTCACAATCCGCCAGCCGCCAAACATGGTGCCCGCGCCAATGCAGACATAGCACGCTATCACCACCCAACCAGGTAGATAGTCTTTGGTAGCCATCATCCAAGTGGGCAGGCCTTGCACGCCAGAGGTGGTGGCCACGATCAGTAGCAGCCAAATAATACCCGCTGTTTTTTGCGCATCGTTGCCGCCGTGGCCCAAGCTGTAGGCGGCGGCTGACACCAGCTGCAAACGGCGAAACCAGCGGTCAGTTTGCGATGGGCTGGCGCGCCTACACACCCAAGCTACGGCTACCATCATGAGCGAGCCTAGAACAAAACCCAAAAACGGCGAGATAAAAATAAACGCCACAATTTTGAGCACACCAGCGGCGATCAGCGCACTGGCACCGGCCTTAGCAATCACCGCGCCTACAATGCCGCCAATCAGCGCGTGTGACGAGCTGCTAGGAATGCCGTAGTACCAGGTCACGATGTTCCAAGTGATGGCACCCACCAGTGCGCCAAAAATCACATGCGTATCCACAATGTTAGGCAGCACAATACCTTTGCCAATCGTGGCTGCCACGCTGAGATGAAACACAAAATAGGCGATAAAGTTAAAGAAGGCCGCAAACAACACGGCCTGACCTGGGCGCAGCACGCCTGTAGACACCACCGTGGCAATCGAGTTGGCAGCATCGTGAAAACCGTTCATGTAGTCAAAAGCAAAAGCCAAAAACAGCAACATGAAGATGACCCAAAGGGCCGTTTGAGCGTTATCCATAGGTGTTAAAACTCTTTTAAATT
The DNA here is from genome assembly GCA_043747295.1 of Polaromonas sp. Lineage (GTDB taxonomy): Bacteria > Pseudomonadota > Gammaproteobacteria > Burkholderiales > Burkholderiaceae_C > JAAFIP01. Next base: position 6,633 of record JAYTPK010000254.1, on the reverse strand, counting down.
AAGAGTTTTCGAGGATCACGCCCTCTATCAAATTGGCCACGTCCTCACACTTGTCGGTGATGGTTTCTAGCAACTCGTATACGGCTTTGAGCTTGATCAACTCGCGGACATCTGGCTCCTCGCGAAACAGCTTGCTCATGGCGCTGCGCATCACGCGGTCAGCATCTGATTCTAGTTTGTCAATTTCTTCGCAAGTTTTTAGCGCAGCTTCAGCGGTGTTTTTGTCGCTGATGGTGCTGAGCATTTTGACTGCAGAGGCCAGGCGCTCGCAGCAGCGCACGCTAATATCGGTCAAGCGCTTGATGTCGTCGGTCATTACCTTCACGTCGTACAGCGCCATCGTCTCTGCCGAGTCTTGGATCAAATCGGCCACATCGTCCATGGTGTTGATCAACTTGTGGATCTGCTCACGGTCAATCGGCGTGATAAAGGTTTGGTGCAGCATCTTGTTGACATCGTGCGTCACGCGGTCAGCAGCGCGCTCGGCGTTGTCTACGTCGCGGTTGTATTGCTCACGCAGATGCACGTCGCTGTAGTTAGCCACCAGCTGCGAAAAAGCCCGCGCCGCCTCGACAATGCGGTCAGCGTGCTGGTTGAACATTTCAAAGAAGTTGCCTTCGCGTGGGAGAAGTTTGCCAAAGAACATGAAATACCTTTGAGATTGTTACGGTTGTGTGTCGGCTGTATGTCAGTTGTGTGACGGATTTTACGCGAGGCAGCTGCTGATAAATTAGAGTTGCACACAAAGAAAAAGCCCTGTAACTTGCGTCACAGGGCTTGGTTACAACAGGCTTACTGCTGTTTAGTGTGCTTTGAAGTAGTTTGTCTTCAATATTAAGCCGCCACTTTCTCACTGTCTTCCATCTGGTCAAAGTTCATGTACTTGTAGACATTAGCGCTGTCTTTGTTCAAACCAGCCACATCAGCCAGATATTCGGCTTTGGTGGGGATACGACCTAGCTTAGAGCAGATAGCGCTCAACTCTGCGCTGCCCAAATACACGAAGGTGTTTTTGCCCAAGCGGTTAGGAAAGTTGCGGGTGCTAGTTGACATGACTGTTGCGCCCTCTTTGACTTGCGCTTGGTTGCCCATGCACAAGCTGCAGCCGGGCATTTCCATACGTGCGCCTGCTGCGCCAAAGACACCGTAGTGGCCTTCGCGGGTGAGCTGGTCAGCGTCCATCTTGGTGGGCGGGGCCATCCACAGCTTGACGGGGATGTCGCGCTTGCCCTCTAGCAGCTTGGATGCTGCGCGGAAGTGGCCGATGTTGGTCATGCAGCTGCCGATAAACACTTCGTCAATTTTGGCACCCGCTACGTCGCTGAGTGTTTTAGCATCATCAGGGTCGTTCGGGCAGCACACGATAGGCTCGGTGATCTCGGCCAGGTCAATCTCGATCACAGCGGTGTATTCAGCATCTTTGTCGGCAGTCAGCAAGTTAGGCTTGGCAAGCCACTTTTGCATCTCGTCAATACGGCGCTGGATGGTGCGTGCATCAGAATAGCCGTTGGCAATCATGCTTTTGAGCAGCGCAATGTTGCTGTTTAAATACTCGATCACTGGCGCGTTGTTCAGCGCTACGGTGCAGCCAGCGGCAGAGCGTTCTGCGGACGCATCGGCCAGCTCGAAAGCTTGCTCGATCTTCAAATCAGGCAAACCTTCGATCTCCAGGATACGACCAGAGAAGATGTTTTTCTTAGCTGTTTTAGCCACGGTGAGGTGACCTGCCTTGATAGCGTACAGCGGAATGGCGTGCACCAAGTCGCGCAGGGTCACTCCTGGCTGCAGGGTGCCTTTAAAGCGCACTAGCACGCTTTCAGGCATGTCCAGCGGCATCACGCCGGTAGCGGCGGCAAACGCCACCAAGCCAGAGCCTGCCGGAAAGCTAATGCCAATCGGAAAGCGTGTGTGGCTGTCGCCACCCGTGCCTACGGTATCAGGCAGCAACATGCGGTTAAGCCAGCTGTGAATAATGCCGTCACCAGGGCGCAGGCTAATGCCGCCGCGCGTGCTAATGAAGTCAGGCAGCTCGTGGTGCATTTTTACGTCCACAGGCTTGGGGTAGGCGGCGGTGTGACAAAAGGACTGCATCACCAAGTCAGAGCTAAAGCCTAGGCAGGCTAGGTCTTTCAGCTCGTCACGGGTCATCGGGCCTGTGGTGTCTTGCGACCCTACACTGGTCATCTTAGGCTCGCAGTACGTGCCGGGGCGCACGCCCTGGCCTTCAGGCAGACCCACTGCGCGGCCCACCATCTTTTGCGCCAAGGTGAAGCCCTTGGTCGACGATGTAGGCACGGTAGGCAGGCGGAACAAGGTAGATACTGGCAGACCCAGTGCTTCGCGTGCTTTAGCGGTCAGGCCACGGCCTACGATTAGCGGTATGCGGCCACCAGCGCGCACTTCGTCAAACAACACATCACTTTTAAGTTGGAATGACGCGATTTCTTTGCCGTCTTTCAAAGCTTTACCGTCATAGGGGCGCAGCTCAATCACGTCGCCCATATCCATCTGGCTCACGTCCAGCTCGATCGGCAATGCGCCTGCGTCTTCCATGGTGTTATAAAAAATCGGTGCGATTTTGGCACCTAAGCACACGCCGCCAAATTTTTTGTTGGGGATGAATGGAATGTCTTGACCGGTAAACCACAGCACACTGTTGGTCGCCGACTTACGGCTAGAGCCCGTACCCACCACGTCGCCCACATAAGCCACCACTGCACCAGAGGCTTGGGCTTTGGCATGCAGTGCGTTGATTTGTGCAATCGGGCCGCGCTTGCCGTCTTCTTCAGGGGTGAAGGGTGCGCCGTCGCGCTTGTTTTTCAGAATCGCTAGGGCGTGCAACGGAATGTCGGGTCGGCTCCATGCGTCGGGTGCGGGCGACAAGTCGTCGGTGTTGGTCTCACCGGGCACTTTGAAGACGGTCAGCTTGATTGACTTAGGCACTTCAGGGCGCGATGTAAACCACTCAGCATCGGCCCAGCTTTGCAGCACGCCTTTAGCGTGTGCATTGCCTTTGTCGGCCTTAGTTTTGACGTCATGGAACTGGTCAAACATGAGTAGGGTTTTCTTCAAGCCTTCTGCAGCTACAGCGGCTACGGCTGCGTTGTCTAGCAAATCAATCAGCGGGGTAAGGTTGTAGCCGCCCAGCATGGTGCCCAGCAGCTCGGTGGCTTTAGCGGAGGTGATGGAGCTGCACTTTTCGGTGCCATGCGCTACGGCAGCCAGGTACGATGCCTTGACCTTGGCTGCGTTGTCCACGCCTGCAGGGACGCGGTGCGACAACAACTCTACCAAAGCAGCTTCTTCACCAGCGGTGGGCGCTTTGAGCTGCTCAATCACTTGGCCAGTTTGCTGGGCCGACAAGGGAAGCGGCGGAATGCCTAGAACGGCACGTTCAGCCACATGGGCTTGGTAGGTTTGCATGAATGCGGATGGCATGGTGATAACTCCTTCACTTGATATCAAAAATACTGCTTGGGCCCGTGAAATATGCTCAAGCAGTTATTACTTTTAAAGCGTTTGGGATTTACCCCAGCTTACTTGCCGCCCTCTAGCACTCCAGCGCTAGGGTTGACTTTCATGTTGTCTGCAAAAGCTTGTTGTGCAGGGCTGACGCAGTCATCAGCCAAACGGCGGCCTTGCTTTTCGTTGAACAGCATGGATTTATTGGCCAGCTGCATGAGTACAAAACCTGTTTTAGTATCTTCCAGGCGCAGTGCACCACTCTTGGTGGGCATAGGCACTACATCATATTTGCTGCCACCAAACTGCACATCGAATGCACCATTAACCTTGGGGTCAGCGCTGATACTGACACTGCGCCCTTCAGCGCATGGGAAGCGCCCTGTGACTACATATTGCGCCAAAGCGACTTGATCTGCGCTCAAAGCCACAGCTGCAGCACCAGCAGCAGCTTTAACCGGTGCTTTAGAGGTGGATTTGGCTGCAGGTTTAGCAGATTTTTTCACCGCTTCAGCGCTAACGCCAGTGGTCAGCGCAGCAGCGGCTAATACGAGTACTGAGGTCATCATCAAATTACGCATCTCTATCTCCTTGTGGTGTGTAAATGGTTAGCTGTCGGGGAACTTAATGAAAATATTTTTGCATCTCAGGTGGCAACGCCTGCCCAGTACGACGTGCACGCTCTATCACTTGCCAATAATAACGGTAGCTGGCGCGGTCGTGCAGCTGGCCTTGGTGGCTAATGGGTGCCCACTGTGCCAGCGCTGCGGCCTCCACAATGCGGCTGGCTTTGTCGATCTCTGGCTCTGAGGGCGCAAACGCAGCCACGATGGGGCGAATCTGCGCTGGGTGAATGCTCCACATGCGCGTGTAGCCCAGCTGGCGGCTGGCCTGCACTGCCGCTTGGTGCAAAGCCTGCACATCGGTGAACTCAGTAACTACGCAGTGCGAGGGCACTTTGCCAAAAGCATGGCATGCAGCCGCAATTTCAGTTTTAGCGCGCAACACCAGTGGATGGCTAAATTGCCCTGCACTGCCCATGGCCTCAGACGGAATAGCACCACCATGTGACGACACAAAATCCATTAATCCAAAGCTAATGGACTCTACGCGTGGATGGGCAACAATGGCGAAAACCTGATGTACTGCAGCAGACGATTCGATCAGCACATGCAGCGGGATATGCGCGCCGCCCGCAGCATCGATAGCCCCTATGGCACGCTGCACGTCAGCTAGTGACTCAACTTTAGGCACCATGATGTAGGCCAAGTGTGCCCCTGCACCACGCACAATGATGTCTACATCAGTAGCAAACGCCGCGTGGTCTACCGCATGAACACGCACACCTATACGTGGCAATGCTTTTGCTATATTTTTAGTAGCTGTCTGAGCAGTAGATACTTGGACTACCACCATATTTGCATGGTCAATTTCGCCTCCAGCTGGCGCACCGTCTTCACAGTCTAGCGTGGCATCAAAAACGCAAGCTCCAAACTCTTGAATCATCTCGGCTTGCAGCGCCAAGGTTTTTTTCATCCGCGATTCCACGCCGCTGTAGTGGTCACACACCGGCAAAACGATTTTGCCAGACTGTGACCCTAACAGCACGTCGCGTGGATGTGACATGGCAAATTACAAGAGGTGCTTAACGCCGTCTTTTTCGCCTTCTAATTCAGCCAGAGTCTTGTTGATGCACTCTTGCGAGAAAGCGTCGATCTCAAGACCTTCGACGATTTTGTATTCGCCGTTTTCGCAGGTCACCGGGAAGCCAAACATCGTGTCTTTCGGAATGCCGTATTGACCGTCTGATGGGATGCCCATAGTGACCCATTTGCCATTGGTACCTAGCGCCCAGTCGCGCATGTGGTCAATGGCAGCGTTAGCAGCTGACGCTGCAGACGACAGGCCGCGTGCCTCGATAATGGCCGCGCCGCGCTTGCCTACGGTGGGCAAGAAGGTGTCTTTGTTCCACACCTGGTCGTTGATCATCTTGGCTACGCTTTCGCCTTTGATGGTGGCAAAGCGGTAGTCGGCGTACATGGTGGGCGAATGGTTGCCCCACACGGTCAATTTTTCAATGTCTGCCACTGCTTTGCCGGTTTTAGCAGCAATTTGCGACGCCGCACGGTTATGGTCCAGGCGCAGCATGGCGGTGAAGTTTTTACGCGGCAGATCAGGCGCGCTCTTCATGGCAATGTAGGCGTTGGTGTTGGCAGGGTTGCCCACCACTAACACCTTGACAGTGCGTGAAGCCACGGCATTCAGTGCCTTGCCCTGCGCAGTGAAAATAGCGCCGTTGATCGACAGCAGCTCAGCGCGCTCCATACCAGGCCCGCGCGGGCGCGAACCCACTAGCAGTGCGTAGTCGGCGTCTTTGAATGCGGTCATTGGGTCGCCATGCGCTTCCATGCTTACCAGCAATGGGAAAGCACAGTCGTCCAGCTCCATCATCACGCCCTTGAGGGCTTTTTGTGGGCCTTCAACAGGTACTTCGAGCAATTGCAAAATAACCGGCTGGTCTTTGCCCAACATTTCACCGCTGGCGATGCGGAACAATAGTGCGTATCCAATTTGACCAGCGGCACCAGTGACGGCTACGCGAACAGGCTTTTTGCTCATGGGAAAACTCCAAATTTAAAGTGATGAAACTGTGCTGTAACAAAGCCCTAGAGTTTACCCTTGAAAACACATTTCGGTCAATTTGTCTTATGTCTTATATAAGATATGATGTGATTTAGCGATTTCAAGCTGTTTTCACCATCTAGTCACTCTTTAGTCATTCTTTAGTCACCAACTAAACCACCCAGTTTTTATGGCTGCCGTTCCTAACTTTGCACCAGACGACGCTGCTGGCGTAGCTTTTAGCCCTCTGTACCAGCAGATCAAGGGCCTGATCTTGCAAAGCCTGCAGTCTGGCGAGTGGAAGCCGGGCGAGGCGATTCCGTCTGAGATGGACCTGGCAGCGCGCTATCGCGTAAGCCAAGGCACAGTGCGCAAAGCCATTGACGAGCTGGCCACCGACAACTTGGTAATTCGCCGCCAAGGCAAAGGCACTTTTGTAGCGACGCACGCCGAAAATAACGTGCAGTTTCGCTTCTTAAAACTGGTGCCCGACACAGGCGCCCCCGGCAGCGAAGGCCCGGCCCAGCGCGACATCATTGATTGCCGCCG
>JAYTPK010000253.1:0-2038 GCA_043747295.1 Polaromonas sp. | reverse complement strand
AACCGGTCGGCGTACGTTAGCCAGCTGACTGAGCCGGTGGGCAAATGCGAGGCAATTTGCGTGTTGATCAGCAGCGATATTTGCGCCACGCTGACCCCTAGCAGTGCGGGCAGCATCAGGCGCAAAATATTTTGTGTGCCACTGTCGCGCCAAGCGGCTTTCACATCGGCCCACTTAAGCGATATGCGCGGCAGCAAGCCCAGTGCGCGCAGCGCGGGTAGTTGCACGGCCAGTTGCAGCAGGCCACCTGCCATCACACCCACAGCCATGGCATAAATCGGCTCAATGCCTTGGGTTTTAAACCACGGCGCCAACAGCCAAGCAGCGGCAATCATGCACAGGTTAAGCAGCACTGGTGTGGCAGCGGGCACGGCAAATTTTTTCCAGGTATTCAACACGCCTGAGGCCAGCGCCACCAGCGACATGCAGGCAATGTAGGGAAACATCAGCCGCGTCATAAAGCTGGCCGCGTCAAAAGCCTGGGGGTTTTGCTGCAAGCCACTGGCCATGGCGTAAACCAGCAGCGGTGCAGCGGCAATACCGATGATGCTAGTGGCCACCAGCACCCACGCCAACACCGTAGCTACTTTATTGACCAACAGCCCCGTGGCGGCAGCGCCGTTTTGCTCTTTGCTGGCCGCCAGCACGGGTACAAATGCTTGGCTAAAAGCACCCTCGGCAAACAAGCGGCGCAGCAAATTAGGAATGCGAAACGCCACGTTAAACGCGTCTGTCATCGCACTGGCTCCAAACATCGCCGCCATCAACAGCTCACGTACCAAGCCCGTGATGCGCGAGGCCAGCGTGAACAGCGAGACGATGGAGGCAGATTTGATCAGGCTCATGAAATTGGTTACTTGACTGGCAAAGTTGAATTTCTTGTCGTTATGGCGTAACTCCGTTCAAGCTGAGCCTGTCGAAGCCTCTACATTGTGTTGACTAATCCGTAGTGTAGCGGTACCTGCTACGCAACTTGGGGACTGCTGTAGGCCACAATACAACCATGTTCAACGTCGTTCTAGTTCACCCCGAAATCCCACCCAATACGGGCAACATCATACGCCTGTGCGCTAACACGGGCTGCGCTTTGCACCTGATCGAACCGCTGGGCTTTAGCATGGAAGACCGCTACATGCGCCGCGCCGGGCTGGACTACCACGAGTATGCCGACGTCAAACGCCATGCTTCGTGGGAAGCATTTTTGTCTACAGAACTACCCGCAGTACAGCGCATGTTTGCCATGACCACCAAAGGCAGCCACAGCGTGTTTGCACAGGCTTTTGCCGCAGGCGATTGGCTGGTATTTGGGTCAGAAACCGCAGGCTTACCACCAGCAGTACGCGATTCGTTTGCTGCCGAGCAACGGTTGCGTTTGCCCATGATGGAAGGCCAGCGCAGTTTGAATTTGTCAAACTCAGTCGCTGTGACAGTGTATGAGGCTTGGCGACAGTGTGGAATAAAACAAGGATCTTGAGCGCCATAGCATCAATACCAGTTACACGCTTACCTGTACAATATCAAGATCATGTACACAAGATGATCCTATGCGCGTAATCAGCTACACCGAAGCCCGTAACTCGTTTAAAGCCCTCTTAGACGGCGTAAGTGACGACCAAGACATCACCATTATTAACCGCCGTGATGGTGCGGACGCTGTAGTCATGTCGTTTGACTACTACCAAAGCGTGATGGAAACATTGCATCTTGTATCGTCACCCGCAAACGCCGCCAAGCTGGCCAGCGCTATTTCGCAAGACAAGGCGGGCAAAGCCAAGCCCCGCAAGCTGCTAGCCTCTTAAGCGTATTGTCACAAAATCATGCGCAACATTAGCTTTGTGCCCGAAGGTTGGGAGCAGTACACCTATTGGCACGGCCAAGACCGCAAGACCTTAAAGCGCATCAACATCTTGATTGAAGCAGCTGCCCGCGACCCGTTTGAAGGTATCGGTAAGCCAGAGCCGTTAGTGGGGAACTTATCAGGCTATTGGTCACGTCGCATTGACGAAACTAACAGACTGGTCTACCGGGCTACTGACGA
>JAYTPK010000252.1:0-5961 GCA_043747295.1 Polaromonas sp. | reverse complement strand
CATCACCATTTTCCCCGAGCTGTTTGCACCCTTCATGCAAACTGGCATTAATCGCCGTGCGTTTGAGGCGCAATCCGATGGCAGCAAACTGGTGGACATACGCTTTACCAGCCCACGTGACCATGCTGATGGCAACTACCGCCGCACCGACGACCGCCCTTTTGGCGGTGGCCCCGGCATGGTGATGATGGCCGAGCCACTGGCCCGCTGTATTGAAGCGATTCGCGCTGACCGCGCCGAGCCGGTGGACACGCAGTGCCCGGCAGTATTGTTCTCGCCCATCGGCGCTACGCTCAACCATGCACAAGTGCAGCATTGGTCAGACAGCCAAGGTGCTATTTTGATTTGTGGCCGTTACGAAGGCCTAGACCAGCGCTTTATTGACCAGCTGGTTACCCAACAAATTAGTTTGGGTGATTTTGTGTTGTCGGGTGGCGAGGTGGCTGCCCTGGCGCTGTTAGACGCAGTGGCCCGCCTGCAGCCCGGTGTGCTGGGCGATGCTGACAGCCATGCGCAAGACAGCTTTAACCCTGCCGTGGGTGGCTTGCTGGACTGCGGCCACTACACTCGCCCCGAGGTGTGGCGAGGCCTCAGCGTGCCCCCCGTGTTGCTGTCTGGCAACCACGCGCATATTGAGCGCTGGCGTAACCAGCAGCGACAAGCACTGACCCTACAGTTGCGGCCTGATTTGTTGCCATAACTCAACACCAAACAGACGGCCGCCGGCCGCACAGCCTCTAGCCAATCGCAGTTAGCGTGTAAAAGTTGCACAAATTCAGCACTGCATGCCAACGGGTTTTACAACCAAGTGCTAGACTGTTCCTCAACTAATACAAACTTTATATCTTTTCAACAGCGCCCTCACACCATGACCAGCTTTTATCCATTTCAGACTGCAACGGTACGTAGTGATTCTGCGCTGACCGTGATCGCAGGGCTGGTCTTGGCGACAGGCGTGACAGCGGCTTCAGCGCAAATGCGCCCTCAAACCTCCACCCTCAAGCTAGGCCTAGGCCTAGTGGCCAGCGATGACGGCTATAAAGGCCTGGGTATTAAAACCACCGTCGTTCCCTCCCTGTCAGTGCAAACCTCGCGTTTTTCTTTGCGCGGCACCAGCGCAGAGTTAGTGGTAACTAACCCAGCAAATACCGATTTTTCAGTGAATTTGCGTGCCGACTTGCTCCTGCAAGGCTACAAATCCTCTGATGCAGCTATTTTTAATGGCATGTCTACCCGCAAACCCAGCTTGTTGGTGGGCGTAGGTGCCAAAGCGATGACCCCTATCGGCCAAGTTTGGCTAGAGGCCGGGGCCGATGCCACTGGCAACAGCAAAGGCCTGCGCACTGAGGTGGGCATAGGCTGGCGCACAGCTTTGGGCGACTGGAATGTCAGCCCCTACGTGAGCGCTCAACACAACAGTGCCAAGCTGGTCAACTATTACTACGGTGTTACTGCAGCAGAGGCTGCTGCGGGGCGGCCAGCCTATGATGCAGGCGCTGCAACTAATTTCAACTTGGGCGTCTCCGCCAGTACCGACCTGAGCCCCAGTTTGAGCTTCGTTCTGGGCGCCCGTTACCGCGCCTACGGTGCCAGCATCCGTCAAAGCCCACTGATTGACAGCTCGGGCAGCGTCAGCGGCACTGCATCACTGCTGTACCGCATTTACTAAGCCCCAGACTGTCAGTTTGGGCTACGAGCAGCCGAAAATTGCTATAATAGAAGGCTTTTCGATCCTCTACCCGCCGCGACACATCTGCCCAGCATCTGGACACAATAGATGAAAAACGTCGCCCCTAGCGTAGCCGGCATGATCTAAAAATAGCTGAGAGTCTCACCATGAACTTGATCCAAATCCTCGAGAACGAGGAAATCGCACGCCTAGCCAAAGTTATTCCCGTATTCGCTCCTGGCGACACCGTTATCGTCAACGTTAACGTTGTTGAAGGTACCCGCAAGCGTGTCCAGGCTTATGAAGGCGTTGTCATTGCCAAGCGTAACCGCGGCTTAAACAGCAGCTTCATCGTGCGCAAGATCTCCAGCGGCGAAGGCGTGGAGCGTACGTTCCAGCTGTACAGCCCGTTGATCGCTAGCATCGAAGTCAAGCGCCGTGGCGATGTACGCCGCGCTAAGCTGTACTACCTGCGCGAGCGTAGCGGCAAGTCTGCACGTATCAAAGAAAAGCTCACCCGCAACGTTAAAACCGCTGCAGTGGCCGCTTAATCACTATAAGCACTACAACTGGCCTAGGCCACTACAAAACCGCCAAGGTGCAAACCGAGGCGGTTTTTTTATGGAATCTGCCCCAGTACACTGACCCCATGGCTTTCGTTCCTTTCTCCAAAATCCCCCATTTCGATCCGCGCGCTGTGCCTATCCTGGGCTTTGATGCACATCTGCCTGCCGTGCCCTTGCGGGACCTGACGGCAGCGGCCCTGCGCGCTCGCTTTGCCCAGCCTCCTGTGTGGACACCTGAGGTGCGCGAGGAGCCTAGCTTCAGCGACCGCTTGCCTGCACAGGCTGCCGTACTGGTGGCGCTGGTAATGCACGATGAACCCACGCTGATTCTCACTCTGCGCACAGCCCACTTATCTACCCACTCAGGTCAAATTGCATTTGCAGGCGGCAAGGTGGACGACACTGATGCCGATGCCGCCGCTGCCGCGCTGCGTGAGGCGCATGAAGAAATCGCCTTGGACAGCGACTATTGCGAAGTCATTGGCACGCTGCCCAGTTACATCACAGGCACTGCGTTTCACATTACGCCCGTAGTGGCGCTGGTGCAACCGGGCTTTACCGTGCAGGCCAACCCCGACGAAGTGGCCGATGTGTTTGAAGTGCCGCTGGCGTTTTTAATGAACCCCGCCCACCACGGGCGGCACCAGATCACTTGGGATAACACTACGCGCGAATGGTTTTCTATGCACTGGCGCGGCCATACAGATGCGCCAGAAGACCGTTTTGTGTGGGGTGCCACTGCAGGAATGTTGCGCAATCTGTACCGGTTTTTAAGTGCAACTACCCATCCACGCTATGATGGTAGGCCGTTGTAAGTCAAAGAACACATGAGTTTTTTAGCCATTCTTTTTGCACTGTTGGTCGAGCAAATTCGCCCGTTGCCGCTGGGCAATGCGGTGTATATGGCTGCGCGCAGCTGGGCCCGCACAGCCAGCAGAAAGCTAGATGCTGGCAAGACACCGCACGGTTGGCTGGTTTGGAGCGCTGTGGTGCTGTTGCCAGCGCTGGTGGCCCTGGCAGTGCACTGGGCACTGGTGTGGTCGCTAGGCTGGGCAGGCGCGGTCATAGCGTTTGCCGTGCATGCGGTCATCTTGTACACCACACTAGGCTTTAGGCAATTTAGCCATCACTTCACCAGCATTCGCGAGGCCCTAGAAGCCGGCGACGAAGCTGCCGCACGCAAGGCCTTGGCCGACTGGAAGCAAGTGGACGCTAGCGACTTGCCCAAGAGCGAAATCGTACGCTATGTGATTGAACACTCTGTGCTCGCCGCGCACCGCCATGTGTTTGGCGTGCTGGGCTGGTATGCGTTGTTAGCCGCGTTTGGCTTTGGCCCGGCAGGCGCCATTATTTACCGCATGAGTGAATTTGCTAACCGTTACTACACACGCCACGCCGCGCAGGCGGGGCAGTTGCACATCAGCCCATCTTTGGCGGGCGCGGCGCAGCAGGCGTGGCTGGTGATAGATTGGTTGCCAGCCCGCGTTACGTCGCTAGGCTTTGCCATCGTGGGTAATTTTGAAGAGGCCATTGACAGCTGGCGTAATTTTGCACAACGCTTAGCAAAAAATAGTTTGACAGATGGAATGAATGAGAACGACGGCGTGATCTTGGCCGCTACGTCGGGCGCTTTGAATGTGCGCTTGGGTGGCGAGGCCTTAAAAGAAGTCTTCTCGCCCATGGCATCACAAACCTTCCAACCCGATGCCACCATGCCAAGCATGCAGCCCGCACCCCCTGAATCACCCGCCGAGACCACCTTGGGCCGTGAGCCTGTAGTGGCGCATTTGCGCAGCATAGTGGGGCTGGTGTGGCGCAGTGTGGTGTTGTGGATGCTGCTGTTGGCGCTGTTGACCGTGGCGCGTTTGTTGGGGTAACGATTTAACCACTGTAGAGGTGTTTGGATGCACTTTTACTAATCAAAAGTGCTTGTAGTCCAAGCATTCATTACTTATATAGCTATCAAATTAATAGCTTGGTGGTGCGCTGAGCTGTGCGAATAAGTCACCATACAGCTTATAGCGCCGTGCGCAAATTTGCTCAGCTGTAGGTGCAGATTGCACAGCGGCAATCACACCACAGCCCGGCTCGTGCAGATGTGTGCAGTTATAAAACTTGCAGTGGCCCAAGTGCGCTGCAATATCGGGCATCAGCGACGCGAGGCCTGTGGGCTCAATGTGGTGTAAGCCAAATTCTTGAAATCCGGGGCTGTCAATCAACGCAGTATGTCGGCCCTCGCCCACCCAATACAGCGTGGTGCTGGTGGTGGTGTGTTTGCCAGAGTTCAGCGCTTGAGAGATTTCGTTAGTTTCAGCCCTTGCATGCGGGGCTAGCAGGTTGATCAAAGTGCTTTTGCCGCTGCCGCTGGGTCCGAGAATGAGTGTGGTCTTACCTTCAAGGTGCTTCGATAAATGCGCTTTATCTACATCGCTAGATAAGCGCAGACACAGCGGCAACACGCCGTAGTGCATATGGCGGTAAGGTGCTAAGCGCAGCCAAGCCAGCTCAAAGGGTTCGACCAAGTCGCTTTTATTTAAAGCAATGATCGGCGTGATTTTGGCGGCCTCGCAGGCGATCAGCGCGCGGGTGAGCTGGTGCTCAGAGAACTCAGGTTCTGCGGCTATCAATACCAATACTTGGTCAAGGTTAGCGGCAAACTCTTTGGTACGAATCTCGTCTTGGCGGTACAGCAAGTTGCGCCGTGGGGTCACCTTTTCAATCGTGCCTTGGTCGGTACTGGGCAGCCACTGCACTTGGTCGCCCACCACTACCTGCGATTTTTTACCCCGTGGGTGGCACAAGGTGCGCGTGCCGTTTGCAGACTCCACCATACAGTGGCGGCCAAAACTGGCAACCACCAAGCCATTTTCTAGGCCCTGATTTGGCCCTTTATTGAGGTCTTTGGTCAGACCGCTAGTTTGGCCAGTGTGTGCACTCATCGCGGGGCGATCAAAGCGTCTACCTCGGCAGCGCAGGCAATGTCGGTGGCCGATATGCCTTTGACATCGTGCGTGTTAAAGCGTACTACACATTTGCTGTAGTGCACGCTCATGTCAGGGTGATGATTATGTCGTTCAGCAATAAAAGCTACTGCGTTGACAAAGCTTATGGTCTCTAAGTAGTTAGCAAAGGTGAAGGTTTTTTGAATCGCTACATTCGCACCATCACCGTCTAATGTCCAGCCCGGATGATCCACCAGCTGGGTAATGATGGCAGTAGCCGACAGCGCGCTGCGCGGTTCTTTAGCCCAGTCTTTTTTAGCTAACATGCTGCTCATACGCCCATCCTGGCCAAGCGCTCAGACGCTGGTGGGTGTGAGTAGTAAAACTTCACAAACAGTGGGTCGGGGGTCAGGGTAGAAGCATTGTCTTCGTACAGCTTAAGTAATGCATTTTTTAAATCTGCACCATTGGTTTGCGCTACAGCGTAAGCGTCGGCCTCAAACTCGTGCTTGCGCGAGAACTGGGCCATCAGCGGCGAGACGAAAAAGCTGAACAGCGGCGTCACCAACAAAAACAGCAATAGGGCCAGCGCATCGTTGGCGGCAGACACATTCGGCCGCACGCCGAGGCCGGTATAAAACCAGACCTGCGACGACAGCCATCCCAGCAGCGCGAAGCCGGCCAGGCTGATGGCGAACATCAGCGCGATGCGCTTGATGATGTGCTTGTGCTTGAAGTGACCCAGCTCATGCGCCAGCACCGCATCGACCTCGGCCGGGCTGAG
>JAYTPK010000251.1:0-15252 GCA_043747295.1 Polaromonas sp. | reverse complement strand
ACGTTGAGTTGCTGGGGCTGGAGAATTCTCGCTTAGTCGGTCCCCGAAAGGCCGATGCACTGCAGAGTCCCTTTGCCCCAGCACCCCGTAACATACAAGTACTGCAGATGCTTGCCCGCAGGGCCCGTGGTTCGGGTGGCGATAGTGCTACGCCACAGCAGCGCGCGTCCCATTACAACCAAACAAACAGCAGAACATCAGAACACAGAAAAACAGCACTTTTACCAACGAAATATGCCGATAGTCCACGTATTTACTGCTCAAGCAGCTACAAAATCAATAGCGACAAAAATTTAACCATCAATAAAATTAGCTACGCATGTTCGTTCAATCACCCGCTCATCACCTAACACAATCATCGCAAATAGCAGCTCACCTAGGCTGTTAGCACGCGCAATGCGCCGCGCCAGCAAGGGTGTGGCCTGCGGGTTGAGCAGCACAAAATCAGCATCGCACCCTGGCTGCAAATTACCCGCCACGCCTTGCAGCCCCAGCGCCTGCGCTGCGCCTGCAGTGTGCTGCCACCACAGCTGCTGCGGGCTAAGCGTCATGGCCTGTTTGGCGACACCGCCTGACAGCGCCGACGCACGCGCCACGTAGTGCGCAGCCAGCATGGTTTTAAATGGCGAAAACGATGTGCCGCCGCCCACGTCGCTGGCCAGGCCGTGCAGCATCCCACCGCTCTCAGAGCCAGACTGAGCAGCTGCAAAGTCAAAAAATCCGCTGCCTAAAAATAAGTTACTTGTGGGGCACACTGCCGCCGCTGCACCGCGCTGGCGCATCAGCGCGCGGTCTGCGTCGTCGATGTGAATACAGTGGGCATACACGCTGCGCGGGCGCAGCAGGCCAAAGCTGTCATAGACACTAAGGTAGCTGCGCGCCTGCGGGTACAACTGCTGGACCCACGCGATTTCATCGATGTTTTCTGCCACATGCGACTGCACCCACACGCTGGGGTACTTGGCGGCCAGCTGTCCTGCCCCACGCAGCTGCGCGTCGCTGCAGGTAGGCGCAAAGCGTGGGGTGATGGCATAGCCCAACCGCCCGCCAGGGCCTTGGCCGTGCCAACGCTGAATCAGCACCTCGGTGTCAATTAACGACTGCTCGGTCTCGTCGCGCACGCCATCGGGGCAATTGCGGTCTTGCAAACACTTGCCGGTGATGATGCGCTGCCCGCTGACCTGCGCAGCTTCAAACAGCGCATTCACCGAGGCCACATGCGATGTGGCAAAGGTAAGCGCGGTGGTAACTCCATGCAACAACAGCTCCGCTACAAAAAACGTAGCTGCCTGAGCAGCGTATGCTTGGACTTCAAAGCGTTTTTCTTCTGGAAACGTGTAGTTGTCTAGCCACGGCAGCAGCCCGTCAGCTGGCGAGCCTATCACGTCGATTTGCGGATAGTGCACATGCATGTCCACAAAGCCTGGGGCAATAATGCGGCCTGGCCAATGCTGCACGGGCACCTGTGTGTACTGTGTGCGCAACGTGCTGTGGGCGCCTGCAGCCACCACCTTGCCGCCCTGCACTACCAGCAGGCCATCGTCGTCCAGCACGGCCTGGCCAGCGTCGTCAAAACGCAGCAGCGCGGCGCGGTAGGCCGTGGGTGGCAAAGTAGGGGCTGAGGAAGCGGGGTTTAAAGTGGGTGCAGAGGTGTTCACACCGCTATTTTGCTATCTTTCCAAGCACCCCAGCCACTAAATAATTCATATTGAGTATTTGATCGTCTGACAATGCCGTGTTGGCGATGATGACCGTGCGACCTTCATTGTCCAGCACTGCCTGGCGGCCCGCAAAAAACGGCAGCAGTGAGCCCGTACTTATGTCGCGCTGGCGTGCAAGCACCTCTTTTTGCACAGCGGCTGGCACTTTGCTGCCAAAACCCTCGACCCGCACCATGCCTTGCCCAATTCCGCCCCACATGCGGCTACTGCCCCAACTGCCTTCCAAGGCAGCTTTGACGCGCTGCGTGTAGTAGTCGCCCCAGCGGTGAGTGACTGCGATGATCTGCGCGTCAGGCGCTACCTTGCGCATGTCTGAGTGGTAGGCCACGGCCAGCTTGCCCCGCTCTTGCGCAGCCACCATCACGGCGTTAGAACCCGTATGAAAGGCCAGTACATCCGCGTCTTGGTTCATCAAGCTCATGGCGGCCTCGCGCTCGCGGGCGGGGTCAAACCACGCGTTCAGCCACACCACTTTGACTTGCGCTGCCGGATTAACCGAGCGCATGCCCAGCGTAAAAGCGTTGATGCCCTGCAGCACTTCGGGGATAGGAAAGCCCGCCACGTAGCCTGCCATGTTGGTTTGGGTCATGCGCCCAGCCGCAATGCCTGCCAGATAGCGGCCTTCGTAATAGCGCGCATTGGCCACGGCCACGTTAGACGCGGTTTTGTAGCCGGTAATAGATTCAAACTTCACATCTGGGAAGTCTTTGGCCACTCTCAAAGTAGGCTCCATGTAGCCAAAGCTGGGGGTAAAAATGATTTTGTTGCCTTGCATCGCCAGCTCGCGTATCACGCGCTCAGCGTCCGCTCCTTCTGGCACGTTTTCAACATAGCTGGTTTTTACCCTGTCGCCCAAGGCTGCTTGCACAGCCTTGCGCCCTTCGTCGTGTTGTCGCACCCAGCCTGCATCGGTCAGCGGGGCCACATACACAAACGCAGCCTTTAACGGCTCGCTGGCAGGTGTGGTTTTAACGGAAGGAAGCGCCACGGTTTGGCACTGAGCGGAGATGGTAAAACAGGCGGCGACGGCACTGACGAGCCAGGTCGCGGCGAGGTTTTTATACATGGTAGTCCTCTACATGGCTCTGGATGATAAGAGCGCTATGCGTTACAGAGCATGGCATAGAGCTTGGTGATATTTTAACTTGCCATGCGACAGTGGCTTTAGAGTTTGTACTCAGTGCGCCTTATCCCAATTCTCTCCCACCCCCACTTCAGCTAGCAAGGGCACCTTCAGCTGCGCTACACCTGCCATGATGCGCGGGATCTCGACGCGCAGCCAGTCCACCTCAGCCTGTGGCACTTCAAACACCAGTTCGTCGTGCACCTGCATAATCATTTTGGTTCTGCGCTTTTCTGCGTCCAGCACGCGCTGCACTTCGTTCATGCTCAGCTTGATCAAGTCAGCGGCTGTGCCTTGCATCGGTGCGTTAATGGCAGCGCGCTCAGCGCCTGCGCGGCGTGGGCCGTTGGGGCTGTTGATCTCGGGCAGCATCAGACGGCGGCCAAACACGGTCTCAACATAGCCCTTGCTTTTGGCCGACAAGCGTGTTTCGTCCATGTACTGCTTCACACCGGGATAGCGCTCAAAATACCGGGTGATATAGTTTTTAGCTGCGGTGTTGTCTATGCCCAAATTGCGTGCTAATCCGAACGCGCTCATGCCGTAAATCAAGCCAAAGTTAATCACCTTGGCATAACGCCGCTGCTCGCTACTCACCTGATCCACCGCCACGCTAAACACCTCAGCCGCTGTGGCGCGGTGCACGTCTAGGCCTGAGGTAAATGCGCTGAGCAAAGCTTCGTCGCCGCTGATATGCGCCATGATGCGCAGCTCGATTTGGCTGTAGTCAGCACTGGCAATTACGCTGCCCGCAGGCGCTACAAACGCCTCGCGTACACGGCGGCCCTCGGGTGTGCGGATGGGGATGTTTTGCAAGTTAGGGTCGTTGCTACTTAGCCGCCCCGTCACGGCCACGGCCTGCGCGTAGTGGGTGTGCACCCGGCCTGTGCGCGGGTGCGCTAGCTGGGCTAGCTTGTCGGTGTAAGTGCCTTTGAGTTTGGCCAACCCGCGATGCTCCAAAATTTTGGCAGGCAGCGGAAAGTCTTCGGCTAATTTTTCTAATACTTCTTCGTCGGTTGATGGTGCGCCTGTGGCGGTTTTCTTCACTACTGGCAAGCCCAGCTTGGTAAAAAATATCTCGCCAATTTGCTTAGGGCTAGACAGGTTAAACGGCTGCCCTGCCAAGTCATGCGCCTCGCGCTCCAGCTCCATGATGCGCTGGCCGATTTGGTGGCTTTGCGTAGCCAGCGTAGGCCCGTCGATCAGCACGCCGTTGCGCTCAATGCGGTACAGCGTCTCAGAGCTGGCAATTTCTAACTGGTAGATGTACAAAAGCCCAGGCTCTTTATGTAGCCTTGGCCACAACGCCAAATGCACATCTAAAGTTTGGTCAGAATCTTCACACGAATATTCTGCCGCCTTGGGCACGTCGACCTGCGCAAAGCCGATTTGGTGCGCGCCTTTGCCGCACAGGTCTTCGTAGCTGATGCCGGTGCGCCCCACGTGGCGCTCGGCCAGGCTGGTCAGGCCGTGCGGTTTGTGCACCTCCAGCACATAGCTTTGCAGCATGGTGTCGTGCACATAGCCTTGCACTTCAATGCCGTGGTTGGCAAACACATGGCGGTCGTATTTGATGTGCTGGCCCAGCTTGTGCTTAGTTGAGTCTTCTAGCCAAGGTTTAAGCTTAGCCAGCACTTCATTGATGGGCAATTGTTCAGGCGCATCTGGCCCCACGTGGGCCAGCGGAATGTAGGCCGCCTCACCCGGTGTGACGCTAAAGGACAAACCCACAATCTGCGCTTGCATCTCATTGAGCGAGGTGGTCTCGGTATCGAGTGCGGTAAGTGCTGCGCTTTGTATCTTGGCATGCCAAGCGTCAAACTGCGCCCAGGTCAGCACCGTGTCGTATTTTTTGTCGGTGGCTTGCGACACGGCAGGCGCGGGGTCGGCAAACAAATCGTCTGTGCCCCCCTGCGCTGCAGGCGTGTGCCGGGGCCCGCCGCCGTGGCTGGTGCCGCCCGCTTTGAGCGCGGTAACCAGGCCCTTAAAGCCATATTGCACATAAAAATCAACCAGCGCCGCCTTGTCTTCAATGGCGGGCAATAGCTTGTCCAGCGCAGGCAGGCCTTGCACATACTCTGTCAAATCACAGTCGGTTTTGATGGTCAGCAGCTCGCGGCCTTTGGGCAGCCAGTCTACGGCTTTGCGCAGGTTGTCGCCTGCCACGCCTTTGATGTCGCCCGCATGGGCTAATAAATTGACCAGTGACCCGTATTCGGTGAGCCATTTAGCAGCTGTTTTAGGGCCTACTTTTTCAACACCGGGCACGTTGTCTACCGTGTCACCCACCAAGTTTTGGTAGTCCAACATCAGGCTGGGGGGCACACCAAACTCAGCCGTCACCCCTGCGATGTCCCGGCGCTTGCCGTTCATGGTGTCGATGATGGTGATGTGTTCATTGACCAATTGCGATAAGTCTTTGTCGCCGCTGGAAATAATCACTTCAATACCCTGCTGGGCTGCCACATGTGCCAGTGTGCCCAGCACATCGTCAGCCTCCACACCAGGCACAGCCATCACTGGCCAGCCCAGCAGGCGCATGACGTGGTGGATAGGCTCGATTTGGGTGCGCAAATCGGGGGGCATTGGCGAACGGTTGGCTTTGTACTCGGGGTACAGCGTGTCGCGAAATGTCGGCCCACTGGCATCAAACACGCAGGCCACATACTGCGCTGGGTATTGGCTTTTGAGCGAGGCCATCATGTTGATCATGCCGCGGATAGCCCCAGTGGCGGGACTGGCCGGGTCGCCCGGCACAGCACGCAGGTCTGGCATGGCATGAAAAGCGCGGTACAGGTAGCTGGAGCCGTCCACCAGCAGCAGGCGGCGGGGAGCCACATTAGCGGCAGGATCAGCTGCTGTACCAAGAAGTTCAGTGGGGTTAGAAACGTCAGTCATAGCCTGCATTGTCACCCCATAAACGGCCATTTTGCAGCTGGGTGGCTTGCGGTGTGCCTAGCACCCCTACAATCGTTGCTATGCGGAGTACTCTGGCCGCCTAAACCACCTACCTAGACCCTATCGACTGACATTTCATGGCCGTATTTACCGAAGTTGATTTTGAAACCGCCTCCCAGCTATTGAGCGACCTGCAACTTGGCACTCTGCACAGCCTCAAGGGTTGCAAGGGCGGCATAGAAAACACCAACTACTTTGCCAGCAGCGACATCGGTGACTACGTGCTCACGCTGTTTGAGCGCTTGAGCGCCGAGCAACTACCTTTTTACCTGCACTTAATGAAGCACTTGGCGCTTAAGGGCATCCCTGTGCCCGACCCGCAGGCCAATGCACAAGGCGACATTTTGCTGAGCGTGTGCGGCAAGCCTGCTGCGGTGGTGAACAAGCTATCGGGCTCCAGCCAATTGCAGCCAGGCGTTGACCACTGCGCTGCAGTTGGGCACATGCTGGCGCGCATGCATGTGGCCGGGCGCGACTACGCACGCGCCCAGCCTAACTTGCGCGCGCTGTCCTGGTGGAACGAGACCGTGCCCGTCATATTGCCGCACGTGACGCAGCAGCAATCGGAGCTACTGCAAAGCGAGCTGGCCTACCAAAACCACGTGCACGCCAGCGCCGCCTTTGCCGCATTGCCACGTGGCCCGGTGCATGCTGATTTATTCCGCGACAACGTGATGTTTGAGGATGGCAAGCTCACGGGTTTTTTTGACTTTTACTTTGCAGGTGTCGATGCTTGGCTGTTTGACATTGCTGTGGCCATGAACGATTGGTGCATCGATTTAGCCACTGGCCAGCGCGATGCCGCCCGCGAAGCTGCTTTTTTGCAGGCCTACCAAACTGAACGCGCCTTGAGCACGGCAGAGCGCCAGCTGCTGCCTGCCATGCTGCGCGCTGGTGCGCTGCGGTTTTGGATATCGCGCCTGTGGGATGTGCACCTGCCACGGCAAGCCAGCGAGTTAACCCCCCACGATCCCACACATTTTGAGCGCGTGCTACGCTCGCGTTTAGATTTTTGAACGACACATGAAACTTAATATCGTCCCTGCCAAAACTGGTGTGACCTGGGTCAAACTGGGCATACAAACCTTTTTTAAGCAGCCATTGGCACTCGGTGGTTTGTTCTTTATGTTCATGGCGGTGGTGTCTATTGCAGGAATTATTCCGGTCATCGGTACGGTGATTGCCTTGACGTTACTGCCAGCTGCGACGCTGGGCCTGATGGTAGCCACACTGCAAGCGGCGCAAGGCAAGTTCCCCATGCCCTCAGTATTGGCCAGCGCATTCAAGGCCGGGCAAGACCGCATGCGTGCCATGCTGGTGCTGGGCGCCATGTATGCAATAGGTTTTATGCTCATCATGGGCATCACCACCTTGTTTGACGATGGGCAATTTGCCAAGATGTACTTACTGGGCGGCAAGCTGGACAAGGCCGTTTTTGAACAACCCAGCTTTCAAATGGCGGCATGGGTAGGCATGGGCCTGTATCTGCCCCTGTCGATGTTGTTTTGGCATGCCCCCGCGCTGGTGCACTGGCACGGTGTTAGCCCTAGCAAGGCTTTGTTTTTTAGCATGGTGGCTTGCTTGCGCAACCTAGGCGCTTATACCGTCTATGCCATCACGTGGATGGCGGTTTTTACTTTAGGAGCTTTGGTGGTTGTTAGCGCTTTGTCTATCTTGGGTTTAGGCAACGCGGCCGGGGTTTTGATGGTGCCTATGGCATTGACCATGGCGGCCATGCTCTTTAGCTCGATTTACTTCACATTTCGCGATAGCTTTATCCATGCTGACCCTATTGACCCCGCCGCACCTCACAATGGTGTATGAAATTACCACCTAAACCGACCAAATATTTTGTGCCCCTTAAGCCATACCCGGAGACATCACCATGACGCAACACAGCCTAGAAGATCGCACCGAATCTGAGGTACTTTGGTACCAGCGCCGCAGCTTTATCAGCGCAGCAGCCACGTGGACTGCCATGGGTGGCTACGGCGCAGCCCACGCACAGCAACGCAGCAATGTGGTAGAGCTGGTAGGCGACGCGCAGGTCAACGGGCGGCGATTATTGCCCACACAAATTATCCAAAGTGGTGACGCCATCACCACCGGGCCAGCGTCTAGCCTGGTGTTTGTGGTGGGCAATGCGGCATTTCAAGTGCGCCAAAATTCACGCTTTGTAGTGGAGCGCGGCAATACGCTCAATGTGGTGAGTGTGCTGCGGCTGCTAACTGGCGCTATTGCCAGCGTGTGGGGCAAGGGCACCAGTCGCCAGATCATCACCCCCACACTAACTGCAGGCATTCGCGGTACGGGGGTGTATACCGAGGTGTTTGAAGCGCAAAATTTCCGCAGTTATTTTTGTAACTGCTATGGCGTGGTAGACGTTAGCGCTGGCGAGACCAAATCTGTCAGCCGCGCTGACTATCACCAGTCGTTTTGGAGCGGCCCCGCCGACAAAGCTGACATGGCGTTGATGCCTGCTAAGGCGATTAACCACACGGACGAAGAGCTGGAATATCTAGCCCGACTGATTGGCCAGCGCACCAACTGGCAAGTGATGGGCAAAAAAGGCGTGAAAGATGGCATGGGCTACATGGAAGACAGCCCCAAAAATAGCCACCCCGCTATGCCTCGGCCCTGACTGGCAAGGCTTACTTGTTTTTGCTGCGATAGTCGGCTAATGATTTAGCTAAGTCAGCATATTCTTCACAGGTCTTGTTGCCGCACAGCTTTTCTAGCGTGGCCAAATGTTTTTCAGCCTCTGCAGGCTTTTTGTCCATCAAATAAGCTTCGCCAATGTATTCGTGCGCACCTTTGTGCTTTGGGTCTAGCTGCAGCGCGGTTTTGTAATGCTCAAAAGCCTTGGGTAAATTAGGCTGCGCCTGCTTGCGGTAGCTGTAGCCTAAAAGATTGTGCACATCGGCGTTTTTGGGTTCATCTTTGGCGGCGGTGTTCAGCTCTGCCAAAGCCAGCTTCCAGTTTTTGGCTTTGATGGCATCGCGCGCGGTGGTGATGCGCTCAGAGGCGGTGGGCGCGGTAGCGGTAGGCGCAGTGTCAGCGGCACTGGCCAGTGTAGCTGCGGTATTCAAAAATGCAAAAACGCAAACATTAAGCAATTCAGCTTTAGAAAAAACTTTCATCTATTGACTCCTATAAAACCACTAAGAGCCGTTATCGACACAAAAGTTTCCATTGCAATTTTAAATTAAAGCAAATTTAATATGCCATCTGACCCAGCATCATTTTTGAGAAAATGTTTTTTCGTCAAATTTAAAGCGCAAACGCGTATGCCAAGCTTTCCAACTTTGGTTGCTGCTGAAAGCATCCACATCGCTGTAAGCTCCGTCCGTGTAACCCAAAGAAACCCATAAATTGTTCATAACCCGGTAGCCTAACTCTGCACCTATACCGTGCAATCGACTTCCTTGCGCAGACTGAGAGCTACCATACAAACTGGCATCAAAACGTTCTGTAAAGTCCCATATCACCCGCCCGCTCAACAAGGTGCCATGCCAAGTGCTTGCATTACCCAGCTGTGCTATGCCGGTACCATTGCCAGTGACTTGACCCGTAGGGCTTGCAAACCTTTCGTTGACTCCTTTGTAGGCTATTTGGCCTGAATAGGTCCATGCACGACTGGGTTTGTAGTTGCCGTGCAGACTCGCTATCCATGTACGTGCGCTTGCTGGACTGCCTATCGCATCAGATTGTTCGTTTCTATACTCCAGTCTTCCCAGGCCATGCCAGCGGTTTTCTTTAGTGTCCCGGTAAGCCAAACCTAGCTGAAATCGATCTTGTGTCTGGGTTCCATTACCCAGATCAAATCCCGTGCCACGTGCACTTTGCTTGGAGTAAAAATTACGAATTAATGCAGCCCATTCATCAGAGAATTTTCGATCGTATGCCAGCGTTGAGAGCCAAGTCTCTTGTCCACTGGAGATTCTATATTCAAGTTTTCCGCCAGTCTTGTACCATGGGTTAGCTGAATAGTCAGCACCCAAGCTGATGGCTGTGGCCTCTTGTCGTGCTAGGGCTGCAGGCATTACAGTTTGTCTCTCCAGTGTGGTGGTAAGGTTAAAACCTTCACCTACACGCCATAAGTTGCGCAGACCCAGAGCGCCCGCTGCGTCTTGTCCATTTTGCGAACCCGCAAGACGATATTCAGAAAATAGCTGTCCATCCTGCATGTAGGACGTATCTACCCCGATTGCCGTATTGGTGGTTTTGCTACCGTCTGCTGTAAGCCCATATGTACCGCTTAGGCTATTGGCAAACTCGTGCCTGGCGTACATGCGGCTTTTTTCGCTGATGCGATACTCGCCACCTACAGCCATGCGCTGGCGATCATCGCCTGACCGCTCATATTCACCATACAAGTTAGCTGAGTCAGTCACTTGCCCAGTTAGGCGTGCCTTTAAACTGTTGTATTCGTTGGATACCAGCCGTGGCGAACCTGCATTTGAGTTAAGTCCAGACAGCGTTGCTGGGCTGGACAATAGCCCTGTGCCATCGAAACCAAAACTAGTGCTGCTGCCCCAGCCTAGGCCCGGTAAGCTGCTTTGTTGCGCTTGCGTTGGTGACAAAAAACCGCCGCTGCCAGCGACTTGTTTTTCACGAACACTGTTAGCGGTAACATCTAGTTTAAATAGGTCATTCAGTGCAACACTAATGCCCACACTAGCCGCATCTCGCTTGGCGCCGTCAGTGGCCAAGCGGCTTTCATCTTGAGTTTGTTGCAAGCTACCAGTCAAGGTGATGGCCTCCGTGGCACGCGCTTGGAGATTTATGCCTGCTTCCTGGCGCCCCGCTATCAGCCCAGCACTTGGATTTTGAAACGTAGCATCAGACTTGGCAATGTAGGCTCGACCGCTAACGATTTGTCCGTTATGGCGCAGCTCTATGCGAGCGGCTTTTCCGCTCTGTTCGATTGCAGGATCTAAAGCTAACCCCAGCTGCGAACTGACACTGCTGTTGACGTACTGGTTACCGTAGCTTTTAGCGACTTCAGCTACTATGAAAGTGCGCGCGCCTAATTTGATTTCAGCATTTACTCCACCTAACTTGAATGGAGCGACTGGGTTGCGGTCTTGCGCGAAGCTAGCACCCAGCGCTATGCTGTCATTTAATTTAGCTTTGACATCAGCACCGCTTACCCAATACTTTTCACCGCCTTCTTCAACCTCATAAGCAATACGAATGCTGATCGGGTTATTGTTTTCGTCGACACTAGGAACTGCTTGACGAAACAACACTCTACCGCTGAAAGGTTCAAAATCGTAGTCAACAAAGCGTGTAAGGCTCTGGCGTTTTAATACTACTGCGGGCGCGTTGCGATCGCGAACAATCAACTCAATTTGCTCGCTGTTAGCAACTGCATTGGGTTTACCTATTGCATAGGGGCCACTGATTCCACGACCAGCTTGCTCATCGACATAACTACGATTGTTGTCGTTAGCTACAAACGTATTTATTTTTACACTCTGACTTTCATAATGCCATTTTGCACCCGTCAAACTGCGGTTATAACTTGCCAGACTGTTACCCACGTCATTGTTTGCAGTGCTGTAGTCGCCATAAAGCAAATAGCTTTTGTCTTTATCTACGCGCACATACACGCGGCTTGTGCTCTGAGCATCAAACTGCTTGCTGCTAGCATCACCGTAGATAGGGTAAAACGCATTAGGATCAATGTCACGAAATAGTTTTTCGCGAGTAATCTTGTCGCTGTCCACTGCAGCAGTTAAAAGATACTCGCCTTTGACTGTTCCCTTGGCAAAAAACGCAACGCGGCCTGCCATGGTTTGATCACCAACAGAGTTACTTTTGCTCCAATTGCGAAGCGAGTCTTCAAACTGTGTGCTGATCAGTTCAGGGGCATTCGCATCTGTTTTTTTGATTTTCGTAAAGTTAATTGCACCCTCGACGATACCTACTAACAACATAGGTCGTAAATCTGGCACAAAAGCAACTTCACCCTCCACTCCCACAGCGCCACTGGATACACGCAACACCCCGTCGCTTGGTTCAGTAGGAGCTATCAAATACAAGTTAGCTTCGCCTGCAGTCAACAGAATTTCAGCACTGGACAGTTCAGTCACCGTTTGTTCACTGGCTGGAACACCGTCGACTTTGACAATACCTGGAAGTTGCAAGCGCCCTGCAGTGGCTTCAATCAATAGTTTGATTGGGCCTGAACTTGCTGATGTCAACTTTTTTCCCAAAGCATCGAAAATTTCGATACGCACCTTGAGTAAAGTTTTACCGTCAGCAGGTGCTTTTGCAGCACTCAGGGACGTCAAAATCTTACCGCCGTCTGGCAGATTTTTGCTATTACGCCAAACACCCATATCGTTAACAGCAGACGCACTATTGCCAGCTCTATACAGGCTTACACCGTCTATGCGTCGAAAAAATACCCCTTCGTTTGGTAAAACATTAACATCACTGATTGGTGTGACCTTTGCGTTTTTTTGCAGAACGTTTTGATTTACTTCAACGCTATGTTCGTTGACAGTTTGTGCGTGCAAATGCGGACTGTACATCAATGGCACAAATCCGATCATGGTGACGAATCCCGCCATCAAAAGAGCTTGCGGCAGGTTGTTCAGCACATGGTTTTGAGTGCCACGCGTCAATTGCTTCAATTTGCATTTTTCTGATTGAATGGTTGGTGCGTACATATTGGATTTCAGTATCAAGTTGGTGTTGTGGGCAGTGGTATGCATTACTTGCTCTCCACTGTGGTTGCACCACTGCGCTGCACTCCAATAAAACCTGGCACACGGCCTGGTTTATGTTCGTCGCTGTTAAATCGAACACCTATGGACTCGCTATTGACACCGTCTGTACTTCGCACGCCCCCTAGCCCGGTGCGACGGCGAGCCTGCACTTGCTCAACCACACTAGGCGAGCAAGTCTGTTCGCGAAAGTCTGCACGGTGTAGCTCACCATTCTTTAAGTCCAGGAAGAGACTGTCGCCATCGCCTGCGTTACGGCTGCTGGTAACACCAAAGATCGCACCCAATGGCGCTGTATTTGCATCAACTTTCAGCACGTGCGTAATAGGACGTAGTCCGCACAGACTGTATTGACCATTTTCATCGGTTGTAATGTTGGTTCCGTTTTCGAGATACAAGCGTACGCCGGGGATTCCAGGCACGCCTTTGTCTTGAATCTCTAGATTGCAATGCATATAGACTTTGCCAAAAACACAAGCGTCGGTCGTGAATACACCTGCAGTGACACGCACAGCAGCACGCGCTACCAACGATTTGATAGTGCCCGCGCCGTCACTAGCTTGTGCCGTGTTAACGCCTGTGCCCTTGTCTGCACCAACACCCACGCGCACTCGGTAAGTTACTACAAGCTCAGAATTTGCAGCCATGCTGGCGGTTGCAAAAGTCAATACTGGACCCGGAAAGCCAATAATTGTGCTGTCTGCCATCGCCACGACAGTAGCGGTACCCTGTTGCAGGGTAGAGGTTCCAGGAATCACTTTGAAACCTAACGGCAATTTATCAACTATTTTTACCAGCGGCACTAAGAATGCATTCGGGTTTTTAACGCGTATGCGGTAGAGAACGGAGTCACCGATCTCTGCTTGCCCTTTGTCCGCCAACTTCTCAATGAACAAAGACTGTACGCTAGCCGGATCAAGTGGGATGTGGTTATTGAAAACCTCACCTGGTGCAGAAAAGTTGAAATTCAAACTTAGAAAGTATTGCGTGCCTACTGACCCTAAAACTCCGGAACCATTTGTACCTACATTCGGTGCTGTAGTTTGAGGTTGCACATTGATAATGCCTTGAGGTACGGTTAAAGTGCCTTGAGGCAAGGCCACCCCTCCTAGAACGGCGTTGGGCGCGTTGTAGCCGCTTGGTGGTGTAATTTCTAATGTGTAGAGTCCACTTGGTGGATTGTTAACAAACAGGAATTGGTATAGCCCTGAAGCGCTTGTTATCAATAAATTACTGCCGCCAAGGAGGTGCGTTGTAGGATCAAAACCAGCTGGGCCAACCAAGCGCACAGTAGCACCAGAGATGGGCAATCTTGTAACAGAGTCATACACAATACCGTTCGGATCCAATGGCAGGTTTTGTTGTGTTGCGTTGTCGCCCGCGTACAGCGTGACGTTGTCAATAAAACCGGCTACCGTAACGCTTGCCCCAGGAGAAATTGCTGAAGTCAGTGAATTGTTGCCAGTAGAAGGATTACCGTTAGCAGTCAAATTAGTCTGGTTGAACGGCGTGCCTAAAAGCAAATTGCCAGCTGGGTCACGGAACTGCACCTTGTAGCCACCGCCGGGGAACTGTTTATCTATGAAATAGTTACCAGACATGTCGGTAGTTGCAGTACCCACTATTGTGGTCACCGTACCGCTAACTCGAATTAACTCCACGCGGTAGCCGGGCAATAATTGATCGCCACTGTCGTAGATTCGGTTTCTGTTGATGTCAATGAATACCCGTCCCGATACGCTTGAGTCTGGTGCCAACACTATGGTGTTAGCGGTCGCTGAATTGTTAGTTGTATTCGATTCAGGCGTGTTCGTAGAAACTGTGCTTGTACCTGTGAGAACAGCCGTCGTTGCAGCGTTTGGCAACACGATGTTAAACGTTCTGGTAACGCTTGCACCAGGGGCCAAATTAGCTAAATCAAACGTAATTACTTGGCCATTAGATAGCGTGATAATGCCTGCAGTATTGGTAGCAGTAGCGCCAGCTGTAGTGCTATTAGTAAATACAACCGTACCCGCTACTGTCGTGCCGACTTGTGAATTTATCGGCAAAATAATGGATGTCGTCACATCAGCAAACAAAGCCGTCACTACCGCAGATGCACTGTTGTTGCTTAAATTGCTGTCCGGAACCGTAATGCTGCCAACTACTGCCGACACTATCGCGCCTGCAGTGGTAACAGGCACGGTAACGGTGTAGCTTGACGATCCGCTTGGAGCTAACGTGAAGCTTTGGGTTTGTGCCAACCCATTTACAGTCACGCTAGCTATGAATGTGGCAGTTGCCCCGCCGTAATTGTTGATGGTAATTACTGCACTGGTAGTACTACTTGCCGGGCTTGCCGAGATCGGAGCAATGCTAATTGCAATATCTGAGAACAATGGTTGGACTGAAGCTGAACTTGCCCTATTACCCGCATTGGTGTCGTTGGTGGCGCTGCTGGTGGCGGTGATGGCCACTGGGCTGTTGGGCTGGGTGTAGCTGATGGCGACACTTAAGCTGGCACCAGCGGCCAGACTGGCCGGCGCGCTGGGGAAGCTGACTTGGCCGGTGGCGCTGTTGTACACGCCCGCGCCGAATGCGCCGCCGTTGATGACCACGCCGACCAGGCCGGGGCTTAGCTGCAGGGTGACGGTGGGGTTGACCGCCGCGTTGGCGCCCACGTTGGCGAAGCTGGCGGTGCCGTTGACGGTGGTGCCCACCGGGGCGTTGG
>JAYTPK010000250.1:0-57758 GCA_043747295.1 Polaromonas sp. | reverse complement strand
AAGGCGAGGGCCGTTGGTACAGCGTGGGCCGCCTCAATTACAGCTTACGTGATAAGAAATTGGTAGATACCGTGGTAGGTTTTGAGTACGATGCTGGATGTTGGTTGGGCCGCATTGTGGTTGAGCGTTTGCAAACTACAAGTGTTTCCGCCAATAAACGTATTTTTTTCCAGTTGGAGTTCGTGGGCTTTACCCGTTTAGGGTCTAATGCTTTGTCTACTTTGAAGGACAACGTTCCCCGCTATCAGTATTTACGTGAAAAGAGTTTTGCGGCCCCAAGCCGATTTAGCACCTATGACTAAGCCTTACTTTAAAACCTTTGTATTTTGCAGCGCAGCACTATGGCTGGTTTGGTTGCCAATGGTGCAAGCGCAGACACTGCGGGCCAGCCCAGGGTTGTCTGCGCCACGTGCTGCAAGTGACAACAGCCAGCGCAGTGCAGATTTTATTGTGGCGATTGTCAATTCTGAACCAATTACCAACATAGAGGTTCGTGCGCGCGTACTGAGATTTGAACAGCAATTGAGCCAACGTGGCGGTGCGCTGCCCTCAAGGTCAGAGCTATCGGTGCAGGTTTTAGAGCGCCTGATCAGTGAACGCGCCCAAGTGCAAGTGGGGCGCGATAACGGGATCAAAATTGACGAGGCCATGATTACAGGGGCTGTGCAAAACGTGGCACGTCAAAATCAGCTGAGCGTGGACGAATTGCGCCGCAGGCTAGAGGCAGAAGGTATTTCTTATGGCCAATTTCGCGCAGGACTGCGCGATGAAATGCTGCTAGCGCGTGTGCGTGAACGTGAAGTTGATAACCGCGTTCAAGTGTCTGATTCCGAGCTAGATCAGTTTATTGCAGAGCAACAAGATGGCTCAGCAACAAACCCAGCCGAGATCAATTTAGCGCAAATTCTGGTTGTAGTTCCTGAGACAGCCACTGCTCAGCAGCAGCAGGAGTTGCAAGCCCGCGCAGACAGCGTCTTGCGCCGCATTCGCGCTGGCGAGGATTTTGCCACGCTAGCGCGTGAGTTCTCTCAATCTGCAGAGCGTGCCAATGGTGGTGTGATGGGCCTGCGCAGTGCAGAGCGCTACCCGCTCATATTTATTGAAGCTACGCAAACTTTGCGGGTGGGTGATGTGTCTGCGCTGGTGCGCTCGGGTGCTGGGTTTCATATTCTCAAGGTACTGGATAAAAAACGCGCAACGGCAGCGAACGTCTCTGTAGTACAAACTCGCGCACGGCATATTTTGCTGCGCCCCAGCGCACAGCTGAGTGAAAGCGCAGCGCGCGCGCGCCTGGTTGATTTGCGTAAACGTATTACCAGTGGACAAATAGATTTTGCGACGGCTGCCCGTGACAACTCTCAGGATGGGTCAGCGCGCGAGGGTGGTGATCTGGGCTGGGCTAACCCCGGCCAGTTTGTGCCGGAGTTTGAAGAGGTGATGAACCAATTGGCCCCGGGCCAAGTGTCTGAACCGTTGGTATCTCGGTTTGGAGTGCATTTGATCCAATTGCAAGAGCGCCGAGAGAATGCACTAAGCGCGCGCGAACAGCGTGAGCTTGCACGCGCAAGCTTGCGCGAAAAGAAAGTTGAAGAAAATTTTACAGCTTGGGCGCGCGATGTGCGTGCTAGGGCCTATGTAGAAATGCGCGAACCGCCGCAGTAAGTTTTAAATCTCCGCCGGAAAGCCCACCATTTGAAGCACATACCGCGTAAGCGCTTTGGTCAGCATTTTTTGACCGATGGTGCCATGATCGACTCAATTGTGCAGGCAATTGCACCCAGTGCAGGGCAGCACATGGTAGAGATCGGTCCAGGTTTGGCTGCACTCACCCAACCATTGGTAGAGCGGCTAGGTGCCTTGTCTGTGATAGAGTTGGACCGTGATTTGGCTGCGCAGCTGCGCTGCCATCCGCAACTTCAGGTGATTGAATCTGATGTGCTGAAAGTTGATTTTTCGCAAATCAAACCTGCGCAGTTCGTGCTAAAAAATTCATTGGTTAATACTGATGCCAAGGATACTGCAGGTCAAACCGATGTTGACCCGATAGGCGTACCTGTTTTACGCGTAGTGGGTAATTTGCCTTACAACATTTCTACCCCCATTTTGTTTCATTTAATGCAGTTTGCGCCACTGGTGGTAGACCAGCACTTTATGCTGCAAAAAGAAGTGATTGATCGCATGGTGGCCTCGCCCAGCACCGCAGCCTATGGGCGCTTAAGCGTGATGCTTCAATGGCGCTATGCGATGGAGAGTCTGCTGAATGTACCGCCGCAGTGCTTTGATCCTCCCCCTAGGGTCATGAGCGCTATCGTGCGCATGACGCCTTGGGCTACGCCTGCCGATGTTAAATTTGAATTACTAGAGCAGCTAGTGCAAGTGGCCTTCAGTATGCGCCGTAAATTGCTGCGGCACAGCTTAGGCAAGTGGCTGGAGCAGCGCAGTTTTGCAGGCCATTTTGACCTGCAGCGCAGAGCTGAAGAAGTTCCTGTCGATCAGTTTGTGTCACTAGCCCAGCAGTTATAAAGTACTGGCGCTAGTGCGCGCGCAGTACGTGGCGGTACTGAATAGCCTCTGCAATATGCGATATATGCACAGTGCTGGCCGCCGCTAAGTCGGCGATAGTGCGCGATACTTTGAGCGCCCGGTGCATAGACCTGCCTGACCAGCCTAAGCGCGTTGCTGCAGTGTTAAGAAACGCGCGAGCGTTGTCGTCTAGCGCCACAAACTTTTCAATATCCTGCCCTACCAAAAGATGGTTTGATTTGCCTTGGCGCGCCAGACTATGTGTTTGGGCGCTCAGCACACGAGACGCCATAGTTTGGCTGTCTTCGCCAGTATGCGCTTGCAATAAATCTTCGCTGGCCAGCGTCGCCACTTCGATATGGATATCGATCCGATCCATCAATGGGCCAGACAGCTTGCCCTGGTAGCTACTGATTTGGTCAGGCGTGCAGCGGCAGGCTTTGAGCTGTGAGCCTAAATAACCGCATGGGCAGGGGTTCATTGCAGCAATCAGTTGGAAGCGCGCTGGAAACTCGACCTGGCGCGCCGCACGTGATATGTTAATCACACCTGTTTCTAGAGGCTCACGTAGAGCTTCTAACGTAGCCCTAGGAAACTGAGGCAGCTCATCTAAAAACAAAACACCTTCATGGGCTAATGAGATTTCACCAGGCCGTGGTGGTGATCCACCGCCTACCAGGGCCACCGCGCTAGCAGTATGGTGAGGCGATTGCACTACGCGCTGCGACCATTGCTCCAACTTGAACTTGCCAGCCATGCTCAGTACCGCCGCTGATTCAAGCGCTTGTTGCGTGCTCATGGGGGGCAACAAGCTGGCAAAGCGCTGAGCCAACATCGACTTACCTGACCCCGGTGGGCCAACCATCAGCACGCTATGCCCACCAGCAGCTGCAATTTCTAGCGCACGCTTTGGGCCATTTTGCCCCTTAACATCACGCATGTCGCGCAGGCTGGGTTTAGCCACTGGTGCAGCAAATGCCACGCGCGTCCAAGGCTCTGTTGGAGTAGCTGCTAACGATTCATCTGTGCTACTAGCTTGCGGTAAGAACTGGGCGACTACGTCTAGCAAATGCTTTGCTGCATAAATTTGGGCATCAGGAACTAAAGCGGCCTCTAGCGCGCTGACCTCGGGCAACACCAAACATGTGCGCTCTGATTTGATACCGGGCAAATTACTGTGCTGTGCACTGGCTAGCGCCATAGCTAATGCGCCGCGTATGGGGCGCAGCTCTCCAGACAAAGATAACTCTCCAGCAAACTCAAAGCGGTTTAGTCTGCTGGCATCAATTTGGCCACTAGCCGCCAAAATACCCATAGCAATAGGCAAATCAAAGCGGCCAGAGTCTTTGGGTAAGTCTGCTGGGGCTAAGTTCACCACAATTTTCTTGTTGTTGGGAAATTCAAGCCCTGCGTTGGCTATGGCCGAGCGCACTCTTTCACGGGCTTCTTTGACCTCAGTGTCTGCCAGCCCCACCAGTGTAAAACTCGGTAGGCCATTGGCAAGATGAACCTCGACCTGCACGACCGGTGCAGCCAAACCTAAAAGGGCGCGTGAATGCACCAAAGCAAAGCCTGACACAATTTACTCCCTAATTTAGTGCATAAAAGTTATCTAAAACCCTAAAGCCATCAGATTCAACGGACACATAACAATTTACTTGAACGCTAAATATACTGTAATTTAATACAGTTTCATAAGTCTTACGTGCAATTAATCCGGCTAAAACAGGTAATTTGGCACAAATTGTGCTGTGTAAGTGACGATATGCCCGATTTGCTGGCATTACATATATTTAAAACTAAGTTAACAATGCAAACTAAAACCCTCATCACATTCATTTCCGCGTTGACTGTAGTGTCCTCAGCAGTTTTTGCCCAAACTAAAGCACCTGAGCCGGATTACGCCTTTTCGTACAACATTGGTGCTGTCAGCGATTACCGTTATCGTGGCCTAACTCAAACCCGTTTTAACCCTGCCTTGCAAGGTGGCGTCGATTTCGCGCACAAAAATGGTGTCTATTTAGGCGCTTGGGGCTCAACGATCAACTGGATCAAAGATGCGGGCTCTATCGCCACTGCTAGCGGCACGCCCACCAATGCAGGTAGCGCTAACTTAGAAATTGACTTGTACGGCGGCTACAAGGCAAGCGTCACCAAGGACATTGGGTTTGACGTGGGTGCTTTGCACTACTGGTACCCCAGCAATAAGTTTAATAATCTGACCACGTTTAACGGCTGGTCAACACCCAAGGCTGATACCACCGAGATATATGGCGCACTGACGTTTGGTCCGGTCACTGCTAAATACTCACACAGCGTGAGCAACCTGTTTGGTAACGCCGACAGCAAAAACAGCGGCTACCTTGACTTGGCAGCTACTTTTGATCTGGGAGATGGCTGGTCTGTGGCTCCTCACATTGGCCGTCAGCGCGTAACAGGCAATCCTTCAACGACATTTAGCAACGGTGTGTATTCGTATACCGACTACTCTGTAGCTGTGAACAAAGACTTTGGCAACGGCCTGGTATTGGCAGGTACTGCAGTAAGTAGCAATGCTCAAAAGAGCGCTGCAGGCGTACCTTACTACCCAGCGCCCGATGGCGCCGGTGTTGCATCGCCTGATAGTCGCAATTTGGGCAAGGGTGGCTTGGTCATCGGCGCTAAATACAGCTTTTAAATTCAAGGAGCCCCTATGAAACTTGTTACCGCCATCATTAAACCGTTCAAACTCGACGAAGTGCGTGAAGCACTGTCGGGCATGGGCGTACAGGGCATTACCGTGACCGAAGTCAAAGGCTTTGGTCGTCAAAAAGGCCACACTGAGCTGTACCGTGGTGCAGAGTATGTGGTGGATTTTCTACCTAAGGTCAAGATCGAGGCGGCTGTGTCAGACGACTTGGTCGAGCGCGTTATCGAAGCCGTCGAAGGTGCTGCACGCACCGGAAAAATTGGCGATGGCAAGATTTTTGTGTATGACCTTGAGCAGGTTGTGCGTATCCGTACCGGCGAAACCGGCAAAGAAGCACTTTGATCACTCCCCAGACCTATAAGAGAACTTGATTATGAAAAAACTACTTGCTTGCCTTGCCCTGGGCTTTGCGCTGATGGGCGGCACAAGTTTGGCCTTGGCCCAAACTGCAACAACAGCTACTGCTACAGCCGCACCCGCTTCTGCTGAGGCTAAGCCAGAAGCTGCTGCAGCTCCAGCAGCAGCTGTTGCGGCACCCGCCGCAGCCGCATCTGCCCCAGCCGCACCTGCTTTGGTGCCTAACAAGGGTGACACGGCTTGGATGATGGTAGCCACCTTGTTGGTGATTTTGATGACGGTACCCGGCTTAGCACTGTTCTACGGCGGCTTGGTGCGCAGCAAAAACATGTTGTCGGTACTCATGCAGGTGATGGTCACTTTCTCGCTCATCGTGGTGTTGTGGGTGATCTACGGCTACAGCTTTGCATTTACCGAAGGCAATCAATTCATTGGCGGCACGGGCCGATTGTTTATGAAGGGCATTTGGAATAACGTCGCAGGTACTTTTGAGAATGCAGCCACCTTCAGCAAGGGCGTGGTCATTCCTGAGATCGTGTTTGCTGCCTTCCAAGCTACCTTTGCAGGCATTACTTGCTGCTTGATAGTAGGTGCCTTTGCTGAGCGCGCTAAGTTTACTGCGGTGTTGGCATTCATGGTGCTGTGGTTTACCTTCAGCTACTTGCCGATTGCCCACATGGTGTGGTTCTGGACTGGCCCAGATGCGTTTAAAACTGCGGCTGACCTTGCACCTGAGACTGCTAAGGCAGGCATGATCTGGCAATGGGGTGCACTGGACTTTGCAGGCGGCACCGTGGTGCACATCAACGCTGCTGTGGCCGGTATCGTTGGTGCCTTCATGATTGGCAAACGTATTGGCTATGGCCGCGAAGCCATGGCACCCCACAGCTTGACCTTAACCATGGTGGGCGCTGCCTTGTTGTGGGTCGGTTGGTTTGGCTTTAACGCTGGCTCTGCACTTGAAGCTAACGGCTTTGCAGCACTGGCGTTTATGAACACCTTTGTGGCTACCGCTGCTGCCATGCTGGCATGGTGTGTGGGCGAGGCCCTGCACAAAGGCAAGGCGTCTATGCTGGGCGCTGCATCAGGCGCAGTGGCTGGCTTGGTTGCTATCACGCCTGCTGCGGGTAACGTCGGTATCGGCGGTGCTTTAGTGATTGGTGCTGTAGCTGGCTTTGCCTGCCTGTGGGGCGTGAGCGGCTTGAAAAAGCTGCTAGGCGCTGACGACTCGCTGGACGTATTTGGCGTGCACGGTGTAGGCGGCATTGTGGGCGCGTTGCTAACAGGTGTGTTTGCTTCGCCAGCCTTGGGCGGCCCCAGCGCCATGGGCGACTGGGTGACTGCCACGATGGTGACGCCAGAGGCCTACAGCATTGCTAGCCAAGTATGGATCCAGTTCAAAGCCGTGATGGTCACCATCGTGTGGTCAGGCGTTGTCTCGGTTGTGGCTTACAAGCTGGTTGATATGGTCATTGGTCTGCGCGTGTCTGAAGAAGACGAACGCGAAGGCTTAGATATCAGCTCGCACGGCGAGACAGCCTACAACAGATAAGCTGGCATACAACTAAGATTTCTCCATTGGATGTTAGGCCCGCTTTATGCGGGCCTTTTTTTATGGAGTTTTTTTATGGAGTGGCGAATTACCAGCCTGACGATCTGCGCAAAACAAAGCTCACTAGGCTGTCGCCCACCCTGCGATTACCAGTAATAGCTTTACCGCAGCTACCCTGGGCCACAGTGCCGTCCCACACCGCGCTGATGCGCTGGCCGTCGTCAGATTCCTCTAGGCTAAAGCTGCCGTCGTCTATATCACCCGCTACAAACACCTTGCTGCCGTTCCAGGTCAGCCAGCCGCTGATCGAGTCTGGATGCTCTGCATTTTTTTCAAGCACCACTTGCCCACGCACGCTGGCAGCACCCGCAGCGCTGCTAGCGGCCATCTCTACCGTCCACGCGCCGTACAAATGGGGTGCTTTAAGCTCTGAGGCTGCTAAACATTCTGTTTTAGAGCTATTTTGTGCTGTAGTCCAAGTATTTATTGATGATGTAGCTATAAAAATAATAGCTTTTAAGGCGAAACGTTGGGTGCGAATGGTCATACAAATGCCTTAGCTGCTTCATTACTAGCCGCTGATTTCTTGGCAAACTCGGCGCGCAAAGCTTTGAGTTTTTCGCGCGGGTCTTCTCGGGTGGTGTTTTTCTCCAGCGCCATTTCTGCAATAAAGCGGCTAGGCTGGGCGTTCACCATGTCGCGTCCTTTCTTTTTCTTTTTAGGCCAGCTCACGGCCAGCGTGCGCTGCGCGCGGGTAATGCCTACATACATCAAACGCCGCTCTTCTTGCAGCCGTGCGGCAATGCTTTCGTTGGCAGCGGCTTTAGCGTCGGTGCTGCTGGCAGCGTCACTGCTGGCATCGTCATTGCCCAGCTTGAAAGGCAGCATGCCCTCGCTCACACCGGCCATGATGACATGCGGCCACTCTAGGCCCTTAGCGGCGTGCAGGGTAGACAGCGTCACTACGTTTTGGTCTTTTTCGCGCTCAGTCAGGGTAGACAACAGCGATATGGTTTGCACCACTTCCAGCAAGGTTTTAGTCTCGCGCGCCATGGTCAGGCCTGCAGCGTCTTCAATATCGCCGCCGCAGCGCTTGGCCATCCAGTCGCAAAAATCAATCACGTTGGTCCATTTGTTGGCGGCAATTTTTTCGTTGTCCTCAGACTCGTACAAATGCTTTTCGTAGCCAATGTCTTTCAACCAATCGTTTAAAAACACACCCGCTGCCTCAGCGCCTTCAGTTTGCCTGGCGCGGTATTCCAGGTCATTCACATAGCGGCCAAACTCGTGCAAGCCGCCGATGCTGCGCGCGTTGATCGACGTGGCAAGTGAGTTGGAAAACAACGCTTCAAACAAGCTTAGCTTGTACAGCGTTGCAAAGCTGCCCAGCTGCTGCAGTGTGGTGTGGCCAATGCCGCGCTTGGGCGAAGTGACAGCGCGCAAAAATGCTGGGTCGTCATCGTTGTTGGTAATCAGGCGCAGCCAGCTGCACAGGTCTTTGATCTCGGCGCGATCAAAAAAGCTTTGACCACCGGACACTTTGTACGGAATATTCGCTTTGCGCAGCGCCTGCTCTAGCACGCGGGCTTGGTGGTTAGCGCGGTACAAAATAGCAAAGTCTTTGTATTCTTTGTACTGCGCTGCACCAGCCGTGGTGGCGGCATCTAGGTCGCCTGCGCGCAGGCTTTGTATGCGGGCTACAGCGCGTTCGGCCTCGTGTTCTTCGTTGTCAGCATCCACTACTCGCACCGGCTCGCCTTCGCCCAGGTCGCTCCATAGCGTTTTAGGAAATAGCTTGGGGTTAGGGCCAATCACATTATTGGCCGCGCGCAGTATGGCGCTGGTGCTACGGTAGTTCTGCTCTAGCTTAATCAGCTTCAAGTTGGGGTAGTCAATGGGTAATTTTTTCAAATTGTCCAGTGTCGCGCCGCGCCAGCCATAGATCGACTGGTCATCGTCACCCACAGCGGTAAATTGGCCCTGGCTGCCCACCAGCAGCTTGAGCAGCTCATACTGAGTGGCGTTGGTGTCTTGGTATTCGTCTACCAAAATATGTTGAAACTTAGCTTGCCAGTGCTGGGTGATGTCGGGTGATTTTTGCAGCAGCTTCAGCGGCATGCCAATCAAATCGTCAAAGTCTACGGCTTGGTAGGCGGTTAAGCGCTCTTCGTAGCGGCCCATGATGGTGGCAGTGACGCGCTCGTTGTCGTCTTTGGCCTGCGCCAGCGCATCGGCAGAATTAAGCCCAGCGTTTTTCCACGCGCTAATGGCCCACTGGTGCTGGCGCGCAGAGGGGTTGTCGGTGCTGCCCCCAGCGTCTTTGATCATCGACAGCACATCGTCACTGTCCAAAATACTAAATTGCGGTTTCAGGCCCAGCGCCTGCCCGCCCTCGCGCAGCATACGCACGCCCAGCGCATGAAAGGTGCACACCACCACCTCTTTGGCAGCCCTGCCCACCAAGCCCTTGGCGCGTTCGCGCATTTCAGCTGCGGCTTTGTTGGTAAAGGTGATGGCGGCGATTTTGCTGGGCGTAGCACCCAGCTGTATCAAACGGCCAATTTTGTGGGTAATCACCCGAGTTTTGCCAGACCCAGCACCCGCCAACACGAGGCACGGACCTTGCAGATAGTTCACAGCTTCTTGCTGAGCGATATTAAGACTGGGACCGGGGGACGACATGCGCTGCAATAAGTGAGGGTAAATGTGAGATAAGGGAGAAGCCGCGAATCATACTGGGTGGCTTAGCTAGCGCGGCCTAAAGATGCAAAAGAGATAAATTATGTTTATTTGACAGCATAACAACAAATAAACATAATATATAAAGTTATCCAATCATATCAACAGCTTAGCTTATATGTTTTTCACAGAATTTGACGTTATTGCACCTTACAGCCCATGGTTAATGGACCTGAAGGGCGCTTTTGTGCAACTCCCCAGCTTCAGGCGCGATGTGTTTGAGGCGCTCTATACAGACGTTACCACGCTGCCGCAGATGGTGTCGGTCACCGGGCCGCGCCGGGTGGGTAAAACTACGTTATTGCAGCAATGCATACAAAAAATCATTGTTGACGCGCCAGACCCTGCCGCCCAAGCCCAGCGCATTGTGTACTTTTCAATGCAAGACCCGCTGCTGGATTTTCCGGGGTTTAACCAAGATAAGTTTTTTAACGATTTGATAGCAGCGGCGGTACGTGCATCGCGCGAGGGAACTACGTATCTATTTCTTGACGAGATTCAGAGATTTCCGCGCTGGGAGTTGTATCTGAAGAAATACTACGATTTGAAAACGCCTGTACGCATCGTAGTGTCAGGGTCTGCCAGCACACCGATATTCAAGAAATCACGCGAGAGCTTACTGGGGCGGATTAAAGACTTTCATGTGCTGCCGTTTAGTTTTAGGGAGTGGTTAGGTGTTAATAAAAAAAACGATGTTGTTTATCTCTTGCGAGAATTGGGTAAAACTTTTGCAAACCGTACCCCAATCGATTTTGTAGATAGCCTGCATAGCTTTGTAATTGAGACCCCAGTATTTGGAAAGGTAGCAGTACATCAACATTGCCGTCACTTCCTCCACGAAGGCGGCTTCCCTGAAGTCTGGGCACTCCCCACCCAACTTGCCAAACAAGAATACCTGTACCAAAACCAAGTCGAGCGCGTCATCTTTGAAGACCTTTTACTCGCTGCTGAATTTCGCAAACCCGAAATGCTGCGCCGCTTCTACCTAGGCTTACTTAAAGACCCCGGTCGCGAAACTAACCTTACCCAGCTGAGCAAATCTATCGAGCTTTCGCGCAGCACGATAGAAAGCTACTTTCCACTCCTAGAAGCCACCGACCTTGTTTGGAGACTACACAAGCACACCAGTACCAAGGCGACACCCAAAGCTGGCAATTTCAAAACTTACTTAGTTGACCTAGCAGTGCGTAACGCCGTAATGAAGCTGAGCCAAGAGCAGATGGTGGCCGACCCTGCGCTGATGGGTGCGTATGCCGAAAACGTGGTGGCCAACCACTTGCGCCGCTGGCCAGGGCTGGTTGAGCTTGGCTACTGGCGCGTGCACACTGGCAAAGCGCATGACGAGATCGACTTTATTGTGGATTTAGGCCACACCCGCATCGCTATCGAGGTGAAATACCGCAACGACGTGCAGCATAAAGACGTGCTCAAAGCGGCACGGCTGGCGCACGACCATGGCTGCCAAGCCTGTGTAGTGGTGAGCAAAGAGGCTATGCCCACAGAAGAAATTGACAAGCTGCGTCAAAGCGCCGCATTGCCATTAGCAGTAGTGCCGTTAGCAGCGTTTTTAATGCTTTTTTAGCCCTGCCACTTTAGGCCACTGCGTAAGCCAAATGCAAACCTGCCAACATGCATGCTGAGACAATAGCCCTGTGATTGATATTCTGTTGGTGACCTTTCCGTTTTTTGCTTTGGTATTGTGCGGCTATGCGGCCGCCCGGCGCGGCCTGCTGCCGCAAGCGGCTATTCCGGGGCTGAACACTTTTGTGCTGTACTTTGCCCTGCCGTGCATGCTGTACCGATTTGGTGCCAGCACGCCGATTGCGCAGTTGCTTAATGGCGCTACTTTTTTCGTCTACCTAGCCTGCGCGCTGACCATGGTGGCGTTTACCGTGGCCACCACCTTAAGCCAACGTGTGGACTGGAACAACGCTGCTTTTGGCGCGCTGGTGGCGGCCTTTCCCAACACGGGGTTCATGGGGGTGCCGCTGCTGGTAGCCCTGCTGGGCGCGCAAGCGGCTGGCCCGGCGATTGTGACGATTGTGGTGGACTTGGTGATTACCAGTTCGCTGTGCATTGCCTTGTCGCGCTTGGATGCGGCTGACCACGCGGGCGCCAAAGTAGCGGTAAAAAATGCGCTCAAAGGCATGGCCTCGAACCCCATGCCGTGGGCTATTTTGGCGGGCGGCGTAGCGTCATATTTTGGTTTTACGCCAGTCAAACCGGTAATGCAAACCATTGGGTTGCTGGCCGACGCAGCATCGCCCGTAGCGCTGTTTACCATTGGCGCGGTGCTGGCGCGTAGCCAAATGACCACGACCGATGCCACGCCGTGGGTGGACTATGTGCCCGTGGCCATGAAAAAACTGCTGCTGCACCCCTTGCTTGTGCTGCTAGTAGGCAGCGCCGCCATATCGCTAGGCGTGGGCTTAGACCGCTTTAGTTTGACAGTAATCGTATTGGTAGCCGCCTTGCCCAGCGCGTCCAATGTGTCGCTGTTGGCTGAAAAGTTTGGTGCTAACACAGGGCGCATTGCGCGGATCATTTTGGTGTCCACCGTGTTGGCGTTTTTCACGTTCTCGTTGGCTGTGCATTGGATGACGGGACGGTAGAAGCCTATTTTTATAATGAAATAGTGCTGTAGTCCATGTATTTACTGCTCAACCAGCTACGCTTTTTGTAGCGTTTTGGTTCACTTACTAAGCTTGGCTGGGTGTGTCTTGGCTTGAGATTAACTCCCCCTTGGCAATGCATTGGAGCGTTGTTCACCGTGGACGGGCAGCGGGACATCTCGCTGAAAAAATCTACGAAAACACGCACGAACTTTGGGCGCGCAAGGCTGGCATTTGCACCGCGCGCCTTTCTACGATTTTCCCATCGAGATGTCCCGCCGCTCACCCTGGTCGATGTGGCAGTTTGAAGGCACGCGCTGCGGTACGCAAGCGAGGTCAGAGCAAAATTTCGTATCTGCGTTGCGCGCTTCGCAGAGTAATCTTCCTGAATTTTGATCTGACCCCGTTTGCTGCGGTTCAAACCGTGACACCTTCGCGCGCTACCCCCAGCCCACTACAAGCGGCCTGCTGCACCCTAGGGCGGTGGCCACCCGTGGAGCCACTGGCTCGAGGAACGCAAATGGAGGGGAACAGAAATTTAGATGTTTGAGCCAAAGGCGAGTTTCTAAATTTCCCCCGCAATGCGTACCGCAGATGCTCGCCCGAAGGGCCAGTGGCGTCGGGTGGCCACCGCCCTAGGGTGTAGCAGGCCGCGTCTCAGAACAAGGGCATAGCTTGCAGCAGACCGCGTCCCAGAACAATGAAAAAAGCGCCAGAAAATGCACATTTATTAATGAAAAGTGCCTGTAGTCCATGTATTTACTGCTCAACCAGCTACGAAATAAATAGCATTTATCAGCGCACAGGCTGCACCTTCGGCCGTGGCCGCACACCTGGCGACACATCTACATCAAGCGCTTTGTCAGCGCGCTGCACCGTCATCTTGGCAGGCGTGCCAGGTTTGAGCGCAGCCACGTTAGACAGCAGCTCGCTCACGCTGTTAATGCGTTT
The DNA here is from genome assembly GCA_043747295.1 of Polaromonas sp. Lineage (GTDB taxonomy): Bacteria > Pseudomonadota > Gammaproteobacteria > Burkholderiales > Burkholderiaceae_C > JAAFIP01. Next base: position 44,335 of record JAYTPK010000250.1, on the reverse strand, counting down.
GCCCGCTACCGCCGTGATTACATCGCCAGGCTTGATGCCTGCCTGCGCTGCTGGGCCGTTTTGCAGCACGCCGGTAATGATCACGCCGTTCATCTCGGCCATTTTGATTTTGAAAGTCTCAGCCAGCTCAGGTGTTAGCTCTTGCGGCTCTACGCCTATCCAGCCGCGTGTGACCACGCCGTCTTTCACAATGCCTTCCATCACCTGCTTGGCAGTGCTGACGGGTATGGCAAAGCCAATGCCCATGCTGCCACCGCTGCGGCTGTAAATGGCAGTGTTAATGCCCAGTAAATTACCGTTCACGTCCACCAGCGCACCGCCAGAGTTGCCAGGGTTAATGGCTGCATCGGTTTGGATAAAGTTTTCAAACGTGTTGATGCCCAGCTGGTTACGCCCCAGTGCACTCACGATGCCGCTGGTCACCGTTTGGCCCACGCCAAACGGGTTACCAATGGCCAGCACCTGGTCGCCCACCTGCAGCGCGTCTGAGCTGCCCAGCACGATGACGGGCAGCTTATCCAAGTCAATTTTTAAAATCGCCAAGTCCGAATCAGGGTCGGTGCCGATCACTTTGGCTTTGACGCGGCGGGTGTCGTTTAGCGTTACTTCAATCTCGTCGCCGCCTTCCACCACGTGGTTATTGGTCAAAATATAGCCCGTGGGGCTCACAATCACGCCGCTGCCCATGCCGCCTTGCGGCTCTTGGCCACGGTCGCCAAAGAAGAATTTAAACCACGGGTCGTTGGCATTAGGGTTTTTAGCCGCGGCCTTGCTAACGCTGATGCTCACTACCGCTGCTGATGCTTTTTGGGCTGCAGCCCTGAAGCTGCCTGCTGGGATAGCTGCAGTATTAATAGCAGGTGCCTCAATCGTAGGCACCAAGCCGCTGCCCATCTGCGGCTTGCGGTTCAGCAAGTCAGGCTTTAAAGTGGCCACCACAAACCATGCTGCCAGCAGCACGGTGACAGCTTGAGAGAAAATAAGCCAAATTTTGCGCATAAGTTGTTTCACCAAATTTTCTACGGACATCACACCATGGTCACTCAAGCCACATTAACTGAGGCCTTCAACACGCTTTTGCAACCCGAGCGTTTTAAAGATTATGGCCCCAATGGTTTGCAAGTAGAAGGTAAACCTGAAGTAGGCCGTATTGTCTCAGGCGTAACTGCCTCTGTGGCGCTGATCGACGCCGCCATTGCGCAGGGCGCAGAGGCTATTTTTGTGCACCACGGCCTGTTTTGGCGCGGCCAAGACGGCCGCGTGGTGGGCTGGATGAAGCAGCGCCTGCAAAAGCTGCTAGCCCACGACATTAACCTGTACGCCTACCACCTGCCACTGGACGCGCACCCCACGCTGGGCAACAACGCGCAGCTTGGCAAAGTGCTGGGTTTTACACCATTAGAAGGTGCTGGCAGCCGATTTGGTGAGCAAGACCTGGGCTGGCTGGGCACCACACAACATAAAACTGTCGAAACACTGTCAGAACACATCAAAAAGGTATTAAATAGGCCGATAGTCCAAGTATCTACTGCTCAAGCAGCTATTAAAAATATAGCATGGTGCACCGGCGGCGCGCAGGGCTATTTTGAAGCTGCCATCGCCGCCGGGGCCGATGTGTACATCACCGGTGAAATATCAGAACCCCAGGCCCACTACGCCCGCGAGATGGGCGTGGCCTACATTGCCTGCGGCCACCACGCTAGCGAGCGCTACGGCGCGCCTGCGGTGGCGGCGCATGTGGCCCAGCAGCTGGGGCTGCAGCACACGTTCATTGATATTGACAACCCGGCCTAGATCAGCGCTGGGGCTTAAAACTTTAAGTCTTCGCTGCGCACGCACCGCCATCGCCATCGCCATCTCCACAACCGTCATCTTCTGGTTGCCGCAATGAGTCCTGCGCCTACAAGCTGAATAGACGATTGGTTTTAGTTAGCTACAACGCCCCATCAAACGCCAGGAATGTTGGATTCGACAAGTCCAGACTGATGGCGTTTTTATGCTCTCATGGAGTAGTTACGAGCAAAGCCGAGCTGCACGGCGCGCAATCCTCGACTTCTCTGCCCAGCCCGTTGACTAACCTTCTTTGCACGCGCCACCACGTGATGAACGTCACTCGGACGAACGCAGGCATGAGCAACACCAACCCTTGCAACACGATCAGTCCTTAGGCGACGTGAAAGTCGGTCGCGCTTGCGCAAGGTGGAATTAGCGCTGCTAATTGTTTCCGCGCTGCGCCTCAGACGAAGCCGAGATTCCAAGTCGATTGGTTATAGTTACCCATGTTCGGCAGCACTGTCGGCATGTCGCCGTTTGACACGCCGAACCATGTCGCCAGCGTCGATGCATATTGGTCAACGGAGATGTTGGGAAGCAAGGACCCCTGACCCGCGTCATTGGGCCCTCTGAGGCCAACTTCCGGCGCTGCCCCATAAAATTGCTTGCCCTTCACGGCACCGCCCATCACGAAATGCATGCCGCCCCAGCCATGGTCGGACCCGTCGTTATTCGGAACAGTCGCACGGCCGAAATCGGAGCCGGTAAACGTTGTTACCTTGTCGGCGATGCCAAGTTCGACCGTGTGGTCGTAGAACGCACGCATTGCACGCGCCACGCGATCAAGCAAAACGGGCTGTTGTATTGCAAGACTGTCATGCAGATCAAACCCACCCATCGATACGAAGAAAACCTGACGCTTGGCGCCCAGTGCGCTGCTGACCGAGATCATGCGTGCAACGACTTTTAGCTGGTCGGCCAGCGAATTTTCGGTCGGATAGACCGTCGTGAATGCCGGTGCGGCCGCCAGCGACGAGGAAAGGAGTGCGCCAGTATCGAGCGACCGTTTGCTGACCTTGGCATGTTCATTTTCAAAAATATTCGCGCGCGATCCGCTCATCAGGGCTTTCAGGGCCAAACTCCCGGCGGCTGATCCGAACAGGCTCGTCTCAGCCAAAAGCGGGATCGGACCTTTGGTGCTCACCGAATAACTGAATGCGGTTTTGCCGGATAGGAAAGCAGCGTTGCCAGACGCATTGATGCACGTCAGCAGCGAGGTGCCGTTGTTGCTTTGCATCAGATCACCGATGCGACCGCCCCAGCCCGACACCGCTCCTTCAGGACTGGATGACTGCCAGTAGCTTTGCTGATCATTGTGTGAGCCCAGCTGTGGCGGGAGCGGGACGCTGCGCGCCTTAAGTTGCGCCTGCGTCGTCGGCTGGACGAGCGTTCCGACATTGAGTATCACCGCTAACTTTCCCGCGTCGAACAGCGGCAGGACAGGGGCCAGTGCGGGTGCCAGTGCATATTGTCGCCCACCCGCGAGCGGCGTGGTCGGCGTCAGCACGGTCGCGTCAAGGGAGGCGCGCTGATACGCCAATGCCGGCCGAAGACCAGCATAGACGTTGTAACTTGCCTGATCGTACGGCGTTACCGTATTGTCCTGATCGTTGCCCCCGTACATGAACAAGCACACGATGGCCTTGTAATCGGTGCTGACCGCAGCGGCGGCTTCACCAATGGCGGCCAGCGTCGTGACGAACGGCGCTGCCGCGCCAGCGATACTGAGTTTCGCGCTCGTCTGTAGAAACGCTCGGCGTGATTGATCATTCTTCATCATCGTTCCTCTTATTTCTGTGTAATATATTCAGGCGTGGCCATCACCAGCAGAATGGCCAGGCGAACCCGGTTGAGTGAGCTCTCGAATGCAGTCAGGCTGATGCTGTCGACCGCCGTTTTGATGGCCGCTACGGTCGCGGCGCTGAGCTGGCCCGCTGCAAGTAAGAAGTTGAGCTCATCGACCAAGGCCTGTGAATCAGGCGCTTTCTTCAGGATATCAGTGTAGTTTGGCTTGGCGTCATTGGCGCCTCTCTCGACCATGCCCTGCATGAAATTGACATAAGCGATAACGCTGGGTTCGTTAGTGATCTGAAACTCTGGCGCGACGAGGCCCGACGATGCGATCGATGTGTTGGGCGGCTTGTAACCGGGCCTGAAAAAGTTGAACACGCTCGGGGCACGGCCGATCATCTGACCGAGGCCGGTGGACGCGCTGCTTGTGTCGCCGAATAACCACTTGTCGCCCTCGCTCGTGACACCGAACGCGCGGGCCCAGTTGACCAGGCGCACGACGGGTGCGCGCAGCTTGCCGAAGCTAGGGTTGGTAAGCCCTGCGTCGCTGCGTGCTTCGGTATCAAGCAGGATGGCGCGGATGACGGCTTTGAGGTCGCCGCGCACACCCGAGCCGTTATTTGCAAACACGGCCGACACGCGTCCGACATATGCCGCTGATGGGTTGCTGGTGACCAGCCGCTGGATTAGCTGCTTCGAAACGAACGGCGGGAGGTTCGGGTGGGCAAAGATCGTGTCGAGCGCGATCTTCAGACTCGCAAAACCGTCGGTCCCGGCTGGAATGGTGGTGCCCAAAAATGTCTTGGCTCCGGGTTCGTGTGCCGTCGCGTCCTGGACGAGCGGAAGCAAATGTGCATCCGGCGTCTTCGCGGCGTAGGAGGGGTCGTAGCGGAACCCGGTAAGGACGCGGGCAAGTCCCGACACGTCATCGGCCGTGTAGGTCTCGATCGGCTTGCCGTTTGCGGTCTGCACAGTGCCGTCCGGGTTCAGCTTAACTAGGCCCAGCGTGAAAAGCTGCATCAATTCGCGCGCATAGTTTTCATCAGGTTGCGACCCCGTTTTCGGGTCGGCCTTCTTGCTGTTCAAGAACGTGAGATACACCGCCATCGTGGTGCTGGTCGAGATTTTTCCGATAAGGTCACGATAATTACCGAATGCGTTGTCCCACAGGAGGTCAAAATAGGCGGCAGCTGCAAGATGTGGAAAACGCGTCTGCGTCAAGCCATTCGCCGACACTACGAGGAAGTCGAGCAAGGCAACGCCGACGCGCTGACGAAGCTGGTCGTTTCCCGAAATCACCAGACGCCAGACGCCGGGGTTAAGCTTGTTCTCGACTCCGAATTCACTAACTGCGTCGCCCTTGGAAACCATCCAGTCATACAACCGCATCTCTCGTGGCATGGCAAACTGCGCACTGATCCAGCTGTCATAGCCACCGGCCTGAACTGCGGCAATTTCTGTTTTGGTTGCACCCATGGTCGACTGGGCAAGGAACCTTCCGGCCTGAACGCCGGTGGGCGGGACGAGCGGCGGCGGCGGAGGTGCTGCCGGTCCGGCCGGCGGAGGTGCTGCCGGTCCGGCCGACGGAGACCCGCCCTCGCCACCACCACCGCAAGCCGCTAGAGCAAGAGCCGGCGCAATTACGGCGGCAATGCTAGTGATCGATTTGGGAGCGGCAGGAGATTGCTCGGTAATGTTTGCGTCAGTAGCAGGCTGATCTTCGGTCAGCGGCTGCATTTCATCGCGCACGGACAATTTGATAGTGGATATATTGCTATTAATTTGAGCTGTAGGATTCATATGTTTCTTCAGACGTAGCTGAATGCCCCGACATGTTTCTTTATACATTTTTAACTTTTGCTGAAAATGATATTTTTGCCATAAATAGACCATTTGTAACTTTTATGACTCGCCCAAGACGGGCTTGCATTTGTCGTTTGCCGCATAGGCTAAGCAGCCTGTGTGGCTAAAAACCTAAAAATTCAGGGTTCAGAGTGGCTTCAGGCTTACGCAACGCAAAGGTTAGCCCTAAAACAAAGTAGCGACACTACACAAAATGTGCCTTACTATCGCCGCCGGGGCCGATGTGTACATCACTGGCGAGATTTCTGAATCCCAAGCCCACTAAGCCCGTGAGATGGGCGTGGCCTACATCGCCTGCGGCCACCATGCCAGCGAGCGCTACGGCGCTCCTGCCGTGGCGGGGCATGTGGCGCTGCAGCTGGGTTTAGAGCACAGGTTTATTGATATTGACAACCCGGCTTGAGGGGTTTTCACTCGCTAAGTGGCTCAGTTTTCATCAAACATCAATTTTTTGTTTGCTGCGTAACAATTTGAGTAGATACCCTTACTACTAGCTTTGTCATGCTGGCTCACTATAGTCCAGCCACACTGTATTTTCGGTGTGAAACTGCCTCGGGGGTTATTTTTTGACTCGCTGTAGCGCAGTGCCTTTTTGAACGGATTTTTTATGACCACTCTTCACGACATCGTTGACACCGCAGTTGCAGCAGGCAACTTCAAGACCCTGGCCGCTGCGGTAACTGCTGCGGGCTTAATTGATACCCTTAAAAGTGCTGGCCCGTTTACTGTTTTTGCACCCACCGACGAAGCATTCGCTAAAGTACCTAAAGCAACCTTGGACGGTTTGCTGGCTGACAAAGCCGCGTTAACTAAAGTGCTGACCTACCACGTGGTCGCCGGTAAAGTCATGGCCGCCGATGTAAAAGCAGGCCACGTCAAAACCGTAGAAGGTAGCGACTTGGCTATGGCTACAGATGGCGGTGTCACTGTCAACGGTGCCAAGGTAATTGCAGCCGACGTAGCTGCTAGCAACGGTGTGATTCACGCTATTGATACTGTTTTAATGCCAAAATAGTCTGGACACAAGCTGCGCAAGCCATGTTGAAAACCTGCAAACAATACTCCAATTGGGAAATAGTTTGCAGGTTTTTTATGTTTGTTTTGCATGCAGCGCCAAAGCCTGTATGAGGGTTTGAACTTTCATATGCGTAAAGGCTATATTTTCCGACCAAATAGCAAACATGCTTGCCTATTTTCAGCATAAACTATCTTCTAAGTTGGCTTGAAAAATTTCCAACGTGCTGTAACGCCAACGGCCATCTTTTAGTGATGCAAATAACCTCTGATTTCGTCAGCCTTGAACGGGCTTCTCAGCTTCTGCCCATTGCCATCACCCCCGGCGACCCCGCTGGCATTGGCCCCGAGATCGTGGTCAAAGCTTTTAGGGACGCGCCCGAGGTAATGCGTGGCTGTTTTGTCGTGGGTGATGTAGCGCTGATGCGCCAAGCGGCCCAGCACTTGGGCGGCTTGCTGCCAGTGGCGCAGCTGGCTAGTGCCCAAGATGCATTGCAAACCCCTTTGCGCTGCCTGCCGGTACTACAGTTGCCACAAGATGATACTGCGCAGTCGCTATCAAAATCAGAGCTGCTTGAGCAGTTAAACCTTGGACTAGTGAGCAAAATCGCTGGTAATTTCTCATTCCAATGCGTGCAATGGGCAGCGCGCGCGGCACTGCGTGGTGAAGTGGCCGCTTTGGTGACTGCGCCTATCCATAAAGAAGCCTGGGACGCGGCGGGTGTGCCGTTTCCAGGTCACACCGAGCTGCTGCAGGCCGAGGCTGCAGCGCATCTGCAACTGCCAGAAGCCCAAGTGCCTGTGCGGATGATGCTAGCCAACGACGAGCTGCGCACCGTGCTAGTCAGCATCCACACCAGCTTGCGCCAAGCCATTGATTCAGTCACCCACGAGAGCGTGCTGCAAACCCTGCGCATCACCCATGCGGCCCTGAGCAAAACTTCAGGCAAAGCTCCGCGTATTGCGGTAGCGGGGCTGAACCCACACGCAGGGGAGGGCGGGTTGTTTGGCCGTGAGGAGATCGACATCATTAACCCCGCCATCGCCGCTGCGCGTGCTGAGGGCATCGACTGTTATGGCGCTTTACCGCCTGACACGGTGTTTATGCAAGCGCGCGGGTTTGCTAAGTTTGATGTGGTGGTGGCCATGTACCACGACCAAGGCTTGATCCCGGTTAAATACTTGGGCGTGGACAAAGGCGTCAATGTCACCCTAGGCCTGCCGCTGGTGCGCACCAGCCCCGACCACGGCACCGCGTTTGATATTGCAGGGCAAGGCGTGGCCGATGCCAGTAGCTTGATCGAGTCGGTGCGCCAGGCTAAGCGCTTGATCGCCTAGCCTTTTTATCTAACGCATAAAGCCGGGCAATGCAGGCCGCAGCAGGGCATGGCAGCCCAATCAGGCAACAAAAAGCCGCATAACCTTTGCAGGCTATGCGGCTTGTGGCTACCTAGAAAGATACAGAGAAGTAAAGATTACTTCTTCAGGTTGTCACGAATCTCGCGCAACAACACGATGTCTTCAGGGGTAGCAGGTGCTGGCGCTGCTGGCTCAGCCTTTTTCATCTTGTTCATTTGCTTGACCAGCAAAAAGATCACAGCGGCCAAGATCAGGAAGTTGACCAAAATGGTAATAAAGTTGCCGTAACCCAGCAAGTTGACGCCAGCTTTGCTCAGGTCGGCAAAAGATGTGGGCGAGCCTTTAAAGTCGGCCGGTATTTTGCCCAAAGTGATAAACATGTTGGAGAAATCTACGTTGCCAAACACCAAGCCTACGATAGGCATGATGATATCTTTGACCAAGGAATCCACAATTTTGCCGAAAGCGGCACCAATGATGACACCTACCGCTAAATCCATGACGTTGCCCTTCATGGCGAAATCTTTAAATTCTTGCATCATTCCCATACAAATACTCCTGTTGTTATGCCGCTGGTGCGCGCGGCTATTTACAAGGTGCACCTATTGCGGGAGTATCTCCACTTCAAATGGGTTGTCAAGTTACATATTGCAAATATCGGGATTTTTGCCAGTCTGTTGACTTATTTGAATCGTGCATAGGTTGAAGACTGCCTTAGTAAACATGGCTGGCAGCGCCCAGGTGTCCATCTTGTGCGTGTGGCCTTAAATTTACCCCTGTGCGTGGGCTACAATCAGGGGTTGACCCTAAGTACCCGAAAAAAATTGAGGAATTCCATGAGCGAAGTGGATAAAAGTAAACGTAACATGCTCGCCTTAACTGGCGGCGCTGGCATTATTGGAGGCGGTTTTGCCGCTATCCCGTTTGTCAGCAGCTTTAGCCCGTCTGAAAAAGCCAAGGCTGCGGGCGCAGCCGTGGAAGTTGATATTTCTGCCCTGAAAGTGGGCGAAAGAATGACCGTGGAATGGCGCGGCAAGCCGGTGTGGATCATCCGCCGCTCGCCTGAGCAGCTGGCGACACTAAAAAAGGTCACCGCCCAACTGGCTGACCCAGACTCCAAGCGCAACCCGGCTGATCTGACCCCAATGACAGACACACGCAACGAATACCGCTCTCTTAAGCCTGAGGTGTTTGTGGCTGTGGGCATTTGTTCGCATTTGGGCTGCTCGCCATCCGAAAAGTTTGCTCTGGGCGCACAGCCTTCACTGCCAGACGACTGGGCAGGTGGCTTTTTGTGCCCATGCCACGGCTCTACGTTTGATATGGCAGGCCGCGTCTACAAAAACAAGCCCGCACCAGATAACCTAGAAGTGCCACCGCACATGTACCTCAGCGATAACAAATTGCTGATCGGTGAAGATAAGAAAGCTTAAACCTGCGGAACTGGCCTGATCTCGCTACCTCGGTAGATGGTTCAGGCACTGTCCCACCCGTAGTTTTATATTGAGGCAATTGAAAATGGCAGAAATGAAAGAAGTATCTCCCAACGCCAGTGGCGGCGAAAAGCTGTTGAACTGGGTGGACAACCGCTTCCCCGCAAGCAAGCTGTACAAAGAGCATTTGAGCGAGTATTACGCGCCCAAAAACTTCAATATTTGGTACATCTTTGGCGCTTTGGCCATGTTGGTGCTGGTGATCCAAATTGTCACTGGCATATTTTTGGTCATGCACTACAAGCCAGACGCTGCCAAAGCGTTTGAGTCCGTCGAATACATCATGCGCGATGTGCCCTGGGGCTGGATGGTGCGCTATATGCACTCTACCGGTGCTTCGGCTTTCTTTGTAGTGGTGTATTTGCACATGTTCCGTGGCCTGATGTACGGTAGCTACCGCAAGCCGCGCGAGCTGATTTGGATTTTCGGCTGCGGCATTTTCTTATGTCTGATGGCCGAAGCCTTCATGGGCTATTTGCTGCCATGGGGCCAAATGTCCTATTGGGGTGCACAAGTCATTGTGAACTTGTTTGCCGCCATCCCCTTTGTGGGCCCTGATCTGGCTTTGCTGATCCGTGGTGACTATGTGGTGGGCGACGCTACATTGAACCGCTTTTTCAGCTTCCACGTGATTGCAGTGCCGCTGGTGTTGCTGGGCTTGGTGGCAGCACACATCATTGCGCTGCACGAAGTGGGCTCTAACAACCCTGACGGTGTTGAAATCAAAGCCACCAAAGACCCAAAAACTGGTATCCCACTAGACGGCATTCCTTTCCATCCTTACTACACCGTGCATGACATTTTCATGGTCAGCGTGTTCTTGATGGTGTTCACCGCGATTGTGTTTTTTGCACCTGAAATGGGTGGCTACTTTTTAGAGTACAACAACTTCATTCCCGCCGATCCACTGAAGACGCCATCCCATATTGCACCAGTGTGGTACTTCACCCCGTTTTACTCCATGCTTCGCGCTATTACCGGCGAGATGATGTATGTGCTGATGGCGTGTGTGGTGGCCGCCGCTGGCTTTACAGCCGTCAAAAGCAAGCTGCCCAGCTTGCTTAAAGGTGCTGTAGTGGTAGCCGCCTTGGGTGCCGTAGGCGCTATGCTGGCTTTTGATGCGAAGTTCTGGGGCGTGGTAGTGATGGGAGCATCGACCATGATCCTGTTCTTCTTGCCTTGGTTAGACCACAGCCCAGTCAAATCCATCCGCTACCGCCCAGATTGGCATAAATACCTGTACGGTATTTTCGTCATCAACTTCTTGATTTTGGGTTACTTGGGTGTACAGCCTCCGTCCGCAACGGGTGAGCGCGTGAGCCAAGTAGGCACGTTGTTCTACTTTGGTTTCTTCTTGCTCATGCCTTGGTGGAGCAAGCTGGGTGATGCAAAACAAGTCCCTGACCGTGTGGTGTTCGCAGCGCACTAAGGGGAACTATAAAAATGAAAAAAATTCTTATTACTCTTTTCTCAGCTGCGATCCTCGCATCGGGTGCGCTGCCTGCGCACGCCAGCAGCGAAGGTATTTCTTGGGACAAAGCCCCTAATAAAACCAACGACATGGCAGCCTTGCAAAACGGTGCCAAGCTGTTTGTTAACTACTGCTTAAACTGCCACAGCGCAGCTTTCATGCGCTACAACCGCTTAAAAGATATCGGTTTGACTGAACAGCAGATCAAAGACAATTTATTGTTTGCAACTGACAAAGTGGGCGACACCATGAAGTCGTCGATGGACCCTAAGCAAGCCAAAGAATGGTTTGGTGGTTTGCCACCTGATTTGACGGTGATTGCACGTTCGCGCGCTGACGGCGCCAAAGGCTCAGGCCCCGACTATCTGTACACCTTGCTACGCACGTACTATCGTGATGAGACCAAGCCTACCGGTTGGAATAACCTTGCGTACCCTAACATCGGCATGCCCAACCCACTGTGGGAGCTCCAAGGCGAGCGCAAACCTGTTTATTCCACCGTGTCAAGCCATGGCAAAGACTTGCAAGTAGCCACCAGCTGGGCAGTGACCAAGCCCGGAGCTTTAACGCCGTTGCAATATGATCAAGCCGTTGGTGATTTGGTAAGCTATCTGCAGTGGATGGGCGAACCAGCGCAAAATTCGCGCGTGCGCGTAGGCGTGTGGGTATTGATTTTCTTGAGCATCTTTTGCTTGTTTGCCTGGCGATTGAACGCTGCTTACTGGCGCGACATCAAGTAAATGCTGAGCCAGCTTTGCTGAGCAAAGCTATATTATCCGATCACTGTACAAGTGGGGTTGCTATCAGCAGCTCCACTTTTTAATTTATAGGAGCCTTCCGCGATGATGGTACTTTACTCTGGCACTACCTGCCCTTTTTCACACCGCTGCCGTTTTGTGCTGTTTGAAAAAGGTATGGACTTTGAAATCCGTGATGTGGACTTGTACAACAAGCCCGAAGACATCAACGTGATGAACCCGTACGGCCAAGTACCTATTTTGGTTGAGCGTGATTTGATCTTGTACGAATCTAACATCATCAACGAATACATCGACGAGCGCTTTCCGCACCCACAGCTGATGCCCGGCGACCCAGTCGACCGTGCCCGCGTACGTTTGTTCTTGCTGAACTTTGAAAAAGAGCTGTTTACCAATGTATCAGTATTGGAGAACCGCGCCAACAAAGGCAACGACAAAGCACTAGAAAAAGCGCGCCACCATATCCGCGATCGCTTAACGCAAATGGCCCCCGTGTTCTTGAAAAACAAGTTCATCATGGGCGATAATTTTTCGATGCTCGACGTAGCATTGGCCCCACTGCTGTGGCGCTTAGATTTCTACGGCATTGAATTGTCCAAGAACGCTGCACCCTTGCTCAAATACGCAGAGCGCATTTTTTCTCGCCCCGCCTATATCGAGGCATTGACCCCGTCAGAAAAAGTGATGCGTAAGTAAATGCTTTTAGCGCAAGACAAGGCCCGCCTTATCTTGCGCTAATATGTAGCCATGAGCGTTTCTGCACTGACCCCTTCACCCAGTTCTACACGTCCGTATTTGATACGGGCGCTATATGAATGGTGCACAGATAACGGCTACACCCCCTATATTGCTGCTTACGTAGACGACACCGTGCAGGTGCCGCGTGAGCATGTAAAGAATAATGAAATCGTGCTGAACATCAGCATGGACGCGACCAGCTCGCTCAAGCTAGGCAACGAGTTTATTGAGTTCAAAGCGCGCTTTTCTGGCTCTGCGCGTGAAATCATGGTGCCCATTGACCACGTCATTGCCATCTATGCCCGCGAGAACGGGCAAGGCATGGCTTTTCCAGTCGCGCAAAGTGTGCCAGTGCGTGGTGATGTGGCTCAAGTACAACCTCAAAATCAACCTCAAAATCAACCTCAAACCCAAAGCCGCCATTCGCAAAACCAAGGCGAGCCAGTGCGACTGCACAGCGCACCAGATGCTGCGCCCGCAGACACCGCCGCAGTTGCGCCTAAGGTGGTGCAGCTTGTAGCCGTCACCTCAGAGGCCACGCCGCCCGACGATGAGCCACCATCGCCCCCAGCTAGCGGCGGTGCAGGTGCGGGACATGCGCCTAGCGCACGCCCATCGCTCAAAAGAGTCAAATAATCTGGGCAATCGCTGTGAAAAGCCTTTTAGCAAGGCGTTCAGTGCATACGCTCTAAATTGCCTGACTGCTTGCAAATTTGCGTTGCACTTCTAGTAAAATACGTTTCACGCCGCTTTAGCTCAATTGGTAGAGCAACCGCTTTGTAAGCGGTAGGTCGTCAGTTCGATTCCGACAAGCGGCACCAAATATCTTTATTCGGGCACCTTCATCAAGGTGCACCGAGTGGCATTAAATAACAGTATATTTAGTGCACATCAATCAACAGCAGCAATTTATCAAGTGCGCATCTGCACCTTGATGCGGATTGAATTGATCGCATAGCCCTTAGCCTGGACACAAGCCACGATGCTGGGGCTAAGTTGCCGCAATTTCGCTGCCACCGCGCTGTTGGCAGCCAATAAGCACCACACACCGTTGTCGATAGGGCCAGCTTGCACACCGCAGCGCAGTGCGCCCGGTAACAAATGGGCTGCGGCCAGCAAGCATTCTTGTGATTGCCTTGCCGCGCTCACTAAGCGTGCCAAGTTGGGTGCCGCTTCAACCGCCTGCATCAGCGCTACTGCAGCGCGTGGCTGCAGCGCGCGCGGGTAGCGTGGAGAAAGTTGGATATTAGACATATATCAGCTATTAGAGGCTAAATGGGAGGCGCGCGAGAACAGTGGCAAAATCCTACCACCTTAGACGAACCACACGCATGGTCGTCCCACAACACGCGCCACAGAAGTTAGGAGCAGGGTATGCACATGATTATTACGGACGCTTGGATGGCCAAGACCCGGCCCATCCATCTTAGCGGCACCAAGCTGGTGCTCTCAGGCTTAGCATTGTCATTGGCCTTGATGCTGGTGGCGGCGCTGATGTACCACTGGGTATTTTTGAAGGGCGCTCGTGAAGGCTGGCCTATAGTGGGCAGCTTGGTTAAGCTGGTAGTAAAAGACGAGTTTGAGCAACGCGACCGTTTTATGCGCGAAAACTTGGATGTCATGGCCAAAAAAGTAGGTGAGATGCAGGTCAAGATTGTGCAGCTAGAGTCGCTGACCGAACGCGTGTCGGGCTTGGCCGGCATCCCGGTACCTGACACCGCCAAAGCCAATGGCGGCAAGGGCGGTGCGTGGGTAGCGGGCAATCCACAAACCTTGCAAGAGCTACGAGCCACCTTGGCAGACCTAGAAGCATTAAGCAACCAAAAAGTCGACCTCCTCACGGTGATGGAGTCGCGTTTGTTTGACCAAAAAATGCGCAAAATGATGGTGCCTACGGCGCAGCCTGTGCCGGGCAGCAATTTGGGTTCGGCTTTTGGATTTCGCACTGACCCCATCAATGGCCGCGCAGCTTTGCACACCGGCTTAGATTTTCAGGCTGAAAGTGGCACGCCCATCCTGGCTGCAGCCGGTGGCGTAGTAGTCACGCAGGAATACCACGCAGCCTATGGCAACATGGTTGAGGTGGACCACGGCAACGACTTGGTGACCCGGTATGCCCATGCGTCTGCGGTATTTGTGAAAAAGGGTGACGTCGTCAAGCGCGCGCAGAAAATTGCTGCTGTAGGCAGCACGGGTCGGTCTACCGGGCCGCATTTGCACTTTGAGGTGCTAGTGCAAAGCGTGCCGCAAGATCCCCAAAAATTCCTCACTGCAGGCGAGAAGCTGCCCGCAGACGTGCCTGTAGCCAAGGCCAAGTTACGCAAATCACCATAAGCACTGCGTCGGTAAGCCCCGCCAGCGTACCAGCGCAACCAGTTGGCTGGCTAAACAGCCTTGGCTAGCAGCTAAAATGGAAGGTTAGGCGGCCAAGTGGGCAGGCCAGCCCAGCGGCAGTGTCGGGCTTGTTTTTGTTCATAACAGCCCCATTTTTTGATTTGCACAACCCAAAGGATTTGCCCTGCGGGGCATGCCTTAGGTGTGCTTTGCTAGGCTGTACGAATGGCTACTAATTTTCTGACCCAAATTTTCGGCAGTCGTAATGACCGCATACTTAAAACGTTCCGTAAAACGGTAGAGAGCATCAACGCTTTAGAAAAAGGCCTAGAGCCTTTGACAGACGATGCACTGCGCGAAAAAACCCAGGAGTTTAAAACCCGCATCGCCAATGGTGAAACACTGGATGCGTTACTACCTGAGGCGTTTGCTGTAGTGCGTGAAGGCTCCAAGCGCGCTATGAAAATGCGCCATTTTGACGTTCAAATGCAAGGCGCGATGTCACTGCACCAAGGAAAAATTGCCGAGATGCGCACGGGCGAAGGCAAAACGCTGACCGCTACTTTAGCTGTTTACCTCAATGCATTGACGGGCAACGGCGTGCACGTAGTGACAGTCAACGACTATTTGGCCAACCGCGATGCACAGTGGATGGGTCGTTTGTACAATTTCTTAGGTCTCACGGTGGGTGTCAACCTGCCCAACATGCCACGCGAAGAAAAGCAAGCTGCATACCGCGCTGACATCACCTACGGCACCAACAATGAATTTGGTTTTGATTACTTGCGCGATAACATGGTCTATGAGGTGGCTGACCGAGTGCAACGCGGGCTGAACTACGCCATCGTTGACGAGGTAGATTCGATCTTGATTGACGAGGCCCGCACACCGCTGATCATCAGCGGCCAAGCCGAAGACCATACCGAAACCTATATTGCGCTGAACAAAATTGTTCCCATGCTGACAAAGCAAGAGGGCGAGGCCGACCCGCGCACGGGCGAAGGCGTAACCAAGCCAGGTGACTTTACGGTGGATGAAAAATCTCACCAAGTATTTTTGACCGAGCAAGGCCACGAAAAAGCGGAAGGTATTTTGACCAACATGAACTTGATTCCTGAAGGCGCGTCGCTGTACGACCCGGCCAACATCACGTTGATGCACCACTTAAACGCGGCGCTTCGGGCTAACCACCTGTACCACCGCGACCAACATTACGTGAACCAAGACGGTGAAATTATCATCGTTGACGACCACACCGGCCGCTTGATGACAGGCCGGCGCTGGAGCGACGGTTTGCACCAAGCCGTAGAGGCTAAAGAAGGCGTACAAATTCAGGCTGAAAACCAAACACTAGCCTCTATTACCTTTCAAAATTACTTCCGCTTGTATGGCAAGTTGTCAGGTATGACGGGTACAGCCGACACCGAGGCTTACGAGTTTCAAGAGATCTACGGCCTAGAAACCATGGTGTTGCCGCCTAACCGGCCAAGTAAGCGCGAAGACTTTTTAGACCGCGTGTACAAAACCAGCCAAGAGCGTTATGACGCAGCGATCACCGATATTCGTGATTGCCACGAGCGCGGCCAACCTGTGCTGGTAGGCACCACGTCGATTGAAAACTCCGAGCTGATTTCGGCCATGCTGGACAAAGCCAAGCTGCCGCACCAAGTGCTGAACGCCAAGCAACACGCCAAAGAGGCTGACATCATTGCCCAAGCGGGCCGCACCAAGATGATCACCATTGCCACCAACATGGCAGGCCGTGGTACCGACATCGTGCTGGGCGGCAACGTGGAGAACATGTCTAAAACCATCGAGGCCGACGAGGCATTGGATGAGGCCGCCAAGGCCGCGCAAATCGCCAAGCTCAAAGAGGAATGGCAGGCCAACCACGAGCAAGTTAAAGCCTTGGGTGGCTTGCGTATTGTGGCTACCGAGCGCCATGAGTCACGCCGTATTGACAACCAACTGCGTGGCCGCTCAGGCCGCCAAGGTGACCCAGGTTCGTCACGCTTTTTCTTGTCGCTTGACGATTCATTGATGCGCATTTTTGCAGGCGACCGCGTTAAAGCCATCATGGACAAACTAAAAATGCCAGAGGGCGAAGCGATTGAAGCAGGCATAGTGACGCGCAGCATTGAAAGCGCGCAGCGCAAGGTAGAAGCACGCAACTTTGATATTCGCAAGCAACTGCTGGAATACGACGACGTAAGCAACGATCAGCGTAAGGTGATCTACCAGCAGCGCAATGATATTTTGGATGCTGCTAGCTTGAGCGAGCAGATCAAGTCGCTGCGCGAAGGCGCATTTACCGACTTGGTACGCCAGTACGTACCATTGGAGTCGGTAGAAGAGCAGTGGGACATTCCTGCACTAGAAAACGCGCTGCAAAGCGAATGGCAAATAGCCATCGATTTGCAAAGCATGGTCACCAAGGCCGACGCTATCACCGACGAAGAAATTGTTGAAAAAGTGGTCGAAGCTGCTCACGCCGCATTTGATGACAAAGTGCAACTCATAGGCGCTGAGCAGTTCACGCAGTTTGAGCGCATGGTGCTGCTGCAAAGTATTGACACCAACTGGCGTGAGCACCTGAGCGCACTAGACTATTTGCGCCAAGGTATTCACCTGCGCGGCTATGCGCAAAAGCAGCCTAAGCAGGAATACAAGCGCGAGGCGTTTGAGCTGTTTGGCCAACTGCTAGACCAAGTAAAAAACGAAGTCACCAAAATTTTGATGACGGTGAAGGTGCAAACCAACGAGCAAATCGAGCAGGCCACCAGCGAGATGGAGCAGCGCGCAGAGAGCATCAGCAACATCACCTACACAGCGCCCACCGAAACCGGCGAAGTGGAGACCACCGCAGGCAACGCCAGCGCGCTTGCGCCAGGTGATGTAGATGCCGCTGGGGTGCCTTACAGCAGCATGCGGGTAGGCCGCAACGACCCTTGTCCATGCGGCAGCGGTAAAAAGTTCAAACAGTGTCACGGTAAGCTGGCTTAATTGGTGTTCAGTATCAGTTGGTCGCGAGGTCAGCTGATACTATTAATTTGATAGCTGCTAGAGCAATGAATACTTGGACAACAACAGGTTTTCATTGGTAAATTCACTCTAAAGGAGCCTGTATGGCAGTCAATCTTCATGCCCCCGATCCAAAGCACTTGCATCCCGTTGCAGGATTGCGTATCGGTGTGGCCGAGGCGGGTATTCGCAAAGCTAACCGTAAAGATTTAACCGTCGTACTGTTGGACGACGGCGCATCGGTAGCAGGCGTGTTTACCCAAAACCGCTACTGCGCCGCGCCAGTGCAGATTTGCCGCGACCACTTGCAGCGCAACATTGGCATCCGCGCCATGTTGATCAACACCGGCAACGCCAACGCAGGCACAGGCGACGACGGTATGGCCCGCGCCCGCGCCACCTGCATTGCCCTAGCGCGCAAGCTAGACATTGCGCCTGAGCAAATTTTGCCGTTCAGCACCGGTGTGATCATGGAGCCACTGCCCGCTGACCGCATCGAAGCGGGCATTCCCGCTGCACTCAAAGACGCCAAAGAAGACAACTGGCTGCGCGCTGCCGAAGGCATCATGACCACCGACACACTGCCTAAAGCGTTCAGCGCGCAGGTGCTGCTGGGCGGCGTGATGGTCACCATCACCGGTATCAGCAAAGGCGCAGGCATGATCCGCCCCAACATGGCCACCATGCTGGGCTTTATGGCCACCGATGCGACAGTGCCACAAGCGCTGATGCAGCAACTGGCCACTGATTTGGCTAACGGCTCGTTTAACCGCGTGACCGTGGACGGCGATACGTCTACCAACGACAGTTTTGTAGTCATTGCTACTAATAAAATAGCTAATGAAGCAATAGATACGTGGACTAGCGAGCAAGGTAAGGCCTTAAAAGATGCCATGATGGGAGTAGCGCAAAAGCTGGCCCAAGCCATCGTGCGCGACGGCGAAGGCGCCACCAAGTTCATCACCGTCAAAGTCAGCGGCGGTAAAACTACCGACGAGTGCTGCAAAGTAGCCTACGCCATTGCCCATTCGCCATTGGTAAAAACCGCCTTTTTTGCCAGCGACCCTAACCTGGGCCGCATCTTGGCTGCAGTAGGCTACGCTGGCATTGCTGACCTTGATCAAACCAAAATCAGTTTGCACTTAGATGATGTGCACGTCGTGGTGGACGGTGGCCGCAACCCCAGCTACTTAGAAGAAGACGGTGCCCGCGTAATGAAGCAAAGCGAGATCACCATCCACGTAGGCCTAGGCCGTGGTGACGTGACCGATACCGTGTGGACCTGCGACTTCAGCTACGACTACGTGAAGATCAACGCGGACTACCGGTCATGAGTTTTTTAGCGGCGCAGACTCCTGTTTCTATGCCCTTGCGTATAGAGACACCGCGTTTAGTGCTGCGTCAGTTTGCCCACGCTGACTGGGCTGCAATGCATGCTCATTACTCGGATCTTGAAAGTACGCGGTTTACATTTCGTCGTGCATTAACTGAAGGCGAAAGCTGGCGTGCTATGGCCAGTATGGTGGGGCATTGGACGCTGCATGGCTACGGCCCGTATGCGCTGCAGGACAAAGTATCCGGTCAAGTGATGGGTACAGCAGGGCTTTGGTACCCGAATGATTGGCCCGAGCCTGAGATTAAATGGGCTTTGACAAAAGCGTATTGGGGAAAAGGCTACGCCAAAGAGGCAGCGCTTACAGTACAAGCCGCAGCTTTAAAAAACTTGCCTCACCTGCGTTTGATTAGCCAAATTCACGCGGACAACACCGCATCTATCCAGCTGGCTTTGAGCGTTGGCTGCACGTTAGAAAAAGAAGTTGAGTTTCGCGGTGCTAAGCACCTCATATACCGCCATCCCCAAGCTGGTAAACCAGAATGAACGAAAAATTTGAACACCTGATGGTGCGCGCTGAAAGTCTGCTGGCGCGCATTGAATCCATACTGCCGCAACCACTCACAGCACCTGACTGGACGGCAGCCACCGCCTGGCGCTACCGCAAGCGCAGCAGCGACCACGGTGCACTTGAGCCAGTGCGCCATGTAGGCAAAATGGCGCTGGGTGATCTGAAAGAAATTGACCAGCAAAAAGAAAAAATCCAGCGCAACACGCTGCAATTTGTGCAGGGCCTACCTGCCAACAACGTGCTGCTGACCGGCGTGCGTGGCACAGGCAAGTCGTCGCTGATCAAAGCCTGCTTGAACGAATACACCGCGCAGGGCCTGCGTTTGATCGAGGTGGACAAGGCTGATTTAGTGGATTTGCCCGACATCATGGACGTGGTGGCTGACAGGCCAGAGAAGTTTATTGTGTTTTGCGATGACCTGAGTTTTGACGATGGCGAAAGCTCGTACAAAGCGCTTAAATCTGTGCTGGATGGAAGTGTGTCGGCTGCCTCGCCCAATGTGCTGATCTACGCCACCAGCAACCGCCGCCACCTGCTGCCCGAATACATGAAAGAAAACCTGACCTACACCCACACTGACGATGGTGAAGTGCACCCAGGCGAGGGCGTGGAAGAGAAAATATCGCTGTCAGAACGCTTTGGCCTGTGGGTGAGTTTTTACCCGTTTAACCAAGACGAGTATTTGACCATTGTGGCCCAGTGGCTGCGCTCGTTTAACGTGAGCGAGGCGGCCATTGAGGCTGCCAAGCCCGAGTCGCTGGTGTGGTCGCTAGAGCGTGCCTCGCGCAGCGGGCGCGTGGCCTACCAGTTTGCACGCGACTACGCTGGTAGGCATAGCGCCTAAACCATGGGTACCGCCAAGCCTTTGCAGGCTGACAGCCACTTGCCACGCGAGGGTGGGTCAGACCGCAAAACTATAGAGGTTGCGGTAGGGGTGTTGATCCGTGCTGACGGTGCCTTTCTACTGACTACACGGCCTCCAGGCAAGGTGTACGAGGGCTACTGGGAGTTTCCAGGCGGTAAACTGGAATCGGGTGAGTCAGTGGAAATTGCCTTGCGCCGCGAGCTGCAAGAAGAAATTGGCATCACGATTGGCGCAGTACAAGCGTGGAAGCAAGAGCTGGTGGACTATCCGCATGCTCTGGTGCGTTTGAATTTTTGTAAAGTGTATGACTGGACGGGCCAGCTGCACATGCACGAAGGCCAAAGCTTTTCTTGGCAACAACTTCCAGTACAAGTCACACCAGTGCTACCAGGTGCGGTGCCAGTGTTGCAGTGGTTTGAGCAAGAGCGTGGTGAGGGCTAAATACTGGCTAAAGTGAGCTTTTTACCAACGATATATGCCGATAGTCCAAGTATTTACTGCTTATTCAGCTATATTTTTCATAGCGCAGTACTGCAATTAACCTGAAAAAATTTCAGGCACCAGCAGCCTCAGCCACTAGCATAGGGATGGAGGACACTACGATACGACCATAACCTTGGACGATGGCCCCAGCTTCGGTCAAGGCTTTAAGCTGCAGCGCCAAGGTTTGACGTGTCATTCCTAACATCGAGGCCAAAGCCTCGTGAGAGATGATCAGCTCTTTGCGGTGGGGCTCACTGCGGGTATCGTCGTCGCAGGCCAGCATCAATAGCCTGCGTGCTGCGCGTGCACGCGCTGAGCGCAAAGTGAAGTCTTCTACCAAACTGAGCAACAGTCGGGTGCGCGCGCTTTGCAGGTCGACCACGTGTTGGTGAAAGTTGGCATCTTGCATTAACCGGTGAAGCGTGTCGGCCTCTACCACCAACACTTCAGACACCCCTATGCTGCGCACATCGCGCTCGCGGCTTTGACCGTCTAACATCGATAGCTCACCAAACCATTGGCCAGGCTGTATAAAGCCTAAAACAGCTTCACTGCCTGCAGAGTTTTTAGACGATATTTTTAGCAACCCGCTGTGCAGCACCATTAACCCATCGCCGCGTTTGTTCAAGGGCAGGCCTTGCGTCATGGCCATTTGGCCATCGCGCAATACTGTGCTGTAGGTGGCTTTTAATAGCGCAGCCTGATGGGCCGTGTGCAAACCCATAAACCAGCGGTTTTGAGTCAAGGTATCGGGCAACGCAACAGAAGGTGGTATGGACATGGGCAGTATTGACAGCGCTGACAATTGGAAAAAAGTGGCGTGAATACTGCAACCTGCGCCAAGCCGGATAGGTTTAGCGCGCAGGGTTTCACTATTGTGGTGCACTAATGTTATGCCGCGTTGCGCTGCGTCCGCTGACTAAGTGGATAAAAATTAGTCAGTTCGCACTAAATTCACGATCACGGGCCTAACGTGTCGCAAAAACCCAAACTGGACGGTAGGGTTTCTGACAAACCCTCTTTCAATTTAAAGACACTAGTGTGGGGGTGTCAAACTTTCGTTTTAACCGGCCTAGTCCAGTTAGCCATACTGGTTTGTTTGCCACGTGCCACGCTCAGGGCGCCGGGTGCTGTGTCTTTGGTAATGGTAGAGCCGCCGCCCACTGTGCCGCCTGCGCCAATGGTGACGGGTGCTACCAAAACGCAGTTGCTGCCAATGTGAACGTCAGCCTCTATCACTGTGCGGTGCTTGTTGGCACCGTCGTAGTTGGCCGTAATGCTGCCCGCGCCGTAGTTAACCCTTTCGCCTACGGTGGCATCACCCAAGTAAGCCAAGTGGTTGGCTTTAGCGCCCTTGGCCATAGTGGAGTTTTTAATCTCTACAAAATTGCCAATATGCACCTCGTCGCCCAGCAATGCGCCTGGGCGCAGGCGTGCAAACGGGCCAATCAATGCACCTGCGCCTACCTGCACGCCTAGTTTTTCACCATAGTTCTTTGAATCGACAATGGGCCCGCCGTCGATGTGCGTAAAGGGGTGAATCACAGCACCAGTGGCAATGGCGCAGTTAGCGATATGACAGTTGGCACCAATTTTTACGTCATCTGCCAACAGCACGCTGCCTTCAAACACGCAGTTCACATCAATGCTTACGTCTTGGCCGCAGGTCAGGCTGCCGCGTATGTCGATGCGCGCTGCGTCGGCTATGCGCACGCCTTGCTCCATCAGCGCGTAGGCCAAGCTGTGCTGGTATTGCCGCTCAAGTTCCTGCAATTGCACGGGGCTGTTGACGCCAGCTACCTGCAGGCCATCGGTGGTTTTAACGGCTACGCAACCAGTGCCGTCGCTCACCGCCATTTTGACAATGTCGGTCAGGTAGTACTCGCCTTGCGAGTTTTTGTTGTCTAACTGGCTGAGCCATTTTTTCAGCAGGGCAGTAGGGGCGGCCATTACACCGCTGTACCATTCGGTAATCTCGCGCTGCGCGGGGGTGGCGTCTTTATGTTCCACAATCGCTTGCACAAATTCACCCTGCCTGACCACGCGGCCGTAGCCTGTAGGGTCGCCATAGTCCACTGACAGCAAGGCCAATTGTTTGCCTTGGCTGGCTTCAACCAAGGCCTGCAGACTGGCTTGGGTAATCAAAGGCACATCTCCGTTTAAGATCAAAGTGATGCCAGCATCGCCCAGCACGGGCACGGCTTGTTGCACAGCGTGGCCTGTGCCCAACTGAGGCTCTTGGGTCACAAATTTTAGGTCGAACAGGCTGGCAGGCTCTGAATAAATTGCACAAGCCGCTATCACTTGCGTAGCGCCGTGGCCGGTGATCACCACCATGCTGCGCGGTTTTAAGCTGCTGGCCGTGTCAATAACATGCCGCAGTAAAGCGCGCCCAGCCAATTTGTGCAACACTTTAGGCAACTTACTTTTCATACGGGTGCCTTTGCCCGCCGCCATGATGACAATGTCCAATTCCATAGTACAACTCCGTCGTTGGGTATTGATTATGCTTGCTGCACTGGCGGTCAGCTTGGTGGGCGCGTGCAGTGCCATCAAAATTGCCTATAAACAAGCGCCCGACTTAGCCTACTGGTGGCTAGACGGCTATGTGGACTTTAATGACCAGCAAAGCCCTGTAGTGCGCGAGCAGCTGGCAGCACTGATGGCGTGGCACCGCCAAAGCGAGCTGCCCAAGGTGGCCGCACTGCTGCAAAAAAGCCAAAACCTTATGGCCAATAACATCAGCTCTGCCCAAGCCTGCGATGTGTTTAACGAGATTACCGTGATGGTCGACACCGTGATCGACAAAGCCCTGCCCGGCGTGGCTGACCTAGCCCCCACCATCACCGCGCAGCAAATCACGGTCATGCAAAAAAAGCAGCAAAAAAGCATCGCCGAATTCACCAAAGACTATATTAGCGCCAGCCCTGCCGAGCGCAGCGCCAAACGCCTGAAGGATGCCATCAGCCGCAGCGAAAGGTTTTATGGCAAGCTGGAGGCGGCGCAAATTGCAGTGATTGAACGCACCATTCAAACATCAACTTTTGACGCAGCGTTAAGCCTAAAAGAGCGTGTACAGCGCCAAAAAGATGGCGTAGACCTTGTGCGCACGCTAGCTAGCACCAAACCAACCTCACCGGCAGTGCAAACCAGCCTGCGCACCTACATTGCCCGCAGCATCAACTCGCCTGATCCAGCCTATCGCGCCTACGCGCAAACCATGGTGCGCGAGGGCTGTGAGTCATTTGCCGCAGTACACGCCATCACCACACTAGCGCAACGTGCTAAAGCAGTGCAAACGCTTAAAAGCTACGAGCTGGACGTGCGTGCCTTAATGAAGCCCAGCGGCGCGTAGATAAAACTAAAACGTCAGTGCGATGCATTGCTACGCATCGCGTTAGCAGTTACTTGGCTGTCGGGCGCTTGCCCTAATGTGCAGCGTGAAAAGCTTTTAATTCGTCTGCTGACAGCAGCCCGTCTTTGTTGGCATCCAGTGATTTGAAGCCATGCGGGTGGCGTTGGCCTTTGCCATGTGGAGTATTTTTAGCAGAGGCTGCTGGTGCAGGCGGGGTAGCAGAGGGCGCTGCAGGCGTTGTGGTTTGTGCGTTAACGCCAACAACAGCCCACAGCGCGGTGGCCGCTACTGCACCACCAACTAAAGATTTTGTAAATGACAACATACGAAAACTCCTTGAGTTCAAACAATCGGCAAGGCCAGCGATGCGTGGCCTTGCGCTTTTAACGCGCTGTGCGGGGGGGCGGCGTTGATCACCTAGCCGCGCTTTACCCTAGGTTTGCGCAGCACAAAAGTGCGAAAATACGTGCATGAATGCCATTTCCACCACCGAGCTCATGCAGGCCATGGGCTTGCAAGCCAAGACCGCCAGTGCGCACATGGCGCGTGCTGCGTCTAGCGACAAATCGAGTGCCCTGCGTACGCTAGCGCGTTTGCTGCGCCAGAACACTGCCGCCCTGCAAGCTGATAACGCCAAAGACCTGCAACGCGCAGTGGCTGCTGGCCTGGCCGCACCCCTGGTGGACCGCCTCAAACTCACACCCCAAGTGCTCGACGTGTGCGCCCAAGGCTGCGAGCAACTGGCCACCATGCCCGACATCATTGGCGACATCATTGGTATGAAGCAGCAGCCCAGCGGTATCCGCGTAGGCCAAATGCGCGTACCAATCGGCGTGTTTGGCATGATTTACGAAAGCCGTCCTAACGTGACTATCGAGGCGGCGTCGCTGTCGATCAAAAGCGGCAATGCCTGCATTTTGCGCGGTGGTTCAGAGGCCATTGACTCTAACCGCGCCTTGGCAGCACTGGTACGCCAAGCCTTGCGCGAGACAGGCTTGCCCGAAGACGCGGTGCAATTGGTGCCCACCACCGACCGCGAAGCCGTTGGTCAATTGATCACCATGCCGCAGTATGTGGATGTGGTCATTCCGCGCGGCGGAAAAGGCCTGATCGAGCGCATCAGCCGCGATGCCAAGGTACCTGTCATCAAACACCTAGACGGCAACTGCCATGTTTATGTAGATGCGTCATGCGATATGGCAATGGCAGTGAAGGTGGCCGACAACGCGAAGACACAAAAATACAGCCCATGCAACGCCATTGAAAGCTTGCTGGTGGCCAAAGACGTAGCGGCAGAGTTTTTGCCGCTGATTGCCAAAATTTATGCTGATAAAGGCGTAGAAATGCGCTGTGATCAGGCTGCAGTCCAAGTATTAACTGCTCAAACAGCTATTACATCTATAGCAAAAATCATTCCGGCTACTGAACAAGATTGGTTTGAAGAATACCTCGCACCGATTATCAGCATCAAGGTGGTGGACGGTTTAGACGCTGCGATTGCGCACATCAACCATTACTCATCGCACCACACTGATGCCATCATTACCACCAACCACATCCATGCGCAGCGTTTTTTGCGTGAGGTAGATTCGGCCAGTGTGATGGTGAACGCCAGCCCGCGTTTTGCGGACGGATTTGAGTTTGGGCTGGGTGCTGAAATTGGCATTAGTACCGACAAGTTTCATGCACGCGGGCCGGTGGGTATTGAGGGGCTGACGTCGCTGAAGTATGTGGTGTATGGCGAAGGCCAGATTCGCTTATAAAAGCACTTTTAGTTGGAGAATAGGGCTGTAGTCATCTGAAGTTGGTGGGCCGCACCTCACTGCAGTTTTCCCAGCGATACGTTCCCAATACTGTTCGTATAAACCCATCCCGTTCTCTCTGAGTTTGTCGAAGCCCTAGCGAACCCTTCGACAAGCTCAGGGCGAACGGAGTAAAGCGAACAGGATTGGATACGTTCTCACCGCTCAACCTGCTCAACATGGCAGTTAAGTCACGCGGCTCGTAGTTTCTAGATGCCTCAAAGAACGCGAAATCATCAAACCAACTAAGTAAAAGCACTATTTACCAACGAAATATGCCAATAGTCCAAGTATTTATTGATTACGTAGCTATTAAATAAATAGCATCAATAAATACAACCTACTGCTTAATCACATCCGCCCCAGCAGGAGGTTTGAACACAAACACATCGCCAGCCAGCACGGGATTGACCTCGAACTTTTGAAACTTCAGCTGCGACCGTTGGCCAAACGTGTCCACAATGTCTAAGCTCGCCAGCTCACTCGTGGCGGTTCTAAAGCCTACCCGAATGGTCTGCAAGCTGCCCTCCTTGGCCTTCGGCGTGGCCAATACCCAGCTGGTGCCTTCAGCATCGCCAGCCGACGTCGGGGCTGCCTTGAGGCTGAAATGCTGCTCTAGACTTTTCAGGTCAGGCGAAGACGCGATGATGGCCGCTGGCGTGCTGGCCAAGATGTTGGCTTGTTTGTTAGCGGTGACTTGGTTTAAGTCTATGTCGTGCATCCACAGCGTTTGGCCATCAGCGACCAGCACTTGTTCAAACGGTTTTTTGTAGACAAATTTAAAGCGGTTGGGCCGTGCAAATTCAAACGTACCCGTAGAGTTTTTAACCCTGGGTGCTTGTCCATCGCGTGCAGGGGACGTGACGGTTTGGGTAAAGTCAGCACGCCCCGACTTAGTAGACTTAAGAAAGTTCTCTAGGCTATTTAAGCCATCAGCCCAAGTATCCATTGCATAAGTAGCTATTAAAACCGCAGCAACTATCGCTTTAATCATGAAGGCTTTCTATGTCAATCGTTTCTACCCGGTACCAAAATCTCGCGCTGTCCACGGCCGTTCATCGCGGTCACTAAGCCCGCTTTCTCCATGGCTTCTAGCAAATTAGCGGCTTTGTTATAGCCAATGCTTAAATGCCGCTGTACCAATGAAATACTGGCTTTTTGGTTTTTCAGCACAATATCTACGGCGCGGTCATACATCGGGTCTTTTTCCCCGCCGCCGCCTTCGCCGTCTAGGGTCAGACCATCTTCGCCGTCCACAGTTCCGCCCTCGAGCACTCCTTCGATGTAATTAGGTTCGCCGCCTTGTTCTTTTAGGTAAGCCACCACACGGTGCACTTCTTCGTCGCTGACAAACGCGCCGTGCACGCGGATAGGCAGGCCCGTGCCGCTGGGCATGTACAACATGTCGCCCATGCCTAGCAGCGCCTCAGCGCCCATTTGGTCGAGGATAGTGCGGCTGTCGATCTTGCTGGACACTTGGAAAGCAATGCGGGTGGGGATGTTGGCTTTGATCAAGCCGGTAATCACGTCTACGCTGGGGCGCTGTGTAGCCAAAATCAAATGGATGCCTGCGGCGCGGGCTTTTTGGGCCAGGCGTGCAATCAGTTCTTCAATCTTTTTGCCCACCACCATCATCAAGTCAGCCAGCTCGTCGATTACCACTACGATGTGGGGCAAACGTTCTAGCGGCTCGGGTGAATCAGGTGTGAGGCTGAAGGGGTTGTAGATGAACTCACCACGTGCCTTGGCATCGTCCATTTTCACGTTGTAGCCAGCCAGGTTACGCACACCCATTTTGCTCATCAGTTTGTAGCGCCGCTCCATCTCCATCACGCACCAGTTCAAGCCGTGGGCCGCTTGGCGCATGTCGGTCACCACCGGGCACAGCAGGTGCGGTATGCCCTCGTATACGCTCATCTCCAGCATCTTGGGGTCAATCATCAGCATGCGCACATCGCGCGCCTCGGCCTTGTACAGCAAGCTCAAAATCATGGCGTTGATACCCACCGATTTGCCCGAGCCGGTAGTGCCTGCTACCAGCACATGCGGCATCTTGGCCAGATCGGCCACAATCGGCGCGCCCATGATGTCTTTGCCCAAGCCCATCGTTAGCAAAGACTTGCCTTCGTTGTACACCTGCGAGCCTAAAATTTCACTCAATTTGATGCTCTGGCGCTTGGCGTTTGGCAGCTCCAAGGCCATATAGTTTTTGCCAGGAATCGTCTCTACCACGCGGATGGACACTAGCGATAAAGAACGCGCCAAGTCACGCGCCAAGCCCACCACTTGTGAGCCTTTGACGCCCGTAGCGGGTTCAATCTCGTAGCGTGTAATAACAGGGCCGGGCAGGGCGGCTACTACGCGCACCTCTACGCCGAAGTCTTTGAGTTTTTTCTCAATCATTCGGCTGGTCATCTCCAGCGTCTCGGGGGCCACAGTTTCTTGGCGCAGCTGCGCGCCGTCTAGCAAATCGACTTGCGGCAATTTGCTGTCAGGCATTTCGCTGAATAGAGGTTTTTGCCGCTCTTTGGCTACTCGGGCGCTTTGCGGCACATCCACCAACACGTCGACCAAAGTAGGTTCAACTTGCTCGCGCACCACACTGCGTTGCGGCATGACGATAGGGGCGGGGTGCAGCTCTTCGCTCTCGGCGCGCTCTACGCTGACCACTTCTTCACGCTCGCGGGCGGCTTGGCTGCCCATAGCAATATCTTGTGCGGCTTCGCGTTTTTCGCGGCGTTGCTCCCATAGGTTAACCACCCATGCGCCAATGCCATCAGCCCAGCGCGCCCATGAAAAACCAAATGCCCAAGCGCTTCCAAGCACCGCTAAACCAATGCCGACCAAGCCTGAACCAGTAAAGCCCAACCATTGCATGCCTGCGCGGCCTGCAATGTAGCCCAGCACACCACCAGCATGACCTGGCAGACGCGCTTCAAAGCGGTACAAGCGCGTCCACTCCAACATGCAACTGGCAAGCAGCAGCAAGACAAGGCCAATCCAAAACAGCGTACGGTGAGGGACGTGGTGTGTTGGTGCGGTGGTAGATGTGGAAGATGATTTGCCAGAGGATGTATTGGACGAAACTGGCTGCCCCACGCTGCTGCGCAACCAGCGCGCCAGCGCGCCCAGCCAAGCTACGGCACAGGCTAGCACGCACCACCACACAGAAAAACCTAATAAGTAATAGCTCGCGTCAGCCAAACGCGCACCTAGCTTGCCCGCCCAGTTGATGGTGGCCAAGCCATTGCCTGTGCCCGAGGTGGACCAGGCGGCATCGGCCAAGGAATGGCTCAGCAGGGCCAGCAGCCAATACACCAGCGCTACAGCACCAGCGATCAACACAATTTCATGGGCAAATTTACGTCCGGCTGAGGGGGCGGCGCGCTGCGAGGCGCGGCTATTTAAGGTGTCTAAAGAGTAAGTCATTGCAAGGAGCAAGCTTACCCTATCTGGCTGCTAATATAGCCTCAGCGCAATTTGTAACGCACAGCGCATGTGCGGCAGTGCAGCAGGCTGAGTTTTTGGGCCTATCAGCCCAAAGTGCCCAGGCGCTCTTTGATCAAAACTGAGTTATTGGCCAATGTTTCAATATAACCACGCTCTTCTAGGTCTTTCATCACACGGCTGACCATCTCGCGCGAGGCACCCACCATTTTGGCCAAGTCTTGGCGCGACACCTTGTCGCGGATCACGGCCTGTCCGTCAGCGTCAGGCTCAGAGGCCTCCATCAGCGCGCGCGCCACACGGCCATACACGTCCATCAGCGCTAAGGATTCGATCTTTCGGTCAGCATGGCGCAGGCGCTGCACCAGGCCTTTCATCACGGCATAGGCCATAGAGGTGTTCTCAGGCAAGCAGCGGGCAAATTCGACACGGCCCAGCATCAGCACATCGGTTTGAACTTCAGCACGCACGGTAGCGGAGTGCGGCTCGTTATCGATCAGGCACATCTCGCCGATGTAGTCGCCTGGGGCTAAGTTGGCCAAGATCACCTCGCGACCGCGTGTGTCGGTAGTGAGCACACGGGCCCGGCCAGTCAAAATAATGAACAAGGCATTAGACTTTTTACCTTGCTCGACAATCAGCTCACCACGCTTGAAGCGGCGCTTGATAACTGCCTCAGACACCGATTCAGCTTGGCTTGGCGTAAGCATAGAAAACAGTGGCACACGGCGAATCAGCTCTAAATTGGACAACATGGACATTCTTGACCCTCACTAATTATTGATGCAGGTAGCACTAAAATCACAATATGCAAATTTAATGCGTACATTGTCACAACTTTGATAAATATCTAAGTTTTCATGTAGTGTACGCACTTGACTACAGTGTTAGTAAGTCCCACTTTAACCTAGTTGTAGTTAAACAGCAACAAATCTTCTTACAAGTTGTCCCTTATGAAACACGCCAAAGTATTAATTCTGGGCTCAGGCCCCGCAGGCTACACCGCAGCGGTGTATGCCGCCCGCGCCAATTTAAACCCAGTCCTCATCACCGGCATTGCCCAAGGCGGCCAATTAATGACCACCACCGAGGTGGACAACTGGCCTGCTGACGTTCACGGTGTACAAGGTCCCGAGCTCATGCAACGGTTTTTAGAGCACGCAGAGCGCTTTAAAACTGAAATTATTTTCGATCACGTTAACAAGGTCGATTTTTCCAAGCGCCCATTTACTTTGACGGGCGACTCAGGCACTTACACCTGCGACTCGTTAATCTTGGCTACGGGCGCTTCGGCCAAATATCTTGGCTTGCCTTCTGAGACCGCTTTTATGGGCAAAGGCGTAAGCGGTTGCGCCACCTGCGACGGCTTTTTCTACCGTGGCGAGGTGTGCTGCGTGATAGGCGGCGGCAACACAGCAGTGGAAGAGGCGCTGTACCTGTCCAACATTGCCAGCAAAGTGTATCTAGTACACCGCCGCGACAAATTCAAAGCCGAGCCGATTTTGGTAGACAAAGTGATGGAGCGCGTGAAAGAGGGCAAGATATTGCTCAAAACCTTCAACACGCTGGAAGAAGTGCTGGGGGATGCCAGTGGCGTAACTGGCGTTCGTTTAAAAAGTACGGTCGATGGTAAAACCGAGGATTTGACGCTCAAAGGTTGCTTTATCGCTATTGGCCATTCGCCCAATACCGACATTTTCAAAGGGCACCTGGAGATGCAAGACGGCTATCTCATTACCCAGTCAGGCCTTAAAGGCATGGCCACCATGACGAGCGTGCCGGGGGTGTTTGCCGCTGGAGACGTGCAAGACCATGTCTACCGCCAAGCTATTACCAGTGCAGGCACGGGTTGCATGGCCGCATTGGATGCCCAGCGCTTTTTAGAGCAAAACACGGCTTAAATGCCCTTTTAATCTCCAAATCAATTGGCTAGACCTGCCAATCTAGGCGGTCTGGCTGGTTCGGGTTATAATTTAAGGCTGTCCGAAAAAAGGACAGTTAGACCGCTTGCAAGTGGCAACTTAGTTTGCCAAAAGTAGAGCGAGGTGCGGCATAAGCCGTTAATTTGACTTTAGGAGTGCTTCATATGGCACGCGTCTGCGACGTAACGGGCAAAAAGCCCATGGTAGGAAACAATGTTTCCCACGCCAACAATAAAACCAAGCGCCGGTTTATGCCAAACTTGCAATATCGTCGTTTCTTCGTCGAAACCGAAAATCGTTGGGTGCGCTTGCGTATCACCAGCGCAGCTTTGCGTTTAATCGACAAAAACGGTATCGATGCTGTGCTCGCTGACATGCGCGCACGTGGCCAAGCTTAAGGAGAACGATCATGGCAAAAGGCGGACGCGAAAAAATTAAGCTGGAATCTACTGCAGGTACCGGCCATTTCTACACCACAACCAAAAACAAAAAAACCATGCCCGAGAAAATGTTGATCAGCAAGTTTGATCCAAAAGCTCGCAAGCACGTGGAATACAAAGAAGTGAAGCTAAAGTAAATTTAGCCGCTTAACTAAAGGCCGCCTTCGGGCGGTTTTCTTATTGTCCAAACTCGTTGAGGTGGATACAACGCGAAGATAGCAGCGCAGCTAGAGGGCAACACATATTAAGCCTAGCGTGCCTTAACCACCATGGTAGATAAGGACACCATGCATTGCCAAGAAGAAAATAAAAAAATCAACGAATTTGCTATAAATTTAATAGCTATTAAGTCAATAAATACTTGGACTACAGCGTAATTTAATGCAAGTTTTCTATATTTGTATCACCCAGTAGTTCATCAGGGGGTGGTACAGCGCTAGGGACGCGAAAAGACTCGCTGGCCCAGGCACCTAAGTCGTAGTCTTTACAACGCTCGCTGCAAAACGGTCGCCAACGGTTGCTAGGAGCAAATACGCTATCGCCTTTGCAGCTAGGGCAGATAACGATCGCAGGCTTGGCGGGGCGCGATGGGTTGGCAGGCGCATGTGAGCTCATGGTGTGGCAAGTTCATCAAATAAGAGTCAAACAGGCATAACTTAAGCGCACAGCGTCAGCTCAAAGCTGGCGTCTTCACCGCTGACCGTGGCCAGTTTGTCATCAGCGGCCTCGCGCATCATGCGCACCGACACCATGAGGCGGTTACCGCTGATTTCTGGAATCACGCCCAAGCTAGGGTCCATGCGCAAGCGTAGTAGCTGGAAGCTGCGACCTTGGGGCAAGGTTTGCTGGTATTGACCGTTGGTGGCCATGACCATTTGGGCTGAGCCAGTTTCACGCAATAGTTTGAGCAGCAGATTAACGCTGTGTGCCATGGGCCATAGGCTGCTGGCCCAGCGGCTCAGATCAGTGCGGCGACGCTCGACGTTATGATGCTGCCAGTGATAATAGGCCGGCAGGTCAAATTCGCAGGTGCCTGCAGGAATGCCAATGCGGCTACGCACGCTGACTACCCACTCGTTATCGTTGAGCGTATTACCTGCTTTGCCAGGTAAGCCATTAAGGTTAGCAAACGACAGCTCTAACTGCTCGATCACTTGGTCCAAGGCGTTTTGAGCGATTGAAGGGTTGCCACGGTAAGCGATGAACTGCTGCTTGTGCTTTTCTAGGTCTTTGAGCAGTTCAGATTTCAGGTCGGAACGCGCACCTACCTCAATGATTTCGAAAATAGTGACAAAAGCAAAATGGTGGTCCAGCGCAGACTCTCGCGCCAGCAGCACACCAAGGCGCTGAAACAGGTGCTCTAGCCGCAAATAGGTGCGGGAGCGTTCATTAAAGGGGTATTCGTAGACAATCACAATGCACTTTCAACTTGCGTAATCATAGCCCGAACTGGTGCGCCAATTGAAGCACGTGTGTATGCAGTGTTTGCAAATCGATACCATCGTTGTAAATGACGGTGTCAGCAGCTGCCAAGCGCTGCGCACGGGTAGCCTGCAGCGACATGATGTTTTGCACTTGTTGTTCGGTCCAGCCTTGGCTACTGGGCCTGGCCAACACACGTTGCATTTGTGTGGCCTGCGAGCAGTCGATCACCACCACATGGCCCAACTGGGCACGCCAACGACCAGATTCAACTAACAGCGGTATGTCCAATACGATCAGTTTTTTACCAGTAACAATGGCTGTGCTCTGTTGGTCTGCGATGGCTTGGCCTACCGCGGGGTGAACGATGGCTTCTAGTTTAGTTTTAGCTTGTGGATCACTCAAGATTAACTGGCGCATCATGTTGCGATTGAGACTGCCGTCACTGGCAACCATGTTGCTACCAAAGGCTTTTTCAATCAAAGGCATCGCAACCCCACCAGGGCCCGTTACTTGTTTAGACAGTGCGTCAGCATCAATCACCGCTGCACCCAGTTGTTGCAACATAAGGGCCACGGTACTTTTACCGCTGCCGATCCCGCCTGTGAGCCCTAAACGTGTGGGGTGCATAGCGACGTTCAAAACTTAAGGCAACGCTTTGCCTTAAAGACCGACTGCGCGCAAAATAGACTGGGGACCAAAGATCAAGGCGGTTAAACCCGCGCCCGCTAAGAAAGGCCCGAACGGGATATAGCCACCCTCGCGCAATCCGGTGGACATTTTCATAGCAATGCCCACGATAGCGCCGATAACAGATGACATTAAAATAATGGGTACCAAAGCTTGCCAGCCAAACCAAGCGCCCAATGCCGCCAAGAGTTTAAAGTCGCCATAGCCCATGCCCTCTTTTCCAGTGACTAGCTTAAACACCCAGTACACGGCCCAAAGTGATAAATAGCCAGCTACAGCCCCCCATAAGGCATCTGACAGATTGACGGCAGGGTTCCAGCGCAGCGCAGCCACAATCAAGCCAAGCCACAGGAGGGGCAAAGTGATGTCGTCTGGCAGTAGCGTGGTGTCCCAGTCAATGCCAGCAAGCGCAACTATGGCAGCGCAAAATAAGCACCAGACCACGGTAGTCATGGTCCAGCCGAAACGCGCAGCGCAAAAGAAAAATAGTGCACCTGTGATCAACTCTATTGCTGGGTAGCGAAGGCTGATGGGGGCCTTACATGCCGAGCATTTACCGCGCAATACAAGGTAGCTGATGACGGGGACGTTCTCGTACCAAGCAATTATGTGACCGCATTGCGGGCAACGTGATCGCGGCACCATGAGGTTAAATTTATCTACTTTGGGCGAGGTTTGATCCCCGGTTTCTGCAACTTCGGGCTGACTCAGTGATGCGCATTCAGCAGCCCATTGGGCCTCTAGCATTTTGGGCAAACGGTGGATAACCACATTCAGGAAACTACCGACCATCAAGCCCATTAAGCCGATCAGTGCGGCGTCCAGCCACCACAACCCTGCCATTAAACCACCTGGCCGAGCTTAAAGATGGGCAAGTACATCGATACAACGATGCCGCCAATGATGGTGCCTAAAAACACGATGATGATCGGCTCCATTAAGCTGGACAAGCCCGCCACCATATCATCGACCTCGGCTTCGTAAAAATCAGCTGCTTTGCCTAGCATGTGATCAATTGAGCCAGATTCTTCACCAATTGCGGTCATTTGAATGACCATTGAGGGGAACAAGTTGGCGTTGGTCATAGCCGAAGTCAGCGATGTTCCAGTAGAGACTTCTTGCTGGATTTTGACTGTTGCATCCGCGTATTTAGAGTTGCCCGAAGCACCGCCTACTGAATCCAGCGCTTCGACTAAGGGTACACCTGCAGCAAACATAGTCGCTAGGGTACGGGTCCAGCGTGCAATGCAAGATTTTTCAATCAAAGTACCAAATACTGGCATTTTGAGCAGCGCGCGATCCATAAATTTCTGGACTTTTTCGTTGCGCTTCCAAGCTTGCATAAAAAAGTAGCCGCCAAAGCCAATGCCGCCAAAAATAAGCCACCACCATTTGACGAAAAACTCGCTCATGGCAATTACAAACAGCGTTGGTGCCGGCAAATCTGCGCCGAAAGAACTAAATACCTGCTTGAAAGCAGGGATCACAAAAATCATGATCACAGCAACAACCACAAACGCAACCACAACCACCGATGCGGGGTACATCAAAGCAGATTTAATCTTGGATTTGATAGCCTCGGTTTTTTCCATATAAACCGCCAGGCGGTCTAACAACGACTCCAAAATACCAGCGGCCTCACCAGCTTCAACCAAGTTGCAATACAAATTATCGAAATACATGGGGTATTTGCGAAACGCACCGGATAGCGATGTGCCTGTTTCGACATCTGTGCGCACATCATTCAATAGTTTGGTGACGCTAGCGTTTGGATTTCCTCTACCTACAATATCAAAAGATTGCAAAAGTGGAACGCCAGCCTTCATCATGGTAGCCAACTGGCGTGTGAATATCGCAATATCTTTCGGCTTGATCCGTTGCCCGGTGCGCATACGGCGCTTTTTAACCTTAGTGACCAAAATGCCTTGACGGCGCAACGCTGCTTGCACCTGGTTTTCTCCGATAGCGCGCATCTCACCGCGCACCACTTTGGCGCCACGGTCTTTACCCTCCCACTCAAAGACAAAATCTTTGGCTTCGGCTTTTTTGATCGTTGTGGCCATTCAATCCTCGTTATCCGTTAGTTCTCAGCATGCTAATGTAAATCTGTGGCACGCCATTATGTATTGGTGCACGCCAGAACTTCTTCCAGCGATGTTAGGCCCAAGCGTACTTTGCTTAAACCTGATTGTCGTAAGCTGCGTACCCCTTCGGTTTCCGACTGAGTCGCAATATCCAAGGCACTCGCATCAGCCAAAATCAACCGCTGCATGTCTTCGCTGATGGGCATCACTTGGTAAATACCTACGCGACCTTTGTAGCCGTTATTGCACATGGAGCAACCCACTGGTTTGTAAGGCGACCAAGTGCCATCTACCTGATCTTCCTTAAAGCCCGCGTCAATTAAGTTTTCATACGGAATATCTGCCGGGGCTTTGCAATTGAGGCACAAGCGGCGAGCCAATCGCTGCGCAGTGATTAGTATCACGCTGGAGGCGATATTAAACGGCGCAATGCCCATATTGCGCATGCGGGTCAAAGTGGTAGGTGCATCGTTGGTGTGCAAGGTACTCATCACCATGTGGCCGGTTTGAGCGGCTTTGATGGCGATGTCAGCAGTCTCCAAATCACGTATCTCACCGACCATGATGACATCTGGGTCTTGGCGCAGAAAAGACTTTAAAGCAACAGCAAAAGTCATTCCGGCTTTTTCGTTCACGTTTACTTGGTTCACACCTGGCAAGTTAATCTCGCAAGGGTCTTCTGCTGTAGAGATATTGACACCTGGTTTATTGAGCAGGTTCAAGCAGGTGTACAGGGACACTGTTTTGCCTGAGCCAGTAGGCCCAGTGACCAGCACCATGCCGTACGGCCGCTCAATCGCTTTGAGTAAACGTACCTTTTCTTCTGGCTCATAACCCAAAGCATCGATGCCTAGTTTGGCGCTGGACGGGTCCAAAATACGGATAACGATCTTCTCTCCAAACATGGTGGGCAAGGTACTGACACGAAAGTCAATCATCTTGTCGCGTCCCATCTTCATCTTCATGCGGCCATCTTGAGGTACGCGCTTTTCTGAGATGTCGAGTTTGGAGATCACCTTGATTCGTGAGGCCAGTTTGTCTTTAATAACTACAGGCGGCGATGCTATTTCACGCAGTTCACCATCGACACGGAAGCGTACACGGTAAGTGTGTTCGTAGGGCTCAAAATGCAAATCTGAGGCCCGCATGTTGAATGCGTCGATCAACATTTTTTGCAAAAACTTAACAACAGGAGCATCTTCAACATCTGTAGTGGCGGCTTCGTCTTCAATGTCGTTTGCCACCTCCATGGAAGTCTCGTCAAATTCGAAATCACCACTCACGATGCTGTCCATAGCATCGCTGACACT
This sequence comes from Polaromonas sp., assembly GCA_043747295.1. Lineage (GTDB taxonomy): Bacteria > Pseudomonadota > Gammaproteobacteria > Burkholderiales > Burkholderiaceae_C > JAAFIP01. Next base: position 6,936 of record JAYTPK010000250.1, on the reverse strand, counting down.
CACCGTGGTAGCGTCTACCAGCTTGGAGAGTTTGTCGTACTCTGCAATTACCCAGTCAGTACCCATTTGGGTAGAGAATTTGATCTTTTCAGCACCCACTTGGTCAGATGGGTCGGCTGTAGCCACAATTAAGCGGTTATTACGCTTGCTCAGTACCACCACACGCAGACTTTGGCATAGCTTTTGATCCAGCAGGCCTTTGGGCAGACGCTGTGGGTCGATAGCGTCTAAATCCAGTAGCGGAGCAGCAAAAGCGACCGACATGGTATGGGCTAAATCAGAGGCTGACACCGCCCCAGAGCCAGTTAATTCAGCAATAAAGCTGCTGCGATTTGCCTGCGATTTTTTATAGATATCCTCGGCCGCTTTTTGCGCTAACTTTCCCGCCATAACTAAAGCACGGCCCATACCAGGTAGTGCTACAGCGGTGTTGGGGTTAGCGGGAATTTCTACAGCGGCCATGAAGAATCGGTCTTATTAAAAAAAGTAAGTGAATATAGACGGTAAATGAGCTTAACTGATATCGGTTACTAATCTAGTTTTATCTTATGTTGTACCTTTAAAGCATTTGCATCATCGCTGATAGCGGCTAGCCTGTAAACCTCGCGCCGGAGTGATCATGCAGCGCATGGGCATACAGGAGGGGTTTTGTCGCATTTATGCCCCGATTGAGGGCAAAATTGCCAAGAAATCATTTCTCAAGGCGTCCAATGTAGTTATACACGGCGCTCTAGCAATTGCTCGCCAAGGCTTTCAAGGGCTTTTTTGTAAGCATTGTCAGAAAGGTGGGCTATCGCGTCAATTGCACGCTGAGCTTCTTGTGCTGCGGCTTGTCGGGTAGCTTCAAGGCTTCCCGTGGAGCGCACGATGCTTATGACTTGATTAAGTTGCGTCAGGCCACCGGTTTCTATGGCTGTGCGGATTAACTGTGCGTCCTCGGGGCAGGCACGTTGCATGGCGATGATCAATGGCAATGTGGCCTTGCCTTCGCGCAGGTCATCGCCTAGATTTTTGCCCATTTCTTGGGCATTCCCGTCGTAGTCCAAAACATCATCTATGACCTGAAATGCAGTGCCAATAGCTTGCCCGTAGGTAGCGCAGGCTTGCTCAGTGGCAGCGTTGCTCCCCATCAAAATAGCGGCTAATCGGGCGCTGGCCTCGAACAATTTGGCGGTTTTAGAACGAATAACTCGTAAATAACCCTCCTCATCCAAAGATGGGTCGTGCATATTCATCAGCTGCAACACCTCACCCTCGGCGATGACATTGGTGGCCTCGGCCAGCACTTCCATGACCCGCATTTGCCCGCTGTCGACCATCATCTGAAAGGCCCGCGAATACAGAAAATCTCCTACCAACACACTGGCGGGGTTGCCAAACACTTCATTGGCCGTCGAGCGGCCCCGGCGCAGGGCTGATTCGTCCACCACATCGTCGTGCAGCAAGGTGGCAGTATGGATAAATTCCACCACCGCTGCCAAATTAAAGCGCTGCGGTTCGCGGTAGCCCAAAGCACCACACATCAAAAGGAGCAAAGCGGGCCGCAAGCGCTTGCCGCCAGCTGAAATGATGTATTGCGACACCTGGGCCACCAAAGGCACCCCGGAGTCAAGCCGTGCTGAGATTACTTTGTCAACTTCGGCCATGTCGTTGGCAACAAGTTGTAGTGTGGCGGCGGTAGTAGTAGAAGTTGCAGACAATTTATGCAGCCAGGTGGGTGATGAATTATTGCAAATTATAAGAACTGCCAACTCATATTGAGCGCCCGAGAGCAAGATAAGCTGCCGCCGGAGGCAGTATTGTCAGTACTTACTCACCATGCTATAATCTAAGGCTCTGTGGAAATCCGTCTGCAGACACTCATTTAGACATATTCTTAAGAGGTTCTTATGTACGCGGTCGTAAAAACCGGTGGCAAACAATACAAAGTTGCTGCTGGCCAAAAATTTAAAGTAGAACAGATCGCTGCGGACGTAGGCCAAGAAATTGTGTTGGATCAAATCTTAGCAGTCGGTAACGGCGCTGATTTATTGATTGGCGCACCCTTGGTTCCTGGCGCAGCTATAAAAGCCACCATCGTGGCCCATGGACGTGGTGATAAGGTCCGCATTTTCAAAATGCGTCGCCGCAAGCACTACCAAAAACGCCAAGGCCATCGCCAAAACTTCACCGAGCTGTTCATTGCGGAAATCGCTGACGGCAAAGGCGGTGTTTTCAAAGCTGATGCAGCTGCAGTCATCGCAGCTCCCAAAGCGCTCTTATCTGCTACCAAAGGCGGCAAAGACGACATCGAAATCATCGAGGGCATTGGGCCAAAGATTGCAAAAGTGTTGGCCGACAACGGCATCACTACTTTTGCAGCACTCGCAGCCGCAAAAGCTGATGACATGACCGCTATGCTCAAAGCATCAGGTGGCCGTTTCAGCGCTGCAAGTGCATCGACTTGGGCTGAGCAAGCAGCATTGCTGCGTGACGGTAAACTCGCCGAGTTCAAAAAGCTGACCGACGAGCTCGTCGGCGGTATTCGTAAATAATTTTTTTGGAGCTTAATCATGGCACAGAAAAAAGGCGGCGGCTCTACGCGAAATGGCCGGGATTCAAACCCCAAGATGCTTGGTGTGAAAGCTTTCGGTGGTGAACTCATCACTGCTGGCGCGATCATCGTTCGCCAGCGTGGCACTAAGTTCCACCCAGGTAACAACGTGGGTATGGGCAAAGACCACACTTTGTTCGCTTTGGTAGACGGCAATGTATCGTTCGGCCAAAAAGGTGCGCTGAACAAGCACACCGTGAACGTGACTGCAGCGGCGTAAGCCACTGCGGCAACGCAAGCCACAGAGTGGCGTTTGCCCCATGCAAAGCCCCGCTCGCGGGGCTTTTCTATTTCTTTTTGAGTAAACTCATACCATGAAGTTTGTTGACGAAGCCTATATCGACATCGCCGCAGGCGATGGGGGAAACGGCTGCGTCTCGTTTCGCCACGAAAAGTACAAAGAGTTTGGTGGCCCCAACGGTGGCGACGGTGGACGCGGTGGCCACGTGTGGGCTGTGGCTGACATTGCCCTGAATACGCTGGTGGACTTTCGCTTTTCGCGCCGACACGAGGCCAAGCGCGGTGAGCATGGCATGGGCAGCGATATGTTTGGCGCCATGGGCGACGATGTCACCCTGAAAATGCCGGTGGGCACCATCATCACCGACGCTGAAACCGGCGACGTGCTGTTTGAGCTATTGGTGCCCGGTGAAAAAATCATGATCGCCAAAGGCGGTGACGGTGGTTTTGGCAATTTGCGATTCAAAAGTGCTATCAACCGTGCACCACGCCAAAAAACCATGGGCTACCCAGGTGATCACAAAGAACTCAAGCTAGAGCTGAAAGTACTGGCTGATGTGGGTTTATTGGGTATGCCCAATGCAGGTAAGTCCACGCTGATTTCTGCCATCTCTAACGCCCGCCCCAAGATTGCTGACTATCCATTTACTACGCTGCACCCTAACTTAGGTGTCGTGCGCGTAGGCCCTGAACAAAGCTTTGTCGTGGCCGATGTGCCTGGCTTGATCGAAGGTGCCAGCGAAGGCGCAGGTTTAGGCCACCAGTTTTTACGCCATTTGCAGCGCACCCGTATTTTGCTGCATATGATCGACTTCGCACCGTTTGACGACACGGTAGACCCGGTCAAGCAAGCCAAAGCGATTGTGGGCGAGCTAAAGAAATACGATAACGATTTGTACGTGAAACCGCGCTGGTTGGTATTAAATAAGTTAGATATGGTGCCCAGCGAAGAGCGCGAGGCCAAGGTCAAAGACTTTGTAAAACGCTATCGCACCGCGCTAAAAATCAAAGCCGCTGATTCACTGCCGGTGTTCCAAATTTCCGCGCTCACGCGGGAGGGTTGCGAGCCACTCATTCAAGCCATCATGGCGCATGTGCGCAGCATTCAAAAAGCCGCCGCTGAGCCCGAGTATATTGACCCTCGATTTATTGCTACACCCGATGCCGCACCAGGCTCTGATGCTGATGCAGCAGGCTCTGATGTGACCGACCCACGGTTTGCACCGCGTGATGACTAACGACACACTGCGCAGCGCACGCCGTATCGTCGTGAAGGTCGGCTCCAGCTTGGTGACTAACGAAGGCCGTGGTTTAGACGAGGCGGCTATTGGCCTGTGGTGCGCGCAGCTGGCCGCACTGATGGCAGACAAACGCGAGGTCATCATGGTGTCTAGCGGGGCCATTGCCGAGGGCATGAAGCGCCTTGGCTGGGCTACGCGGCCCAAAGAAATCCATGCGCAACAAGCCGCCGCCGCTGTAGGCCAAATGGGCCTAGCGCAGATGTACGAATCCAAGCTGCGCGAGCACGGCCTGCGCAGCGCGCAAGTGCTGCTGACACACGCTGATCTGGCTGACCGTGAGCGCTACCTCAACGCCCGCTCCACCCTGCTCACGTTGCTGCAACATAACGTGATACCCGTTATCAACGAGAACGACACCGTCGTGACCGACGAGATTAAGTTTGGCGACAACGACACACTAGGCGCGCTGGTGGCTAACTTGGTCGACGCTGATGCCTACATCATCCTCACCGATCAAAAAGGCTTGTTCACTGCCGACCCGCGCAAGGACCCAGGCGCTAAGTTTGTCGACGTTGCGCAAGCTGGCGACGCTGAGCTAGAAAAGATGGCCGGTGGTGCAGGCTCATCCATCGGTAAGGGCGGCATGCTTACCAAAATCCTTGCAGCCAAGCGTGCAGCTGGCTCGGGTGCTAGCACAGTGATAGCGTGGGGGCGCGAGCCTAATGCACTGGTTCGCTTAACCCAAGGTGAGGCGATCGGTACTTTGTTGGTCGCGCCTACGGCCAAAAACCAAGCCCGCAAACAGTGGATGGCTGACCATTTGCAGTTAGCAGGTGCCGTGCTGGTCGACAATGGTGCAGCAGCGCGCCTGCGTGAAGGCAAAGCCAGTTTGTTGCCAGTGGGTATGGTGGGTGTGACGGGTGAATTCTCGCGCGGCGACGTGATTGCCATCATCGACGCGCAGGGCCAAGAAATTGCGCGTGGCCTGGCCAACTATGCCAGCGCTGAGGCGCGTTTAATATGCCGCAAAGCTACCACTGAATTTGAAGCTTTGCTGGGCTACACCGGGGAGCCTGAGATGGTGCATAAAAACAATTTAGTGCTTAAAAAGTAACAAAATTCGCTTGTAGTCCAAGTATTTATTGATTAGATAGCTATTATAATAATAGCATTCAGATAATGTAAGTTACCTGTTAGGGCCACCTTGTTTAAGGTACCGCACTATATCGCGCACAGTCTGCGTTGCCGCAGCGCCTGTACAAACCCCTTGCTGGGCTAGACGCAGAGCATAGCGCGATGGATTGCTAAAGGCCAGGCTTTGCCATTGTGCGTCGGCTATCTTGCTCCAGCCGCTGTCTTTGTTAAAACGCGCGTAGGTTTTCCATTCAGCGGTGTTGCAGCGGATAACTTCGTACATTGCGTTAATCACCCCACTGGGCGACTGTGCTACCACCACATAACGTACCGTGCCGTCGTTGGCAATTACCACTGTCTCTGGGTCTATGCCCCACTGCAGGTTGCTACTGGTGGACACTTCAAATGACACTAACCGGCGTAGCTCAAAAGTAGGCGGTGCAGCAGCATCAATTTCTTTCCAGTCAGGGTTGGCAGTGATCAACTGAGCTATAGCTGGTGTACAGCTCAGTAATGCTATGGAGAACTGACTGATAACTCCCGAACGGCGCAAAGTAAAGCTGAGAAAAGACTTAAGGCTCATGGTTGGTGGTGCTGATGTCGCTGCTATGGTCATGGCTGTGGTCGTCTGCATCATGTTGCGTAGTGTCTAAAACTGCTTTGACATCAGACCGCGTAGCAAAACCGTTATTCAAATTGCTAGCCGTTTGCGCGTAGCTGCTTTGCGGGTGCGGGTCAAAGCTGGCGCCTGGCGGCAGCTCGATATCGGCAAAATGGTGGCGGTGTGGCTCTAGATCGTGCAGGCTACCGGGCATACCGGCTGAATGCCCATCAACACCAAAACCACCTGCGCTAAAAGCCCCGCGCTCGCCAAAGCGCCTGCGCTGCTGGTAACGCGAATCGCCACGCGAGCCAAAGGCTTCATCATGGGTGTGACCATCATGGCGCGGCAAAAAGCGTGACAGCTCCGTCAGCGCCATTTCGTAGACACCGCGTTTAAATTCAACCACTACGTCCAGCGGCACCCAGTAGTCGTTCCAGCGCCAAGCGTCAAACTCGGGGTGGTCGGTGGCGCGCAGGTTTAGGTCGGTGTCGTAGCCCACCAATTGCAACAAAAACCATATTTGTTTTTGGCCACGGTAATGGCCCCGCGATTCGCGGCGGATAAACCTGTCTGGCACCTCGTAGCGCAACCAGTCTCGCGTGCGTGCCACGATGCGCACGTGGTCTGGCTGTAAGCCCACCTCTTCGTGCAACTCGCGGAACATGGCCTGCTCAGGGTTTTCTCCCCGGTCAATGCCACCCTGCGGAAACTGCCAGGAATGGGTGCGAATCCGTTTGCCCCAAAATACCTGGTTTTTCTGGTTGAGCAAGATGATGCCGACGTTCGGGCGAAAGCCGTCCCGGTCAAGCATAATCAACTCCAAATTTTTAAATTAAGTTCATTATGCACGTGTGCTTGCCCAGTGCAACCCTCTGTTGCATTTATTACTACTTTACGCCATTGAATTTATCGCTTGGCTTCTAGTCATACTGCTTTTAATTTATCAGCCCATCAGTCATTACCGCGAATCCAGCCCCATGAAAGCCAGCCAGTTCCTTGTCTCTACCCTCAAAGAAGCCCCAGCCGATGCCGAGGTAGCCAGCCACCAGCTGATGACCCGCGCCGGCATGATCAAAAAGCTAGGCGCGGGCATTTACACCTACATGCCCATGGGCCTGCGCGTG
>JAYTPK010000249.1:0-1537 GCA_043747295.1 Polaromonas sp. | reverse complement strand
CTTATTTTAGGGGCCGCTATGGCCAGCGCCGCAGGCTGGCAGCGCGGCGCGTTGACCTTGGGGTTGATGCAACTAACATTAGCGATAGTGCTAGGACTGACGCTGCACCTGTGGCACCGGGTGCCGCTGTCGGGCGCATCGCATGCACCCAACGCGCAACCAGACGCTAGCCACACCCACGCCACCCACGCCAGCCCCGCACACGCCAGGCCCAGCAGTCCGCCAGCCGTCAAGCCCGCAAACCCGCTCGCCCTGTGGATTGCGCCATTTACTTTCTTTATCTATGTGGCCGCCGAGGGCAGCGTGGGCATTTGGCTGGCCAGTATTTTGGTGGACAGCCGCCAGTTCAGCCCCACGCGCGCAGGGGTGTGGATGTCTGTGTATTTTGGTGCCATCACAGCGGGCAGATTTGCCATAGGTTTGGTGGCAGACCGTGTGGGCAACCGCTTGCTGGTGCGGCTGGGTATTGCACTGTCGGTGCTGGGCGCGCTGGCATTTGCCGCCAACGGCCCGCTGTGGCTGTCGCTGTTGGCCGTAGCTGGCATGGGCCTGGGTTTTGCCCCTATCTACCCCAGCCTCATGCACGAGACCGCGCGCCGTTTTGCGCCCGAGCTGGCGCGTGTGGTGATAGGCCGCCAAGCGGGCAGTGCGTATGCGGGCGGCGCTGTGCTACCGCCGCTGGTGGGCCTGCTAGCAGCATGGGCGGGGCTGGGTGCGGTGATGCCTGCTATTGCCCTCATGCTGCTGGCGCTGCTGGCGTTAACTGAATGGCTCAATCAGTTGACTTAGTCGGCTGATTTAGTCGGCTGATTAAGCCGGTTAATTTAGCCAGCTGATACAGCCAATTGATTTAGACGCTATTGCATAGTTTGACCATGCGCATAGAATATGTGCATGTTTAGCCTACTTACTGTGTTTGAGGCACGCTATGATCCACAATACACTCGCCAACCAACCTGCTAATCTACCCTCTAAGCGCCCTATCAACTTGTCGCTGACCAGCAAGACGGTCGACATGGCCAAAGAGCTGGGCATGAACCTGTCGCAAACCGTAGACGCCTGGCTGACCGAAGAAGTCAAACGGCGCTACTGGGAAAGCTGGCGCGACAACAACCGCGACGCCATCAACGAATACAACGAGCGTATTGCCAAAGAGGGCTTGCCGTTGGAAAAGTACCGTACTTTTTAAGTGCACCCTCACCACAGCTAGTCCACCATGGCCCGCTACGACGTTTACCCACACCCCGACAAAGCCCTGCGCAAAGTCACCCCCTATTTGCTGGATGTACAAAACAACTACATCGAAGCTGTAGCGACACGCGTAGTGGTACCCATGCGCGACCGGCGCGAGGTAGACAAACCCCTGCGCGACTTGAACCCCATTTTTGAGATTGAAGGTAAATCTGTGCTGCTAGACACCACCGCCATCGGCGCGTTCCCTGCCGCTTTGCTCAAAACGCCTGTGGCCCGCCTGGTCTCGCAGGCTGCTGTCATCACCTCGGCCCTGGATACACTCTTAGGTGGTTACTGATTCACC
>JAYTPK010000248.1:0-2238 GCA_043747295.1 Polaromonas sp. | reverse complement strand
GGGCGGCATTGTTGCCCTGCATATGGGCATCAAGTGCTAAATAAGGCGTTGCGCCAAGTTAGTTGCTTTTCAGGAGCTGGCTGTTGCCGATCGGTTGCAGTGCCAGTTATGTTGTTTTAGTTACGTTAATAGGAGGCATTATGAAATTATGGTCTTTGATTCTGGCAGCCGCGCTGCTGGCAGTGAATGTACAAGCAGATGCCAAGCGTTTGGGCGGTGGTCGCTCGGTGGGCAAGCAGTCTGGCAATGTTACGCAAAACCAGGCAACGCCTAATGCGCCCGGTGCCCCTGCAGCCGCACCCGGTGCTGCTGCCGCTAAACCAGCTACCCCGGCTGCCGCCGCTGCACCTAAGCGCCCGTGGGGCGCTATGCTGGGCGGGCTGGCTGCGGGCCTGGGCTTGGCTTGGTTGGCCAGTTCGTTGGGCTTAGGTGCTGCCATGGGTCAATTTCTGATGTTTGGATTGCTGGCACTGGCCATCATGGTGGCTGTGGGATGGTTTATGCGCCGTCGTGCGCAGGCTAACCAGTCGGCCAGCGGTGCTAACGGTGCCATGGGCGGCAGCCCGTATGCCTACCAAGGCGCAGGTTCTGCCACAGCGCAGCCCAACTACAGCCCGTCCAATGTGGGCAATGACGCGTCAGCCCGCCCGTGGGAGCGCAACAGCATGGCTTTTGACGCATCCAAAAATGCCGGTGGCGGCAGCATGATCGGCTCGGCCCTAGGTGGCAGTTTAGGGGCAGGTGCAGGGGTAGGTTCCAGCTTGGCTGGATCGCAGGCTTGGGGCATTCCGGCTGACTTTGACACCAATGGCTTCCTGGCCTCGGCCAAGCAAAACTTCATCACTTTGCAAGCCGCTTGGGACACTTCTGACATCAGCCGCTTGCGCTCAATGATGACCGACGAGATGCTGGGCGAGATCAAAGCCCAGCTGGCCGAGCGCGAGCAGCACACCGGTGCAGGCGCAAACCACACCGAGGTGGCCGCGCTGGACGCCAAGCTGCTGGGCATCGAAGAGGACGATAACGCTTGGCTTGCCAGCGTAGAGTTCTCGGGCATGATCAAGGAAGACCCCGCACAAAGCCCAGGCCCGTTCCGTGAGGTGTGGAACATGAGCAAGCTCAAGTCGGGCAACGGCGGCTGGCTGGTATCGGGCGTGCAAGCTTTGCAATAAGCTTTTGACCACAGTGCGTGCTAAGCCAGCACGCACGGGTGATAATCGGGGGACGTATGAACACATCGTCCCCTTTTTCATTGCCGTTTACCTTTCCACCCAATCTGCAGAGCTTGCCTGCGTGGTTACAGCCACCCCCCTGGCTGGTGCGCGAACTGCAGCAACGCATTGTGCTGTCTCTTAACCATGTGCTGCAGCAGGAACCTGAAGCGATGGCCCGACTTGCAAGGCAAAAGGGTCGGATAGCCCATATAAGTGCTGCTCAACTAGCTATTGAATTTATAGCTACACCGGCTGGTTTACTGGACTTGGCACCTGTTGGCGCCAAAGCAGATTTGACCCTTACTGTGACCGACAGCAACCCTGTGTCATTGCTGCAAACCACGCTCAAGGGCGAAAAGCCTGCCATCCAGGTGCAAGGTGATGTGCAGTTGGCCGCCGAGGTCAATTGGCTGGTAGACCATGTGCGCTGGGATGTGGAAGAAGATTTAAGCCGCATCATCGGTGATGCACCGGCGCATGGCCTGATGCAGGTGCTGCGCCAAGCGGGGGAGACTTTGCGAAAGTTTGCGCCCACAGCAACAGCAACTCCAACAGCAGCCACGCCTGCGTCCCCAACCACAGCCAGCCCAGCAGCAACGCCAGCTTCAGCCAGTGCCGCAGGCACTACACCGCCGCCGTTAACTGAGCCAGTTGCGGGGCCAGCTATTGAGCCTACTGCCAGACCAGCCACTGGTTTTGCGGGCTAGGTGCGCGGCATGGGTTTGGTGTATCGACTCTGGCGCGGTGTTTTTATCGTTTTTATCGTGTTGCGCTATGGGCTAGACGAGCTGGTGCTCAGCAGTTTTGAAAAGCCGTGGATCAAGGTCACCACCCGCATCGTGTCGCTGGGACGCAACCTGCGCGCCCCGCGCGGCCAGCGTCTGCGCGAGGCGCTGGAACGCTTGGGGCCCATATTTGTCAAGTTTGGCCAGGTCATGTCCACCCGGCGCGACCTGCTGCCCGTGGACATTGCCAACGAACTGGCCATGCTGCAAGACCGCGTGCCGCCTTTTAGCTCTGACAT
>JAYTPK010000247.1:0-19428 GCA_043747295.1 Polaromonas sp. | reverse complement strand
GGATAGCGTGCGAACCTAATCTAGCGATGCGTGAACACTGGCTTGCGCTTGTTGACGAAGGCGTCCATGCCTTCTTTCTGGTCGCTGGTGGCGAAGGTGGCGTGAAAAAGCCGGCGCTCGAACATTACGCCGTCGCTCAAAGAGCTTTCAAATGCGCGGTTGACCGCCTCTTTGGCGGCGAGGACGGCGATCTGGCCGTAACTGCAGATCGTCAGCGCTGCGGCCATCGCTTCGTCCATCAGTTTGTCGAGTGGCACCACACGGCTGACCAGACCAGCGCGCTCGGCTTCCACCGCGTCCATCATGCGGCCGGTGAGCGCCAGGTCCATGGCCTTGGCCTTGCCGACTGCGCGCGGTAGGCGCTGGGTGCCGCCCGCGCCGGGGATGATGCCCAGCTTGATTTCGGGCTGGCCGAATTTCGCGTTGTCGGCGGCGATGATGAAGTCGCACATCATGGCCAGCTCGCAGCCGCCGCCCAGCGCAAAACCTGCTACCGCAGCTATCACCGGTTTGCGGATGGCGCGCATGGTTTCCCAGTCGCGGGTGATGTAGTCATTTTTGTACACATCGGCAAAGGTGTAAGTGGCCATGGCACCAATGTCCGCGCCTGCAGCAAAGGCTTTTTCGCTGCCGGTGATGATGATGCAGCCAATGCCAGCATCAGCGTCAAACGCTTTCATCGCGCTGCCCAGCTCTTGCATGAGGCCAGCGTTGAGGGCGTTAAGTTGTTTAGGGCGGTTCAGCGTCACGATGGCCGCTTTGCCTTGGGTGGAGGTGGTGATAAATTCGTAGGTCATGGGCTGATCTTAGCTTGTCTTTGTTTTGTGGTCATTAGGCGCAATACGCTGGTTAGGTTTTCTACTTGGGTAGGTTGGGGATGTTACTTCTTGGTTTTGTACGTCAGCAGGCCGACGGTGTACTCAGCTCCGCGGCTGTCCTCCGTGGCGGCCTAGGGCCGCCTACTCCCCCTTGATGCCGCTGCGCTGAGTACACCGCCGACCAGCTCTCGTGACCATGGTAGGCGCACCACCGTGTCACCCAAACTGATCTCCTTCGCAGCCCTGGCGCTTGGTATGCACAGCGCAGCGGCATTAAGGGGGAGGCCGAAGGCCGGAGGACAGCAGCGGAGCTGTGCATACCAAGCGCCAGGGCGAGCACAGCAACAAAACCAGCAAAGCGAGCACAGCCAAAAATTAACCGACCAATCGGTCAGCTAATCCAAAATTAGTGGTAAATTTCAAGACAGGAGACAAGCCATGGCAGACAACAACACCACCGAACCCACCATCCTGTACGAAGAGCGCGGCACTGGCAACACGCTAATAGCGTTGATCACTTTTAATCGCCCCACAGCGCTCAACAGCTTTACCAAGCAAATGCACCGCGAGCTGTGGGCTGCGTTTGACAAAATCGAGGCCAACCCCCACATCCGCGCTGCTGTCATCACCGGCGCAGGGCGCGCGTTTTGTGCGGGGGCTGATTTGTCGGAGTTTGACTTTTCCGAAGGCACTGATGCCCAAGGCCGTAGCATGCAAGACCGCGCCAACCCGCGCGGCGTGATTAACGACTATTTCAACCCCACCGCCCAACGCTTGCAGGCGTTGCGAGTGCCCACCATTGCCGCCGTCAACGGCGTGGCCGCAGGCGCGGGTGCGTCGTATGCGCTGTCGTGCGACATCACTATTGCAGCACCCGGGGCCAGTTTTATTCAAGCGTTCAGCAAAATTGGTTTAGTGCCCGACTCTGGTGGGTCGTGGGTATTGCCCCAGCGCCTAGGCATGGCACGGGCTATGGCGCTGTGCATGACGGGCGACAAACTGAGCGCTGCGCAAGCCAAAGACTGGGGACTAATATGGGATGTGGCCGACGATGCCGTGCAATCAGCGCTAACTATGGCCGAACGCATGGCCACCATGCCCACCAAGGCCTTGGTCACCACACGCCATTTGCTGCGCGATGCGCATACCCGAACATTAGACGAGCAGCTGGATGCCGAACGCGATGCCCAAAGCGGCCTGGGCTATACGCAGGACTACATTGAGGGCGTGAAAGCTTTTCTGGGCAAACGGCCAGCAAATTTTACGGGGCAATAAATGAACCCTACTGCATCAACTGACCCCATTAATAAAGAAGCCACCGACATTGCACAGCAAGTGGGCGAGGCCATGTGGGCAGTAGACACTGCCAGTAAAGACACCCTGGGCATGGACCTGCTGGAGTGCGCACCCGGCCGGGCGCGGGTGCGGATGGAGGTCAAACCTTTGCATTTGAATGGCCACCAGATTTGCCATGGTGGGTTTATTTTTACGCTGGCTGATACGACGTTTGCGTTTGCCTGCAATTCACACAACAAAGTAGCTGTGGCTGCGGGCTGCTCGATAGAATTTTTAAAGCCTGGGCTATTGGGCGATGTGCTGACTTGTGTGGGAACTGAGCAAACTTTGACGGGGCGGCATGGCATTTACGATATGCGGGTGAGTAACCAGCATGGTGAAGTGATTGCGATGTTTCGCGGTAAGTCGGCGCAAATTGCTGGGGTGATTATTTAGCTGGGTGCGGATGCGGGGTCGGGTCGGGGATTTTTTGAACGCAGAGGGCGCGAAGGTTGCGCGAAGAACGCAGAAGGAAGACAAAGAAACACAAAAAATACAAAAGAAAAAGAATTGGAGAAACTGAGAATTGAAAATTAAAGCCAAAAATAATTTGTGAATTCATTTAAATTTATTTTGGTTTTCATTTTGTATTATTTTTGTATTTTCTTTTCTGCGCTCTCTGCGAAACCTTCGCGCCCTCTGCGTTCAAAAAAAAGGACTCCATGAAAAATTTCCCTCTAGAAAACATTGAAAAAGCCCCCATTGCAGAATTAAGAGCCCTGCAACTCAAACGACTACAGGCCACCCTGCGCCACGCCTATGCCAACTCGCCCGTCTACAAAACCAAGTTCGACAAAGCAGGCGTGCACCCTGACCAGTGTGAGTCATTAGCAGACTTAAACAAATTCCCTTTCACCACAAAAGCCGACCTGCGCGACAGCTACCCGTTTGGCATGTTTGCCGTGCCGCGTGAGCAGTGTGTACGCATCCATGCGTCCAGCGGCACCACCGGCAAGCCCACCGTAGTGGGCTACACCCAAAACGATGTGGACATGTGGAGCAATGTGGTGGCCCGCAGTTTGCGCGCTGCCGGGGCGCAGCCGGGTGACATGGTGCATGTGAGCTATGGCTACGGGCTGTTTACTGGTGGCCTAGGTGCGCACTATGGGGCGGAGAAGCTGGGCCTCACCGTTATCCCTTTTGGCGGCGGGCAAACTGAGCGGCAGGTGCAATTGATCATGGACTTTAAACCGACCATCATCATGGTCACGCCCAGCTACATGCTGGCGATTGCGGATGAGCTAGACAAGCAAGGCATTGACCCGCGCACCACCAGCCTGCGCATTGGCGTGTTTGGCGCCGAGCCGTGGACCAACGACATGCGCCGTGCGATAGAGCAGCGCATGAACATCAAGGCGGTAGACATCTATGGCCTGAGCGAGGTGATAGGCCCCGGCGTGGCCAATGAGTGCATTGAGACGCAAGACGGCCCCACGATTTGGGAAGACCATTTTTACCCCGAGATAATCGACCCCGACACTGGCACGGTGTTGCCCGATGGAGCAATCGGCGAGCTGGTGTTCACCAGCCTGACCAAAGAGGCTCTGCCCATCATTCGCTACCGCACGCGGGACCTCACGCGCCTGCTGCCGGGCAGCGCGCGCACCATGCGCCGTATGGAAAAAATCACTGGGCGCAGCGACGACATGATGATTGTGCGCGGGGTCAACGTGTTTCCGTCGCAAATTGAAGAACTCATCCTAAAACAAAGCGCCCTCGCGCCGCATTACCAATGCATTTTGCGCAGAGACGGCCCCATGGATGCCTTGACCGTGGCGGTAGAAACCCAGCCCGGCCTAGCACTTGACTCACCCGCTGCCCGCGCTGCCGCTACTGCGCTAGCCCATGACATCAAAACCTTCATCGGCAGCAGCGCCACGATAGACCTGCGTGCGGAAGGCGGCGTGGAGCGCAGTGTAGGTAAGGCAAAAAGAGTCGTAGATTTACGCAGCTAACAAAAAAGCCTGCTGACTTACGTCAACAGGCTTTTGGTTTGGAAGTGACAGAACTACTGTATTCAGGGCTTTAGAAAGTCCCAGTAATAATACTCACAGTATCAAGGGTAAATGAGTTTTGGCTAGGGGTGTAACGCAGCGTGTCACTCACTCCATTGGCTTTGACTCTGCCCCAGCCCGGTGCATACCATCCTGTTTCGCTGAACGTGCTGAGCAAAGCGTTGCCATTTTGATCATAGGTACTGCCGTTGAATGTCACTTTGCAAGCATTTTTGAATAATCCTGCAGTAGTTTGTACGTCTTCGCGTCCCACAAAATTAACTGTCTGTACAGTACGCGAAGCTTGTGGAGTGGAATTAGCATTAGAGTTGCTACGAGTGCTAGTTACTGTCTGTGACTGGCCTGGTACAACAGTTAAATCTATGGTGTTGCCACCAGAAGTAGACACGTTGGTAATCGTACCTGTCGCGTCGTAGCTGCGAGAAGCATTTATAGTCCTGCCTTGAGGAGTGATCGTGTAAACGGTATCGCTGTCAAAAGCCGCTGCAGGTAGGCCTGCGTAAGTTGACATGCCTTTATTGCGTGCCACTGTTACTGTTGAAGCTGAGCTAGCAACTGCCTCAGTGCGATAGGTAAGTACATAAGTGGAAGTCGAAAAATAGACCGTACCTGTTCCCACAGCTACAGTAGGCAAAGTTGCCGAAGTAGCTCTGCCAGGCACATTGATCTGATTAGCCGAATTAGCATTGTTGATTTGAAAACACGCTGACATATCGGCAACAGGGGCTGGATTGTTAACGGGACCTGAACCGCCACCGCCACCACCGCAGGCAACCAAGGCGAAACTAGCAGCTAGCGCCATCAACATATGTGAGTAATACCGCATGAAAATCCTTTAGTTAAGTTAGAGTCGTTTGTAATTCACATGTTAATTTTACCAACATTATGTAACATTTAGTGTTCTAACCAATGCGACCATCCTGCGTTGCCGACTCTTGCTGGTCTGAAAGCGAATTCCGTCAGTGCTACATTTTTCTTGCTAGACTGCGCGCAAACCTTTTGGGAGTCTTCATGTCCACAAACACAGCCAGTCCATCAGCCATTGCGCTCACCAGCCCATCATCTACCGATCAACAAGCAGCTTATGGCGCTGGCAAAGTCAGTACGCAGGCACCGCGTAAACCGGTTAGCCTGCCGCGCCTGCGTGAGATGCGTGAGCGGGGTGAAAAAATTACCATGCTGACTGCATATGACGCTACTTTTGCCAGCGTGGCCGATGCGGCGGGCGTAGAGTGTATTTTGGTGGGTGATTCGCTTGGCATGGTGTGCCAGG
This sequence comes from Polaromonas sp., assembly GCA_043747295.1. Classification (GTDB taxonomy): domain Bacteria; phylum Pseudomonadota; class Gammaproteobacteria; order Burkholderiales; family Burkholderiaceae_C; genus JAAFIP01. The sequence continues at coordinate 13,987 of JAYTPK010000247.1, read as the reverse complement.
GCCTGCCTAGCACCACCGGTGTAAGCCTAGAGACTATGCGCTACCACGTGGAGTCAGTGTCGCGCGGTTTGCATCGCACGCAGGGTACTACTTGGTTGATTGGCGACCTGCCTTTTGGCAGCTACCACGAGAGCAAAGAGCAAGCTCTGCGCAGCGCTGCCGTGCTGATGCAGGCAGGCGCGCACATGGTGAAACTTGAAGGTGGTGGTTGGACTGCCGAGGTAGTGCGCTTTTTGGTCGAGCGCGGCATACCTGTGTGCGCGCACTTGGGCCTTACGCCGCAAACCGTGCACGCACTGGGCGGCTACCGCGTGCAGGGCAAAACAGACGAATCAGCGGCTGTTCTCAAGCGCCATGCTCACGAACTGCAAGACGCTGGTGCAGCGATGGTGGTGCTCGAGATGGTGCCCCATGTTTTGGCCACTGCGCTGACAGCTGAGCTGACCAGCTGCCACACTATCGGCATAGGCGCGGGTAACGGCTGCGCAGGGCAAGTGCTGGTGCTGCACGATATGCTGGGCATTAATTTGGGTAAAAACCCAAAATTTGTCCACGACTTTATGGCTGACACTGGCAATGTGAAAGCGGCTTTTGCAGCCTATATCAGCGCGGTGAAGAACGGCACGTTTCCAGACAATGCTTTGCATGCTTGGTAACCGGAATGAAAATATGCCACACCATTGAAGACCTGCGCACTGCCTTGGCAGGCAAGCGCAGCGCTTTTGTGCCTACCATGGGCAATTTACATGCGGGCCATATGGCGCTGGTACACCGCGCCCAGCAATGCAAAACAGAGGGCACTGCCGACAGCACCGTAGCCAGCATTTTCGTTAACCGCTTGCAGTTTTTGCCTCACGAAGACTTTGACAAATACCCGCGCACCTGGGACAGCGACTGCGCACAGTTACAAGCCGCAGGCTGCGATGTGCTGTTTGCACCGGATGAAAAAGTGCTCTACCCCGAGCCGCAAACCTTCAAAGTGCATCCACCCAAAGAGCTGGCCGATATTTTGGAGGGCCACTTTCGCCCCGGATTTTTCATCGGCGTGTGCACCGTGGTGATGAAGCTGTTTCAGTGTGTGCAGCCTAGCGTGGCAATTTTTGGTAAAAAAGATTACCAACAAAACATGGTGCTGCGCCACATGGTGCGGCAGTTTGCATGCGGCGTGCAAATGATTGCTTTTGAAACACACCGCGCAAACGATGGCTTGGCGCTGAGCTCACGCAACGGGTTTTTAAGCCCTACTGAACTTGCAGAGGCCGTGCAACTGTCAATAGCACTCAAATCACTGATTGCACAAGTCAAATCAGGCCGCACCGACTACGCTGCATTAGAAGCGCAGGTTGAAGAGCAGCTAGCTGCACGCGGCTGGAAGCCAGACTATTTAACCGTTCGCCGCCAATCCGACCTGCAAAGCCCGCTAGCCAGTGACGCGCCAAGCAGCTTGGTGGCACTGGGCGCGGCTAAGCTAGGCACGACACGACTGATTGATAACTTGGAGTTTTAAGGCTGTTTTGTAAGCTCTAGCGGCCATTGACCGACTGCCTGCAAAGGACGCCAAATCATGCCATTTACCATCACCGAACGCGCTCAATTACTCGCTGTCAAAGGCGTAGGCCCCACTGTGGTCGCACGGTTAGAGCAAATGGGGTTTGAGTCGCTGCAGCATTTAGCCAAGGCCAATGCACTGGATATTTTGAGCCAAGGCGCCAAACTGACTGGGTCGTCCTGCTGGAAGAACAGCCCGCAGGCGCGTTCAGCGATTAACGCAGCTATCGATGCCGCTAAAGCAGTGTATAAATAATCTGCTCAGCTACCATATCGCTATGTTTTTAATAGCTGTAGAAGCAATAAATACTTGGACTACACCACTAAAACACCGCTAAACGGTGGTTTCGATAGTAGGTTCACGGCCCATCAATAAAGCCACGGCCTGTACTGGCGTAATCATGCCGTCTAGCAAAGCCACGACGCACTGCACTATGGGCATGTCCACGCCCAAGCTGATTGCGCGCTGGGCTACCGCCCGGGCGCACAGCACGCCCTCGGCCACATGGCCCAAAGACGCGGTGGCTGCAGCTAACGATTGGCCTTGGGCTAGCAGCAGGCCGACTTTGCGGTTGCGGCTTAAATCGCCAGTAGCCGTCAGCACCAAATCGCCCAAGCCACTCAAGCCCATAAAAGTGTCTGCCTTCGCGCCCAAGGCCAGGCCCAAGCGTGTCATCTCAGCCAAACCCCGGGTGATCAAAGCCGCGCGGGCGTTCAGGCCTAGCTGCAAGCCGTCGCACAGGCCAGTGGCTATGGCTAGAACGTTTTTAACTGCGCCGCCCACTTCCACACCAATGATGTCGTCGCTGGCGTACACGCGCAGGCTGCTGGTGTGAAAAGCGTCTACCAAGGCATCGCGTACCTGTGCATGCGCGCTGGCCGCTACCAAGGCCGTGGGCTGCGCGCGCGCAACCTCTTGGGCAAAGCTGGGGCCGCTGAGCACTCCGGCCATTACATTAGGGGCGACTTGGGCGCATATTTCGTGGGCTAACTTGGGGTAATTTTCACTGCCCTTAAAGCCCTCCTCAACCCCACCCTCTACACCACCCTCTACACCACCCTCCACACCTTTACATAACCAAGCCACAGGGCAAGGCACAGTGGCTAATTGGCTCAGCATCTGGCGCAGCCCTGCCAGGGGCGTGGCCACAATCACCAGATCATGCTGCCGCGCTACATCTGGCAGGCTGACTGCAGCACCGGTGCGTACTACCAGTCTAGGTGGCAAGGCTATGCCGGGCAAATAGCGTGCATTGCTGCGCTGGGTTTGCAGGGCATCAGCCTGCGCCGGGTCACGCGCCCACAGGCTCACGGCATGGCGCTGCGCAGCGCTGATGGCCAATGCCGTGCCCCAAGCACCCGCACCAATTACTATAATTTTCATAGCTGTCTGAGCAATAAATACTTGGACTACAGCCCTAAAACACTGGTAAAACTAGTGTTTTAGCACCGTCTGGGCACCTACACCCCACTGCTGATCAGGTTTGCCGTGGCTTGCTGCGGTTTACTTCGGTTTGCGCGGCTTACTGCGTAATGATCGGGCTAGGCTGCTGCGCCGCCGCCTGCGCTTGCTGCTGCTCGTACATCGACTGAAAATTAATCTCAGTCAAATGCACTGGCGGAAAGCCTGCACGGGTGATGGTGTCAGCCACGCTAGCGCGCAAATAGGGGTACACAATTTGTGGGCAAGCAATGCCCAAAATCGGGCCCATTTGGTCTTCTGGCAGGTTGCGAATTTCAAAAATACCGGCTTGCTTGGCTTCTACTAAAAACACGGTGCGATCTTTGATTTTGGTGGTCACTGTGGCACTAACGGCCACTTCAAAAATGCCTTCGGCTAAAGGGGTAGCTTCTACGCCCAGTTGAATGTCAATGGCGGGCTGCTCTTGCTCTAGCAAGATGGCAGGCGAGTTGGGCTGCTCCAGTGACAGGTCTTTAAGGTAAACGCGCTGAATTTGGAAAACGGGGCTGTTGTCGACTGCGTTGGTTTCGGGGGTAGTTGCCATGGTGTGCGGGGACAGTTAAATAGGGGTAAAAAAATTGATTATCTCAGGGAAAGCAAGCGCTTTAAGCTTGCAGCAAAGGCAGCAAACCGCCCTTGCCGTCTAGCGCTATCAGGTCATCACAGCCACCCACGTGCGTGGTGCCGATGAAGATTTGCGGCACGGTGCGGCGACCCGTGATCTCCATCATGGTTTTCAGGGCATCGGGGTTGGTGTCGATACGGATTTCTTCAATTTGCTCAACGCCTTTGCTTTTTAAAATTTTCTTGGCTTGCACGCAGTAGGGGCACACTGCGGTGGTATACATTTTGACGGCTTGCATCGTGGGGTCCTAAACTTGTTACTTGTTGGGTAGTAATTGAAAGCGCTTTAAGCTTTTTCAACCGGCAAATTGGCTTCTTTCCAAGCTTTCAGGCCACCGGCCAGCACCTGGGTGTTGTCGTAACCCAGCTTTTTAGCCATTGCTGCCACGCGGCTGGCACGTGCGCCTGTGGTGCACACCAAAATAAGCGGCAACGCTTTGTTTTTGACTACGGTTGCCAACTTGGTCTCAATGTCATTGACCGGGATGTTTTTGGCACCACTGACATGGCCAGCTGCAAACTCATCAGCCTCGTTCACGTCAATTACGACGGCTTTTTCGCGGTTAATCAGTTGCACAGCAGCACTGGTGCTCAGCGCCCCGCCGCCCATGACACTGCCCTTTATGGTGGGCCACAGCAGCATCCCGCCTGCGCTAATAGCCACCATAAACAGCATCCAGTTATCAGTAATAAATTTCATTAAAGCTTTCAAAAAACATCTACGGCACCAGCTAAGCCGCCAGTGCACCTAACCCGGTATTCTAAAATGGATAGCTGTCGGTAGCTTGAAATCGCCATAAACCAGCCATTAACCGTCTTAAAACTTATTTTTAAGGCCACTTTACAACTTCTTTTGCACAGGGACAGCATGTACAAAATCGTACTCATCCGCCACGGCGAATCGTCGTGGAACCTAGAAAACCGCTTTACGGGCTGGACAGACGTAGACCTGACCGACACCGGCATCGCCCAAGCTAAACAAGCCGGCCAACTGCTTAAAGCCCAGGGGTATGAGTTTGATGTGGCCTACACCAGTATGCTCAAACGCGCCACTCGCACGCTGTGGCACACACTAGACGAGATGGACCGCACTTGGCTCCCCGTAGTGCACAGCTGGCGCTTAAATGAGCGCCATTATGGTGCACTGCAAGGCCTGAACAAGGCCGATATGGCCAAACAGTACGGCGATGCACAGGTGCTAATTTGGCGTCGCAGTTACGACACGCCACCGCCCGCGCTTGAGGCGACCGACCCGCGCAGCGAGCGCGGCGATATTCGCTATGCCAAGCTCAAACCCAGTGATATTCCGCTAACTGAGTGCCTAAAAGACACGGTTGAGCGCGTGATGCCGTTTTGGAACGAAGCCATGGCCCCGGCCATCAAGGCAGGAAAACGCATTGTGGTGGCCGCCCACGGCAACTCTATCCGCGCACTGATTAAGTACCTGGACGGCATCAGCGAGAGTGATATTGTGGGCCTGAATATCCCCAACGGCATCCCGCTGGTCTATGAGCTGGACGCTAACTTAAAGCCGATTCGCCACTACTACCTGGGCGATGCCGACGCTGCAGCTAAAGCGGCTGCCGCCGTAGCCAACCAAGGTAAAACGTAAAACTGGCAAATCCCTCACTATTTGGGGGGGAACTGACGCGCCAATTAGTGGCTCCAAGGTGTATATTGTGGCTAAGTACAAGTGAAGTTTTATGAACACTAAATTCAAAATCGCAGGTTGGATCACCATGGGCGCTGTTGCGGGCGCGCTGACCACTATCTCGGTGCAGTCAGTAGCGCAGCGCGCGCTTGCGCCCTTGCCCCTAGAAGAGCTGCAGCAATTGGCTGCGGTGTTTGGCCTGATCAAAACTGATTATGTCGAACCCGTGGACGAGAAAAAGCTCATTGGCGAGGCGATCAGCGGCATGGTGGCCAGCCTAGACCCGCACAGCCAGTATTTTGATAAAAAATCATTCAAGGAATTTCGCGAAGGCACCAGCGGCAGGTTTGTGGGTGTCGGCATTGAGATCAGCCAAGAGGACGGTTTGATCAAAGTGGTCACCCCGATCGAAGGCTCACCTGCTTTTCGCGCAGGTTTGAAGCCTGGTGACTTGATTACCAAAGTCGACGATTCCCCCGTCAAAGGCATGCCACTGAGCGATGCAGTCAAACGCATGCGCGGCGAGCCCAATACCAAAGTTATTTTGACGATTTTGCGCAAAGACGAGAACAACCGCGTGTTCCCCGTCACCATCACGCGCGAAGAAATTCGCACCCAGTCGGTACGTAGCAAGGTTGTTGAGCCTGGCTATGCCTGGCTGCGGGTTAGCCAGTTTCAAGACCGCACGGTGGAAGACTTTGCGCGCAAGCTAGAAGAAATTTACAAAGCCGAGCCTGGCCTTAAAGGCTTGGTACTCGACCTGCGCAATGACCCGGGTGGCTTGCTAGACGCTGCAGTGGCTATTTCAGCTGCATTTTTGCAAGACAACGTGACAGTAGTGTCTACCAACGGACAACTGGCAGAGAGCAAATTTACCTATAAAGCATCGCCTGAGTTTTACCGCCGAGGTAACGCAGGCCCCGATGTGATCAAACGCCTGAATGACAACACCAAAGGCGTGTTTAAAACCGTGCCTTTGGTGGTGCTGGTCAACGAAGGCTCTGCCTCTGCCAGCGAGATTGTGGCGGGCGCATTGCAAGACTACAAGCGCGGCACGATCATGGGCAGCCAAACATTTGGCAAAGGCAGTGTGCAGGTGGTGCGCCCCTTGGGGCCTGACACGGGTATCAAGCTGACGACATCGCGCTACTACACGCCGCTAGGTAACTCTATTCAAGCCAAAGGCATCATTCCTGATGTGATGGTAGACGAAACCGCTGAAGGCAATTTGTTTGCTGCTTTGCGCACCCGCGAGGCCGATTTAACCAAGCACCTGAACACAGGCAAGGGCGATGCCAAGCAAGAAGCTGCAGCCGAAACCGCGCGCCAAAAAGAGATTGAGAAATCGCGCGAAGAAGCCCGTAAACGCTTAGAAGAATTCAACAAAAAACCTGAAGCTGAGCGCCGCCCGCCAGAATTTGGCAGCGACAAAGACTTTCAATTAGTCCAGGCGATTAACCAGCTCAAAGGCAAATCAGTGATGGTCAGCAAAGTACTGGCTGAGCGCAAGGAAGAGAAGAAAGAGCAGTGACCGATGAGCAGTTGCTGCGCTACTCGCGGCACATCTTGCTGGCTGATATCGGCATTGAAGGCCAAGACAAACTACTGAATGCCCATGCACTGGTCATCGGTGCTGGCGGGCTAGGATCTCCTGTTGCCCTCTATTTAGGCAGTGCTGGCGTAGGCCATATCACCATTGTCGACAACGATGTTGTCGACGCTACTAATTTGCAGCGCCAGATAGCGCATAACTTAGCCAAAGTAGGCCACAACAAAGCCCACAGTGCTGCAGACAGTATTGCCGCCATCAACCCTGATGTGCAAGTGACCTGCATTACCCAGCGTGCTGACGCTACCTTGCTGGACAGCTTAGTGCAAGGTGCCGATGTCGTCATGGACTGCTGCGATAACTTTGCTACGCGCCACGCCATCAACACCGCCTGTGTGAAGTATAAAAAGCCTCTGGTCAGCGGCGCGGCCATTCGCTTTGATGGCCAAATCACGGTTTACGACAGCCGCGATGCTGCCTCGCCCTGCTACGCCTGCGTGTTTCCACCCGATAGCACCATAGAAGAAACTGCTTGCGCCACTATGGGGGTGTTTGCGCCCCTGGTGGGCATCATCGGCAGCATGCAGGCAGCTGAGGCGCTTAAATTAATCACCGGCGCAGGTCAGTCAATGACCGGGCGTTTGCAAATGCTCGATGGCCGCAGCATGCAATTCAATGAAATCCGCATGCCGCGCAATACACACTGCGCCGTGTGCGGCAATGCTTAGCTTGTCTTTACTAGTTTGATATTAGCTCGGTATCATGCTGCTGCGCCGTGATGATGGTGATTTTAAAAACACCAAAGCGCCATGTTCGCTAGCCACCTCGTAGCGCACTGACCCTGGATGCGCTATTTGGTAATCGCCACACACAAAGGTCTGGCCGTTGACGCTGAGCTGCCCCTCTAAGATCATGCATTCTATTGATCCATCGGCATGGTCATGCTCTGGCAAACGACCACCGGGCAACAACTTGAACAACCACGACAACGTTATGCCATCGTCGTGCAAAACTTTCACTTGAATTTTTTTGCTCAAACTGACCCAAGCATCCTCACGCATGATGCTGACGACTTTAACTGGCTCGGTAATTTGCACCGTAGGCTCAGCCGCAATACGCTGCATCAATCGCATTGGATCTGATCGTTTGCCTGGCAGCAGGAGACACCTCTTGCAGTGCCTCATGTACGGCATGTTGTTGGTCCACGGCTTGCAAAATATCGCTGGGTGTGCCGGGCGCATGAAGTTGCGCCAGTTGGTCGTCAGCCACCTTGCTGTCAAAGTGCACCCAGCGCGCAGCCTGCTGACGCCAAGCATCCAGCGCTTTGCTGCGTGCTATGGTCATCAGCCAAGCCGACACACTGCCACGTGCCGCATTAAAACGATGGGCTTGGCTCCAAGCCTTAAAAAAACGTCTTCAGTGACCTCTTGGGCCGCGCCTTCATCTTTGACATAGCGCCGCACTATCGCATGCACGCGTTGCACCGTCTGGTCCTACATAACACCAAAAGCACGGTGTCTCGGTCATAGTCAACGGCCTACTCTGCAGCCTGTAACAAAGCACCCTTAAAGAGCACTGGCCCAGTAGGCCCTGTAGCACTCGGTACACCACCTTTGGGTTCTAAGCTAATCGCCAACATAGGGATGGTGATGACTTGGCTAGCTGGCGCTGCAATACGAATCACTTTACTGTCACTTAAAACTCCGATGGACTGAGGGCTGCCACTGGCGGGCAATGCCCATAGCTGCAACGATTTATCGGTATCCTCTTTGTAAGCACCTACTCGCTTAAGAGTCAGGCTATTTTTAGCTGGATCGAAAGTTACCAACATAGAGGCTGTAGATTTGTCATCCGACAGCACCGCAACATACTGCAGTTGCCGACTGTCTTTGACCTGCTGGGCAAGCTGGGTCACCTGCCCGTCTAGGTCGCGCTGGGTTTGCAAGCCTATCGTGACAGCCGCTACGGTAGCCAGCGCAGCAGTCATCGCTCCGGCCTGCCACCAGCGCAATGCTTGGCGCACTTTATCTAACGCAGCCTGTACAAAAGTCTCTCGGCTTTGCGCACCGAGTGCTAGGCGTTGGGCTTGCGCCTCTTGCATCAATGCGTTCTCAATACGCTTCCACACATTGGGGCTAGGCGCTATAGGCATGGCCAGCTCAGTCATGGCACACATACGCTCTTGCCATAACAACACGCTGGTGCGCACCACTGGGCTTTGGCGCGCGTAAGTCTCAAGGCGCCTGCGTGCTCCACCGCGCAGTGTGCCTAATGCATAGCTTGCCGCCAAACGGTCAAGCAATAAAGGGTTATTTGCAATGTTCATAATAATTTCAAGCAAACTTGCCCATGCAACTGCGCAGCTGTTCTAGGCTGCGGCGGATCCAGGTTTTAACTGTGCCAAGCGGCAGGCTGAGCTGCGTTGCTAACTCGCCATGGCTCAAATCACGAAAATACGCCAGAGTCAGCACCTCGCGGGGCTTAGCCTCGATCTTGCGCAAGCATTCGTGCAAAGCCCAGGCTTGCTCGCTGGCAATACTAGTGTCTAGCGGGGTGGGTTCTCCGCTGTCCAGGCCGTCACCAAACTGATCATCAATGTCCACACCACCCAGTGCACGCTCAGCTTTGCGTTTACGCAAAAAGTCTAGCGCTCGGCTACGCACCACCACGCCCATCCAGGCCATGGGTGGGCTTAGGCTGGCGCGATAGTCAGCTGCAATACGCCAAATATTGAGATAGGCGTCTTGCAGCACGTCCTCGGCGTGTTCTTTGTTACTGACCACGCGTACAGCCACAGCGTACAGCTTGGAGCTGGTAGCGTCGTACAACTGGCGCAGTGCCTGCGCGTCGCGCTGCGCTACGCGGTCGATTAAAACGATTAATTGCGTATCCAATAGTGGTTCGTTCATAGTGCTTGATATTTCATACCTATTTGACTTAACTTATATCTTACGAATTGAGTTGAGTTTCAGATTCAAGGCGTATTTATTACAAATTAATTACGCTGCCAGCCGCTGCACCAACCAAACCACAGCCAGGACGCATAAAGCCCAAGAGCCGCCGCGTACCACCACTTGGTCATATTTTGGCCATCGTACCAAAACCCAATGCACACCACACCATAATGCAACCCCCACCAGCTGGCCCGCTTCCACACCTAAGTTAAAGCCTGCTAAGGCCCATGGCAGCAGGCTGTCGCTAATGTTGGCCTCGCGCATGATGTTAGAAAAACCTAAGCCATGGATCAAACCAAACCCTAACGCCAGATAGTCAGAACGCAACCAGCGCTGAGGGTACAAATTATGCAATGCCGACACACCGATACTGATGGCAATAGCTGGCTCCACCCAAGCCGAAGAAGCTATCCAACCCAGACTGGCCAAAATTAAGGTAATTGAATGGCCCACCGTAAAACCTGTCACAGTACGCAATAAATCCCAAACACCGGGCCGGTTTGGAGTACCGTGGTTGCCACTGTCAGAGGCTGACTTGATAAGCATGATGGGCAGCATGAGCGCTAACAGAAATGCGAGGTGATCGTAGCCTGTCGCCAGATGGTGCACCCCCTCTGGGAAGAATTGCGCCAATGCGCTAAAACCTGCTGACAATGAGGCGCCTGTCTTGGATGCCCCGTCCGTGTTTGAGCTTAAGGCTGCTATTGCTAATGTGAGCAGTGGTTTATTTTGTGGCGACACCACAGCGGCCACAGCCTGCCCTTGCAAACTGCCACTTAACAACAAACGGTGTGTTGCATCCACATTTTTTAGCAAATCATATTGCAGATTAAGGCTGCTTTGGCTGCAAGTTGATGCGGCACCCCAGCGGGTATAGACACCATCACTGCGTTGCTCTAGCGATTGAAAAGTCCAGCTCAATGGCATGGCTTGGTTGCCACAACGGGTTTCCAGGTTGTCTGCAATCAAATTTTTAATCGCTGGCAAGTTTTGTTGAATTTCACCCCAATTGAGGCTTCGATCATTGTCTTGGTCTAAGCTGTCCATCACAGCATCTACGTCGCGCAAAGCTACAGATAGTTGCCACGTAAAGCTAGGTGAATTAGCAGCAGAAACCACTTGCAAATAGGCATCACTTGCTTTGTGCGCTAGCGCTGGCCCAGCCAAAAGCGTGCAAAAAGCAACCAGTAGGCTGCAGCGCTTCAATAAGGCCGTTAAAACTATAGATAACTTATTGGCGGTGGTCATATTTTGGCCAGCCTCGCATCGCGCAAACCTGTAACACCGGCAGCACGTTTTAATGTTTCAACCTGGGTTTTATCACCTGCGAGCTGGGCACTTTTTATTGCTAACCACCAATCAAACGGTTCTTTTTGTAGCGTTAAATTCAGTTGTGCAGATTGCAATGCCCGTCGGCCATCACCGGTCAGCCATACATGCAGTAAGGCGCGCTCGCGCGCATGGCTTGCGGGGTCATCACCGCGTTGGTCTAAAGCATCTAGGCGCTCTTGTATTTGAACCGTCACTGTTTGCCATGCAGGATTATTTTGCAATTTCATGGCGTAGGCTTTGCGCAATAGCACTGCATCACTGTCCGGCTGCGTGGCTAGAATTTTTATAGCCTCTTCAATACGAAGGTTGCGCAGCGACGCATCAGTGGCTGCTATGGCTGTATAGGTGTCTGGGGCCAAGGCTAAGCTAGTTTGGTAGGCCTTAATGGCTTGCGCATCTAGGCCAGCCCGCTCGTCGTTTTCAGCGGACAACGACAACAACCAGCCTTGCACAGCCGGGCTAGTGGTTTGCCTGCGTAAGAGCTCAAAACCACCACGCGCTGCCGCATGCTGGCCTTGCAATGACCATGTTTCTAATTCGCAAGTGCGTGCGTACAACACGGCACCAGCTTGTTGCACCGCCTGACAAGCTGTCAAAGCCGCTGGGTAATTACCGGCTAGCCTCTCTAGCGTTGCCAAAGTAAGCCAGCCTTGCGCGTGAGATGGGTCACGTTTAAGTGCAGCGTCTAACACTCGCCGCGCTGCAGAAAATTCATGCCGACCCTGGTGTATGGTGGCTTGCAATACAGCCAGTTCAACCGGCGCAGTCGGGGCATCCCACCATTTTTGTAGTGTCGCTTGCGCACGCCCTAGATAGCGCGAATCTGCCTTCTCGCGTGCTAGCGTGATCGCTTGTTTTGCAGCGATAGCCGCTGCCTCGGGTGTGACTGCAAAGCTGCGAATACGTGGCAATAAAACTTCAATCACCTGCCCATCTTTGGTCGGTGTAATGTCACGTCCGGCTGCATGGGCTGCCAGTGCAGCACAACTACAACTTAGAAATATGTAAAGGTATCGGAAATTTAACATCGCAGGAGTTGAGTGAAAAAACCGGCGCACTCACCGCACGCCGGTTTAGGTTGACACAATGCGTCTACACGCTAGGGTCTGGCTCCTCGGTATCGGAGGTGCTGAGTACAGCATCGCCAACAACCAAGGGTTCAGCCGCGTCTGCCGAACTAGCCACTACGGTTTTGACAAACTCGACCGCTCCCACAGAACTTGTAGTGGCAGATACAGGAACATCCGTGTTCACAATCAAAGTAGGCGGTGCAGCAGCGGTTGGTAATGAGTCGCTGCTTCCGCAAGCCACTAATACGACAGCCACAGAGCACAGCACGCCCACTTTACAGATTGAATGAAATTTCAACATGTTAATTTCTCCAATCAAGGTTACTTACTGAGAACCAGCCAATGGCGTGTTCAGGTACGGAAAGCTACCCAAAAACGGCACCAGTGCTTGGTCCACCCCATCATGCACAGCAGCTGAGGTGGCACCCAAGGGTACGCTAGATGCCTTGCAAGCTGAGGTCACGCCCGTCACACCTGGAATGCTGTTGAGCTTTAAGCCATCGTTGTCACCGTTGATCACACACAGGCCGCCCAGCATGGCCACTAGTGCAATGTCCACCACGTCGTCTTTAGGACGGCGACCGTTAGGAAAGCCTGCCAAGTCTTTGGCATTGGCCAAGTTAGCCAAACCACCTACTCGCAGCACCTCGCCTGCTACACCCAGACGGTTTTGGTCAGCAAACTGTACTGGTGCAATAGCCGTGTTCAAGCGCAGCATTTCTGATGGCGTGACGGTAGCAGGCTTGTTGACACCCGTAATACCGGTTAAGAACACGGTAGCCAAGTCAGTGCGTGGAATGTTGGTGGGTGCCAGTGCAGCGCCGTTACCTGCCAGCACCACACCTAGCAAGGCTGGCAGCGTGGGGTTAGTCACGTAGTCTAAAAATTGACCATCACCTGACGGCTTGGACGCATTGAACTTGTCTTTGTCTTTCAATCCGATCACAACCTCGTTGACCAGCGGCTGCCCTAGGCGTGACACTTGCGTCCACGCACCACCCACTTTTTCACTGGTTTGCAGTCCCGGTGCAGGGTTCGCTGACAGCAAGCGGCCTTGGCGCAAACTAGCGGTTGACCAAGCACCAATGACGGGTTCGGTACCGGCAGTCAAACAGTCTTTATGCACCTCAATAGCAATCGAGGTAACGTTGGAGTCTTGTATTGAATTGGCGGCAAATGCATTGGTCAGCGCAGGGTTAGTAATCTGCGCAGCAGTCGCATTGACCAAGTCAAAAATCGGGCCTAAGTTGACTGCAAAACCCTCTTGGCGCTGGCCTACAAATACGCGGCCAGTGTCTTTACCCGCTGGGCAACCTGGGATTTTGATGCTGTGAATATGCTTGTCCGCATACGTTGCGTAGGCGGTGGCATTACCTAGGGTCTTGACACCAATGTAGTCGACAGGTTTTTCAAAACTTGCGCCGCCAGTGGATTTGGTTACTGGCTGCACTGCGCCCTTGCGGCGATCACCACGCACAATGTTGACCGAGTAAGTTTCGTTCACATTCAAGTTGGCATCGTTCAAGTTGGCTACTGCGCCAGCCTGGATCAATGGAATCGCCACGGTTTTTTGTGCAGCACCTGTACCTATCGGCAAGGAGACACTGTTGAGCTTGTTATTAAAACGAAATTGGAATGTGATGTCTTCTTTGGCATCGCCGTTGTTGTCGATGTGCATTTCGTACAGCGCGTTAGGGTCTAGCGAGAAATAGTTAGGGCCACCGTACGGTGCCTGCAGCGGCACATAGTTAGAGATCAAAGTAACATAGTCGCTACGCCCGCCGGTGCCAGTGGGTG
>JAYTPK010000246.1:0-2204 GCA_043747295.1 Polaromonas sp. | reverse complement strand
TGCATCGTGCATGACGAGTTCAAAGCCTTTGAACTGGAGGCCATGAAAAAAGACCATCCGCGCGCCAAAGTATTGGTACACCCCGAAAGCCCCGCCGCCGTGGTGGCGCTGGCCGATGCAGTGGGTTCCACCTCAGGCATTTTGAAAGCTGCCAAAGAAATGGACGCCAAAGAATTCATAGTAGCTACCGACAACGGCATGATGCACAAGCTGCGCACGCTCAACCCTGGCAAGGTGTTTATGGAAGCCCCCACGTCAGGCAACAGCGCAACGTGCAAAAGCTGCGCGCACTGCCCCTGGATGGCCATGAATGGTTTGGCCGATGTAGCGCGCGTGTTGGAGACGGGGTGCAACGCCATTAGCGTGGACTCAACCATCATCACACGTGCCCGTGTACCGATTGACCGCATGCTGGCGTTTACTGCGGCATTGAAAGCGGGTGTTGGGCCAGCAGGGCTGGTGCCGCACATTGGGGCGGCTTAGGGAAGATTCAATTATCGCTATTAAATTTAGGGCTTTTCGCGAATTAATTTATTAAGATGTGGGCTTATTTTGTTACTTAAAACCGCTTGATACAGGTGGTCATAGCAACTCAATCCCGCTCAAATTAATAAAACTGCACTCTCGCGTAATTTTGACAAAGTCCCCCAACCATGCACGCGCGGTGGTGTCCGCGTTGCAGGCTAAATACAGCTGCCCAGTCAAACCCTTGGCACCAATAGAGCGCGTGGTGATGTAGCCGCGATGAGAGTAGCTTTGTACGGCCCAAGCGGGCAGGGTAGCTAAGCCTCTGCCGCTGGCAACCAGTTGCAGCATAGCCACCGTAAGCTCGGTGGTGCGGCGCGCGGGCTGTACACCTGCGGGTGCCAGCACTTGGCGTACTACATCCAGCATATCGTCATGCACGGGGTAAGTGATCAAAGTTTCGGCCGCAAAATCCTGTGCCTGCAGGTAAGGCTTAGCATTCAGAGGGTGCTGGTTGGCGAGAATGGCCAAAATTTCAAATTTGAACAGCGGGTGGTAGTCCACCGTCTCAGTGCTGTCCTGCTCCGACACAATGGCGACATCAGCACGGTGCTGCAACACCAGCGATATAGGGTCGGGGTGAAAGCCCGAGACAATGTCCAGCTCTACCTCGGGCCAACGCACACGAAAAGTGTCCATGGATGGCATCAGCCAGTCAAAACAGGTGTGACATTCCACTGCAATACGCAGTTGTCCGCTACGTCCCAAAGCCAAGCTGGCAATGTCGCGTTCTGTTGCGTCAATCTGCGGCAGCACTTTGTCGGCTAAAGACAGTAAATGCAAACCTGCGCCCGTGAACTGAACTGGCATTGATTTGCGCTCAAAAAGCGATAAACCATACCTGTCTTCGAGCAATTTGACTTGGTGCGATAACGCAGACTGCGTCAAACTGAGCAGCTGCGCGGCGCGCACCAAGCTACCAGCATCGCGTAAGGCTTGCAGTGTGCGCAACTGGCGCAGTTCCAGAGTCGATTGCATTATTAAAAATTTTCAAGTTAAGGGTAGAAATATTTCGTTTGATTAATTATCTACTTTCGCCGACCATCATGTCATCTTTTATTTTCAATCAGGAGTTAACGTGGTTCGTACACACACACTAGGTTTCCCGCGCATGGGAGCCCAGCGCGAATTGAAATTTGCACTTGAAAAATTCTGGCGTGGTGACATTGATGCCCCTGCCCTGGAGCAGGTAGCCGCTGACGTGCGCCAGCGCCATTGGGCGGCGCAATCAGACGCAGGCCTGGATTTTGTGACGGTGGGCGATTTTGCCTTGTACGACCATGTGGCCAACCACATTCAGTTGCTGGGCTGCGAGCCTGCGCGGTTCAAGTTCCAGGCCAGCGTTGCACCACTGCAGCGTTATTTTTCGATGGCCCGAGGCACTTCAACGCAACCACAAGACTGCACACCGGGTTGTCATGGCGCGCACTCGCATGCACTGGAGATGACCAAGTGGCTCGATACCAACTACCATTATTTAGTACCTGAGTTTGATGCCAACACGCAGTTCAGTGTTGCGTCACAACGTTTGTTTGAAGAGGTCAGCCAAGCGCAGGCGCTGGGGCACAAGGTCAAAGCTGTGTTGCTGGGGCCGCTGAGCTTTTTGTGGCTAGGTAAAGAAAAAAAACACGAGAAAGAACAGGACAAAGCTCGGCAAGATGACCATCTGCACAGAGCAA
>JAYTPK010000245.1:0-19833 GCA_043747295.1 Polaromonas sp. | reverse complement strand
CTTGCATGACTACCGCTGCTTTAATGTCATCGTTATCAGGAAACTCAGTTAGGGCTTCATCTACTGCTTCCTCTGCTTCACGGGTATCGGCAGGTATGTCAAAAAACTTCTCTGGCCCGCGGTAAGCCTGGCGCCGATCAAAATCCATGATGCCTTTACGCAGTGCGCGGTATGCCGCTTGCTGGTCAGCGCTGCGCAAGGTGGTGTAAACGTTCAGGCCACGTGTATAAGCTTCTTCGCCATACTGGGTGTAGATCAATTGGCGCACGGTTTCCGCCACGTATTCAGCGTGCACCCGAGTAATGTCCGGGGTGGTTTTAAGTTTAATATCCTCAATTTTTGCAGCGGCTGCTTGCTCAGCAGTGATAAAGCTGTTGTCCAGCATCCGTTCGATGATGTATTGCTGGCGCACCCTTGCGCGCGTGGGGTTGACCAATGGGTTGAACGCAGAAGGAGCCTTGGGCAAGCCTGCCAGCATGGCGGCTTGGGCCACGGTGACATCTTTTAAAGGTTTACCAAAGTAGGCATCACTGGCAGCAGAAAAACCATAAGCACGATTACCCAAAAAAATCTGATTCATGTAGATTTCAAGAATCTGATCCTTAGTGAGCATGTGCTCTAATTTGAAAGTGAGCAAGATTTCATAAATCTTGCGCATATAGTTTTTGTCAGAGGAAAGGTAGACGTTTTTAGCCACCTGCATAGTGATAGTGGAGCCGCCTTGGCTTTTGGCACTTTTCAAGTTGGCCAGTGCTGCCCTGGCAAAAGCCCGGTACGAGATACCACTGTGTTCATAAAAGTCAGCATCTTCAATGGCCAGCAAGGCATTGATCATGACGCGAGGAATGTCCTTGAGCGGCGTGAGATTGCGCCGCTCTTCGCCAAATTCACCCAAGAGTGCCCCGTCTGCAGAAAAAACACGCAAAGGCAGCTTGGGCCTGTAATCGGACAGATCCGAGATATCTGGCAAGTTAGGGTAGGCCACCGCCAAAGCGGTAGCAATGACCATAGCACCGGCTACTGCGATAGCAACACCTAGGCCAACCAAGCCTGCCACCGCTTTGAGAGCAAAGCTTAACCAGGATCGCCCTAGCTTGGCATGCTTGGAAGAGGGGGTCTTTGGGGTGTCGATGTCGGGCATGAATTAAAAAGTAGGCTGATAGCGCGATAAAGTTTGGCAACGCTGTACGCATTATAGAAATGGCATTAGCCTCTGACGGGAAAGGTGTAAGGCTTGCTGTCGTTAATTGGCAACTAAGCGTAATGATGGCGAAGAATTTCACACCATAGTGAAAATGTTTACAGTTTGAAGCAGAATAAAGCGTGGGATTTTGACAACGCTCAGAAACCAGTAAAAAGGAAAAAATCGTTGCAGTTCAATGGGCTTACTGATAGCATTGAAGTAATTTCTTAAGTTTAGAAGCATACATTTTTTGCTTAACCTTAACACCTCAAGACATCAGCGGAGTTCAATTTGATTCCATTTGCATCACTCTTTAGCCGTCAACCGGCGCCCTTGATTGGGTTGGACATCAGTTCGTCTAGCGTCAAACTGGTGGAGTTGGGCCGTGGAAAAGACGGCGAGCTAGTCTTAGAGCGTTGTGCGGTAGAGCAACTTGAAAAAGGCTGGATTACCGATGGCAACGTCGAGAAATTTGACGAAGTGGCCGAGGCTGTGCGCCGTGTGGTGAAAAAAAGCGGTACCAAAACCAAAAACGTAGCGATGTCGCTGCCTGCATCGGCCGTGATCACCAAGAAGATCGTATTACCCGGCGGCATGTCGGACGCTGAACTGGAATTGCAAGTTGAATCGGAAGCTAACCAATACATACCTTTCTCGCTCGATGAGGTTAGCCTAGATTTTTGTGTTGTTGGCCCTAGCGCAGCTTCGGCCGGCGATGTGGATGTATTAATAGCAGCTTCCCGAAAAGAGAAGGTCCAAGACCGTCAAGGCTTGGCCGAAGCTGCTGGTTTGAAGCCGGTGGTCGTCGACGTCGAATCTTATGCTTCTAGATTAGCCACAGGCAGGTTGATCGAGGCTTTGCCCAACAAAGGCGTGGACACGATGGTGGCTTTATTTGAAGTCGGTGCCATGACCACCAGTATGCAGGTCATTCGCAATGATGAAGTTTTGTATGACCGCGACCAAGCCTTTGGTGGAGCGCAGCTAACACAGCTAATTGTCCGCCAATATGGTTTTTCTCCTGAAGAGGCCGAATCTAAAAAACGCAGTGGAGAATTACCCGAGGATTATGAAAGCGGCGTGTTGCAGCCATTTGTGGAAAACTTATCCCAAGAAGTAGCGCGTGCGCTGCAGTTTTTCTTCACCAGTACACCGTATAACCGCGTGGACTACGTCATGCTGGCTGGCGGTTCGTCATCACTACCTGGTTTAAGTGAGGCGGTTACCCAGCAAACCACTTTTCCTTGCCAGCTCATTAATCCGTTTGAAGGCATGGCTATGGGCTCGGCAGTGCGCGAGAAGAAAATGCGCCGTGAAGCGCCATCCTATTTAAGTGCTTGCGGCCTAGCCATGCGGAGGTTTTTGCAGTGATATTGATTAACCTATTACCGCACCGAGAGGCGGCACGTAAGCGCAGAAAAGATGCATTCTATGTTTCTCTAGGCTTGGCCGCGCTTTTAGGTGGTTTGATTTGCGGCGCTGTTTATGTTTGGTATCAAGCACAAATATCTAGCCAGCAAAGCAAAAATACCTTTTTGCAAGGTCAAATTAAAAGTCTGGAGGGTCAGATTAAAGAGGTTGCCACTTTGCAAAACGAAATTGCAGCATTGCGTGCCCGTCAGCAAGCCGTGGAAGACTTGCAGTCGGATCGAAATATGCCTGTGCATTTGCTCAACGAAATTGTTAAGCAATTACCAGACGGCGTTTATGTCAATTCTATGAGGCAAGAGGGCGGTAACGTTGCCTTGCTAGGTGTGGCGCAGTCCAATGAGCGGGTTTCTGAATTGCTTAGAAATTTATCCAATAACAGCGT
This sequence comes from Polaromonas sp., assembly GCA_043747295.1. Classification (GTDB taxonomy): domain Bacteria; phylum Pseudomonadota; class Gammaproteobacteria; order Burkholderiales; family Burkholderiaceae_C; genus JAAFIP01. The sequence continues at coordinate 16,837 of JAYTPK010000245.1, read as the reverse complement.
ATGGCTGAACAAACCGGAGCTGGTTGAAATTGTGGCGACTACAGTGCAATTGTCTCCTCGAGACCAACGTCGCGTGGCAAACTTTTCTATTCGCGCCAAGTTGCGCAAACCGACTGACTTGATTAAACCTGAATCTGCTGCCAGTTCTGCTGTTGCTCCTAGCGCTGCGGCTTCTGCGGCTAAGAAAGTATAAGGAGCAGCTATGGCTAAAACTCCTAAATTTAATATCGATATTGCGGGTCTCAAAGACAGCGTCACCGCGCAGTTTTCTGGTCTTAATCCAAACGACCCTTCGACATGGCCAGCACTTCCCCGCTACGGCTTATGTTTGCTGGTTACGGCGCTGGTTGTTGCCGGTCTTTGGTTTGCGTGGTTAACTAACTCGGATGAAGAACTAAAAGCTGAGCAAGCCAAAGAGGTTACCTTACGTGAAGACTATAAAAAGAAATTAGTCCAGGCCGTTAATTTAGAGGCTTTGAAAAAGCAAAAAGAACAAGTGGCTCAATATGTGACGCAACTTGAAAAGCAACTGCCCAGCAAAGCAGAAATGGATGCTTTGTTATCAGATATTAATCAAGCTGGTTTAGGCCGCAGTTTGCTGTTTGACTTCTTCCGTCCTGGTGCTGTTAGCGTGAAAGAATATTATGCAGAATTACCCATCAGCATGCGCGTGGTAGGCAAGTACCACGACATTGGATCGTTTGCCTCCGATATTGCAAACTTATCGCGCATTGTTACTTTGAATAATCTTTCAGTAACACCTGCTAAAGACGGCACATTGGCTATGGAAGCCACAGCAAGAACCTACCGCTATCTTGACCAAGAAGAAGTCGCTGCGCAGCGTAAAGTAGCAGCACCGGGAGCTAAAAAATGATGATTGTTAAGTTGAAACAATTGTTAGCGTACAGCCTTATTGGCTTGGGTTTAATGGCTTGCTCTTATGGCGAGCAAGAAGATCTACAAAAGTGGATGACCGATCAACGCGCCGCTACAAAACCTTCAGTGGTTCCTATTCCAGAGCCTAAAAAGTTCACCCCTGCTCCTTATCAACAAGAAGCTGCTGTTGAACCTTTTAGCAACCAAAAACTGACACAAGCGCTCAAACGTGACTCTACACAGGCTACGGCTAATGCTGGTCTTGTTGCACCTGAATTGAATCGTCGCAAAGAGCCTCTGGAGGCATTCCCCTTGGATTCCATGGCGTTGGTGGGTAGTTTAGTGCCCGCCGGTAAACCTGTGGCTTTGGTGCGAGTGGATAATCTGTTGTACCAAGTGAAGGTAGGCAACTACTTAGGTCAAAATTACGGCAAAGTTACCAAGGTCAGTGAGACCGAGGTGGCGTTGAGAGAGATTGTGCAAGATGCCGCTGGTGAGTGGATTGAGCGCCAAGCTAACTTGCAGCTACAAGAGAGGTCAAAATGAAGAGACACGCATTTCAATATTCAAACAGCATTAAACGTGCGGTGGCTCTAGCGAGCTTTAGTTTGAGCGCGCTAGTAGCGCATGCACAAAATACAATTGAATCAGTAGCTGCCTCAATACAAGGCGGGGTTGAAGTTGTACGTGTTGATTTAGCTCAGGCTTTGACGGCAGTGCCGACAGGATTTACGATTCAATCACCGGCACGAATTGCGTTGGATTTTCCTGGCGTAGCAAATGGCTTGGGTCGCACTCAAGTTGATATCAATCAAGGCAATTTACGTTCTGCTAACGTAGTACAAGCAGGGGAACGTACACGCCTAGTACTTAACCTTAAGCAAGCATCTACATACAAAGCTGAAATTCAAGGTAAATCACTTCTGATCACCATGGAGGCTCAAGGCTCAGCAGCTGCGCCAGTAGCATCCAATCAACCACAAGCTACTTTTGCAGAAAACCGCAATCGCGAATCTGCACCGCTTAAGGATATAGACTTTCGTCGCGCACCCGATGGTGCAGGCCGCTTAGTAGTTGATTTGGCGAATAACCAAGTAGGCGTGGACATTAAGCAGCAAGGCCAGAATTTAGTAGTTGAATTCTTAAAAACCTCTTTGCCCGAAGGTTTACGTAGACGTCTCGATGTGGGAGATTTTGGCACTCCAATTCAACTTATAAGCACGTTCCAAGCAGGTGATCGGGTACGCATGGTTGTAGAGCCCAAGGGTCAATGGGAGCACAGCGCTTACCAAAGCGACAATCAATTCGTGCTGGAAGTGCGTCAACAAAAAGTTGACCCAGGTAAATTAACCAAAGGTATTGGTTACAGCGGTGAAAAACTTTCCTTGAACTTTCAAAATATTGAAGTTCGATCCTTATTGCAAGTTATTGCAGACTTCACTAATTTCAACGTGATTACATCGGATTCAGTGACGGGTGGGGTGACATTGCGGTTGAAGGACGTGCCTTGGGATCAAGCCTTAGATATTATTTTGCAGGCAAAAGGCCTAGGGATGCGTAAGACGGGCAATGTGCTTTTAATAGCTCCGAAAGAGGAGTTGGCTGCCAAAGAGAAGCAGGATCTAGAGTCAGCTGCCGCTTTGCAAAATTTAGAGCCTGTGCGCTCACAAGCCTTCCAATTAAATTACACAAAAGCTGCTGAAATAGCAGCTCAGATAGGACAAAGTAGCGGTGGTAGCGGTCAGAATAACACGCGCATTTTGTCTGCCCGCGGTAGTGTGATTGCAGAGCCTAGAACCAATCAATTATTTGTGACTGATATTCCATCAAAGCTAGAACAAGTGCAATCTCTTATCAGTAAATTAGACATTGCAGTGCGCCAAGTTTTAATCGAAGCTCGTATCGTAGAAGCGTCGGACACTTTTGGCAGATCCCTTGGTGTTAAATTGGGCGCAGCTGACCTACGAGGTGTTCGCGGGGGTGATGCTGGTTATGGCTTGTTTGGAAATAACCGTATTAACTACAGTGGCACCTACGCGGGTGCTGGCCGAACCAACGGCTCAGTAGCAGGCACGCTGGATACAAATGATGCCACATTCCTTAGCTTGCCTGCGATTGGTCAGGGCGGCTTTAATCCGGCCAGCATCGGTTTATCAATATTTAGCCAAGCAGCCAATAGGTTCTTGTTATTAGAACTTAGCGCATTAGAGGCAGATGGCAAAGGCAAAGTAGTGTCAAGCCCACGTGTCGTAACCGCCGATCAAACCCGCGCTTTGATTGAACAGGGTACTGAACTACCATATCAAGTAGCTTCAGCAAGTGGAGCCACTTCTATCGCTTTCCGTAAGGCTAATTTAAAATTAGAAGTAACGCCTCAAATCACGCCAGAAGGCAACATCATTTTGGATCTTGATGTCAACAAAGACAGCGTTGGTCAATCGACTGCTGCTGGTTTTGCGATCAACACCAAGCACATCAAAACCCAGGTACTTGTAGAAAACGGCGGTACGGTAGTAATTGGTGGCATTTTCGAGCTTAATGAAGTCGAAAACGAAACGCGAGTTCCTTTGTTAGGTGACATACCTATATTGGGCAACCTGTTTAAATCTCGGTCACGCAGTTCTAACAAACAAGAAATGCTAGTTTTTATTACACCTAAAATGGTGTCAGACCGCGCAGCAGTTCGATAACCAGAATTTTTAATTGAGTATGAACATCTTTATGAAACAGCTTAAATATATTCTTCTCGCATTTATTTGCGGTGCAATGATATCTTGTAGTGGCGGTGGCGGCAGCTCTGGTTCTGCACAGGGTAGCAGTACATCTTCTGGTACCAGCACCGGTTCCACGACTACTACCGGGACTTCTACCACAGTAGTAACTAATACAAAAACCGCTCAAGTAACAGCTTTGTCTATTAACAGCACGTCTCCTCAGATTTTGTCTGATGGAAGTACAACGGCTACCTTGATAGTTACATCTATTGACTCTAGTAATGCCGCAATACTAGGTGCTGAAGTACGAGTTAGCGCAGACACTGGTTTGTTGAGTAGCTCCACTTCATTAACTGATGTGAATGGACAGGCTAAGTTTGTGTTTTCATCAGGATCGATTGACCGTTCGACTCGCATTGCAACCATCATTGCTGTGAGCAATGGTGCAACTGCACAAACACAAATTAAGATTACAGGTGGCACCATTACACTCGACTCAGGCGGAGTAAGCACAGCTTTAGTTGGTGGAACAAATGTAGTGGTATTTGCCACTGTTCGTGATGTGTCTGGAGTTACTGTACCAACCGGCACAACGGTAACCTTTGACTCTACTAACAATACGATCCTGAGCGTTACTCCAAAGATTGCATTTACCAACTCTGCTGGTATTGCTACCTCAAGCGTGGCAGCGCTTGCTGCTGGTAAGGCTGACATATCAGCATCAGCTAAAGGTGTGATCGCAGTTTTACCTTTGACCGGAAGCGCAAGTGGATCAGGATTTTATGTAAGTGCGCCTAGTAACTCCAAAGTTATTACAACTGGTACTACTGAGACGATAACCGTGATTGCTCCCAATGCAACAGCAGTGACGTTTGTAACCCCACTTGGCCTGTTTGGGAATGGGCAAAACAATCAAAACGTAGCCGTTATTGGTGGGGTTGCTTCAGCAACCTACTCCTCTAGTAGCGCAGGGGAAGCAAATATAAGCGTGTATGACCCTGCTGCACCTACGGTACGCAGTGCAACTGTTTTAATCAAGGTATCACCTCCGGTGTCCAGTGCCAATAAGTTGTTAATTACAGCCAATAAATCAAATGTGCCTGTGTCTAACGCAACTACCCAAAACGGAATACAAATAAAAGCCCGTGCCATTTTTAACACTAACGGCACAGATGTTGGCGTGTTCAATGTGCCCGTACTTTTCTCAATTAGTGGTGGTCCTGGTGCCGGAGAGTCTATAAGTCAAGCGATAGCTTTTACAGACGCTAGCGGCAACGCAAGCACTACTTTTGTGGCTGGTACACAAGCTACCACCCAAAACGGTGTGAGAGTGAATGCGCAAATATTGAACAGTGCAGTCACCACTAACTTACTGCCCTCCAATAATGATTTGATCATTACGATAGGCGGTCAGGCTTTATCGGTGGTATTCACACGTGGAAGTGTAATTCTTCCATCAGCTGATAACACCTATTACGATCTGCCGATGAGTGCACAAGTCACTGACGCTAACGGTAATGCGGTTAAGGATGAGTTAGTAAGTTTAAGTTTAAAACCGTACGCTTTCAGCACAGGTACAAACGCCTGTACACCTGTTGTGACTGGTACTTATTGCACCGAGGATTTAAACTCTAACGGTTCCACAGATTTTGGTGAAGACGGTGTACGACGCGCATTACCCAACGACTTGAGTTCGTTGGTCTGTGGAGCAACGGCTATTGGTAGCACAGATTTAGCTCTCACTCCACCGAATGCATCTGCTGGTAGCGTACCTGACACTATAAGAACAAACACTTCAGGCGTAGCTGGATTCAACCTGACATACCTAAAAGGCAACGCTACTTGGATTGTTGTTAAATTGACTGCCACCGTGGGCTCCTCTGGCACTGAATCAAGCTACTCGTCAATATTTAGATTGGTACCCTCTGCAGACGATGCAACTAAAGTGCCGTGCCCATTACCAGCTTCTCCTTTTACTTTCTAGATTTTCGTTGATCATATTCATTGGTTTGCCTGGATGCGGAAAATCTACGATAGGGCGTCAAATAGCAAGACGCCTTAATTGCGATTTTATTGATTCTGATGTGGAAATAGAGAAGCGTGCAGGTTGCACAATACGCGAATTTTTCGAGCGAGAAGGCGAAGAAAAATTCCGCGATGTTGAAGAGACTACGTTGTCAGATATAGTGAGCCAAGCTATTGGAGTCGTATCAACTGGTGGTGGAAGTGTAATACGGCAAATTAACCGTGATAACTTACGCAAGTCCGGCTACGTTATATATTTGCGCTCCACTCCAGATGAGTTAGTTAAACGATTACGGCATGATCGCAATCGACCGTTGCTACAAGTATCTGATCCGATGCAAAAAGTAAGAGATCTATTTGATCATCGTGATCATTTGTATTCGGAAACTGCACACTTCGTGATTGAAACTGGACGTCCTTCAGTCTCTAGTTTAGTCAACACATTGGTAATGCAAATTGAACTTGCAGGTGTAAAGTACAGTTAGTGTATTTTTTGCGAAACACAGCGTTTACAGGCATTGGCTAGAAACTATCGTTAATTCTCTAGTCGTAGATAATATAGGGGTGCAAAAACAATCCTTAACTATCGCGCTGGATCAGCGCTCATACGCTATAGATATTGGCAGCAACCTGCAGGGCGAATCGTCTACATACGCTAATGTGCCCAATGCATCGTCTGCATTGATTGTTACCAACACTACTGTTGGCCCGCTGTATGCCAATCAATTGGCCAAGGCTTTAGCGGATAAATATGCCGCCGTGCATACCGTGGTGTTGCCGGATGGCGAAGCCTATAAAACATGGCAAACGCTAAACCTTATTTTTGACGCACTGTTGCAAAACGGCTGTGACCGTAAAACCGTGCTGTTTGCACTGGGCGGCGGTGTGGTGGGCGATATGACAGGTTTTGCAGCGGCTAGCTATATGCGTGGCGTGCCGTTTGTGCAGGTGCCCACTACTTTATTAGCCCAAGTAGATTCGTCGGTGGGCGGCAAAACAGCCATCAACCACCCGCTGGGTAAAAATATGATTGGCGCTTTCTACCAACCAGTTTTGGTGGTGTGTGATATTGACACGCTGGCTACTTTGCCTGCGCGTGAGCTATCGGCGGGCTTGGCTGAGGTGATTAAGTATGGGCCTATCGCTGATATGTCGTTGATGGATTGGTTGGAGCAGCATATGGATGCCCTTCGAGCTGGTGACCGCAACTTGTTGGCTACTGCTGTCAAACGCAGCTGCGAGATCAAAGCCCGTGTCGTGGCAGCCGACGAGACAGAGCAGGGCTTGCGCGCCATCTTGAATTTCGGTCATACCTTTGGCCATGCGATTGAAGCAGGTATGGGCTATGGCGCTTGGCTGCACGGCGAGGCGGTGGGCTGCGGCATGGTGATGGCGGCGCGTTTATCGCAGAGCCTGGGTTTGGTGGATACCGCCTTTGTGCAACGCTTAACACGGCTGATTGAGCGTGCAGGCCTGCCCATCATTGCGCCCGTGCTCAAAGCAAACGACAACGTCACAACGTCTATTGACCGTTACATGCAGCTCATGCGCGTAGACAAAAAAGCCGAGGGCGGTCAGATTAAATTTGTCACCATTGACCAGCCAGGCACCGCAGGTGTGCGTTCTGCACCTGATGCTTTGGTGCGCGATGTGATTGAAAGCAGCTGCATATCGGATGTGTAAAGGCTGCATGGGCCTGATCTGTAAGATCAAAGTAACAGCGGCATTCGGTCACTTAAATGCTATTAAAATAATAGCTGCTTAAGCAATAAATACTTGGACTACAGGCATAAAACATGGGTAAATTAAGCTATGCAGCCGTATCTGCACCAGGTGGTGGCAGGCGGCATGCTGAAGTCGTTACGGCCCAGCATGCGGCAGAACAGCGCAGCGAATTTCAACGCGACCGCGACCGCATTGTGCACAGCACCGCTTTTCGCCGCTTAGTCTATAAAACCCAAGTTTTTTTAAACCACGAAGGCGACTTGTTTCGCACGCGCATGACGCATTCGCTAGAGGTAGCGCAGTTGGGCCGCTCCATTGCCCGCGCTTTGCAGCTAGACGAGGATTTGGTGGAAGCTATTGCTCTAGCGCACGACTTAGGCCACACGCCGTTTGGCCATGCAGGGCAAGATGCTTTAAACGAATGCATGGCCCCGCACCATGATGAATGGGGCGGCTTTGAGCACAACCTGCAAAGCCTGCGCGTGGTGGATGACCTAGAAGAGCGCTACCCCAGCTACAACGGCTTGAATCTGACGCTTGCAACGCGCGAGGGTATCTTAAAACACTGCTCGGCTGCCAATGCACGCCATTTAGAGGCACTAGAGCCTCATGGCGTGGCCCGCAGGTTCATAGATGGCGCGCAGCCCAGCCTGGAGGCTCAATTGGCCAATATTGCGGACGAAATTGCCTACAGCGCCCACGACATGGACGACGGCGTACGCTCTGGCCTGATTACCCTTGAGCAACTGTGCGAGCTGCCTTTGTTTGCCCGCATCCACCAGCAGGTGTTGCACGAGCACCCCAGCTTGCAGGGCCGCCGTGTGCTGTTTGAAACCATTCGCCGGATGCTTAGCCAACAGGTGTATGACGTGATCACCACCACCCGCGCTGCCCTGCAGGCACTGCGCATTAACACCCCCCAAGACGTGCGCGGTGCACCAGCGCTGGTGCAGTTTTCAGCTGAGATGCGCAGCGATACCTTGGAAATCAAACGCTGGCTTTTTAAGCAGCTTTATCGTCACCCTCAGGTCACCCAAACCACAGACCACGCCAAAACCATGGTGCGCACCTTATTTAACAGCTACCTTGCCACACCGTCGCTTATGCCTTCAGCCTATGCCCAGCGCAGCAACACCCCACGCGCTGTGGCAGACTACATAGCTGGCATGACCGACCGGTTTGCGACCAAAGAGTTTGACCGTTTGCAGTAACATCAACACATTATGAGTTTTCTAAGCGAACTAAAAACCCAAGCCAACGCCCTGCAAAACCAGCAGCATGGCGCTACGCAGGATTTGGCTGCCAACACAGCTGCGACCGAGCTGGCCTGCAAAATCACCAGCAAATATTTGCAAGACCTGTGCTCTCAGCTCAACATTATTCAGCCCCCTGCGCACGGCAGCTACAGCTTGGACGGCAAAACCCAGTTTCCTGCTCTGGCGCTGCAGCAATTTAGATGCGACGCCCGCCAAAAAATGCTGCGCAATGCTCAGGTACATGACTACATAGGCATGGGCTGGGACCTGTTGCCCACCACTGGCAAGGTAGCTAACCATAGCGTCACCGTTAACTTCCCGCCTGACCTAGAGCGTGTGGCACAGCGGCTAGCGACTGGGCAGGTGCAGCATGCGCGTAAAGAGCTGCGACATCCAGACACTAACAAGCTGCAAGCTTATGTTTTTGAATACACCACGCATGTACGCGGCTCGGTACTAGTAACGCCAGACCATGATCGGGGTGAGCTGACGTTTCGAGTGGCCAATGTGGGTGGCTTTGAATTACAAACTGCTAAGTATCCTGCCGGACAGGTCAATCAAGCTTTGTTAGATGAACTGGCTAAAAAACTGGTGGGACAATTCAGCCGGTTTGGTTAAAGTACTTCAAAGCTGATTTCTAGCAGTTTTGGAGATTAAATTGGCTCGTAGTCCAAGTATTTATTGATTAGTTAGCTATAATAATAATAGTAATTGGCTTTTACAAAGATGGCCACAAATACTGACATAACGCAATCACAGCCCCTCGCTCAGCAGTTAACTGAGATTGGTCTACTTGCGTAGGCTCTTCGTTTAGCCGGGCTACGTGCTGCACATGGCGAAGGGCGCGGTAGGCGCTGGCGGCACCTGTACCTAAGCCAACTGGCAGCAGGCCTGCCGCCTCGGCGCGTTGCAAAAGGGCAATATTGCCTGCATTGTCTTGCAAGGTTCGCAGGTTATTCGCATGGGCTAAGACTAAGAATTGCACTGCAAACTCAATGTCTACCATGCCCCCTGTGCTGTGCTTGACATCAAACTTGTCTGTAGGCACCCGGTGAGCGCTGCGTACGCGCTCGCGCATGGCTTTGATCTCAGCGGCCAACGCCATCACATCGCGCGGTGCACACAGTACTGCCGTACGCACTGCTTTAAAGCGCGTTTGCAGATCGTTGCTGCCCAGCACGCAGCGCGCGCGTGTCATGGCTTGGTGCTCCCACACCCATGCGGTGTTGCTGCCGCGTTGGGTCTGATAGCCCTCAAAAGCTGCCATGGTGGACACCAGCAGGCCTGAGCTGCCGTTGGGCCGCAAGGCAGTGTCGATCTCGTACAAATCGCCTTCAGCGGTTTTGGCAGACAACCAGGCAATGAGCTTGCGTACCAAAGCGGCATACACCGTGCCTGCTTGTTCATGTGGGTCGTCATAGACGAAAACAATGTCTAAATCACTGCCGTAGCCCAGCTCTTTACCGCCTAGCTTGCCGTAGCCAATGATGGCAAATTGCGGCTCGTCCACATGGCGAATTTTCAGGCGCTGCCAGCACCAGCGCACTGTTACCTTGAGCACGCTGTCGGCTAGGGCGCTTAGCTCGTCGGCTACCTGTTCAACGCTGGCGCGGTCTTCTATGTCGCGCACCAAAATTCTAAATACCTCGGCGTGCTGCGCGCGGCGCAGCAGCATCATGAGGGCTTCGTCGTCGTCTTGCCCCATGCCTTGTAGCGCGTCGCAGCGCAGTTGCAGCTCGGCTTCAAACTGCACGGGGTCAAAGTGTTCATACAGTACTGCGTCGGATGCCAGCTCGTCCACCACGCCGGGGTGTTTCATCAGGTAGCGGGCGGGCCAGCGTGCGGTGCCCAGCACGCGCAACAGGCGCTCGTGCACCGCAGGGCGTTCTAGCAGCAGCGATAAATAACTCTCGCGGCGCAGCAGTGGTTCAATCCAGTCGGCAATGCGCACTGCCGCGTCTTCGCTCACCTTTTCTTCTTGCAGCCATTGGCCTGTGCGCTGCACTAAGCGCAGCAAGCGCTTGCCTGCGGCATCGCTCAGAGCCAGCACACGCGGGTGGTCGCGCCACAGCGCCACACGTTCGCCAAAGCGCTTGGGTAGTTGTGCAAGTTGCTGGTCTAGGCTGCCTGCAGCATCTGGGCTGGCACCGTTGCAGCCTTTGCAAGGCTGGGTATTGCCTAGCAGGCGGTCAAACTCGGTAGCCACTACTTCGCGGTGTGCATCCAATGCGCACAACAGGGCTGCGCAGCTGCCGTAGCCCATGCTGCTGGCCAACCAGTCAAGGTCAGCATCGTCAGTAGGCACAATGTGGGTTTGTTGGTCATCTAAATACTGAATACGGTGCTCTAGCTGGCGCAAAAAAACGTAGGCGCTGGCCAAGGCATCGGCAGCGCCCTGCGGCATGAGCCCAGCAGTGGCTACGCGCTGTAGAGCCTGCAGGGTGGGGCGGGTGCGCAGCTCAGGAAACTGGCCACCACGCACCACTTGCAACAGTTGTACGGTAAATTCAATCTCGCGGATACCGCCGCGTGACAGCTTAATGTCGTTGGCACGCTCAGGGCGGCCTGCAGCGCGCTGGGTCGCGTGCTCGCGTATTTGGCGGTGCAGTATGCGCAGCGCGTCAAACACGCTGTAGTCTAGGTATTTGCGGTAAACAAAAGGCAGCACTACAGCACGCAGGGCTGGTGCCGTAGCTAGGTCACCTGCAGGCGCCACAATACGGCTTTTTAGCCAGGCAAAACGCTCCCATTCACGGCCCTGGGCCATAAGATAGTCTTCTAGTGCCCCTAGTGACACGGCGCTCGGCCCAGAATTACCGTTAGGCCGCAGGGCAAGGTCAACGCGAAAGACAAAACCATGCTCAGTCACGTCAGCCATCAAGGTGCTGATGCCGCGCACTACCTTGGCAAAATATTCGTGATTTGAAATTTTCCCACGGCTTTGCTTGTTGCCTTGGGTTTCACCGTCTTCATCGTATATGTAAATCAAGTCAATATCGCTAGAAACATTCAGTTCACGTGCCCCTAGTTTGCCCATGCCCACCGTCCACAGTACAGCGCGTTGGCCGCTGGTGGTAATGGGTGCGCCGTGTACATCGTCCAGCGACATTTGCACCTGTGTGTATGCAATATTAAGTGCGAATTCAGCCAAATCGGTCATGCTGACAGTGACCTCGGCCATCCCGCAATGCCCGTCGCAGTCGCGCCGCACTAAGCGTTCCAACACCAAAGCACGCGTCACCCGCAATGCGCTGGCAGTGTCCAGGCCCACAGACTGCAATTGGGCGAAGCACTGACCCAGTGCTGCTGCCGTTACATGCCCAGCAGGTAAAAACTCCAGCCAATGAGCGTATCGTCTGCGTACCCGCTGGCTATACCGGGCATAGTCAGACAGTAAAACGGGCGGTTGTGCCACACAACTGGGGTGAGTTTGTGCTGTTGCACACAAAACTTCACATACCAGCTCAGAACTGGGCTGCTCGCTAGGGGTCATAATTCCAACTGTCAACTGCTTATGTCCGAATTATTGTTATCACCCCCCCCAACTGCACCTGGCACACAACCCGTGCCAGTCATCAAGCCTTCGCGTTTATTGCGTTTTACCAGCGCAGTGATTGCCCTGCTATGGTGGCCGTGCGTGATAGCTACGTTGCTTTTCGCCCTTGCTTGGGGGGCACTACATGGCCTGATTGTGCCGCGAATCGGCGATCTTCGCCCAAGCCTAGAAAAGCAGCTGACTAAAGCGCTTGGGGTTCCAGTACAGATCGGCAACATTACCGCCCAGTTCAATCTGTTGGCTCCTGCTTTTGAATTTACCGATGTGCGGCTGAAAGACGCTGCTGGGCGCGATGCACTGGTGCTCAACAAAGTCATTGCAACCCTGTCGCCACGCTCGCTACTGCAATTAGGGTTTGAGCAGGTGGTAGTGGAGCAGCCCGAGCTAGATGTGCGCCGTAATAAGCAAGGTCGTATCGAGGTGGGAGGTTTTGCGCTACCCGATCAAATAGCCCAAGACGAAAAATCAAATCCTGCGGCAGATTGGATTTTTTCGCAGCGTGAGCTGGCTGTACGTGGTGGAACAGTGCGCTGGACCGACGAGCTACGAAACTTAGCGCCACTGCAATTGACGCAAGTGGATATGGTGTTGCGTAACCCCGGGCGCAAACACGCTTTGCGCTTAGACGCTACACCGCCTTCGGGGTGGGGTGAGCGATTTAGTGTTGTTGCGGACATGCGCAGCCCAGTGATGTCAGCAAAAAGCGGCCAATGGCGTGAATGGGATGGCCAACTGTATGCCGACTTTGCGCGCGTAGATATATCACAGCTCAAACCTTACGCTCAATTTGATGTAGACGTGTCGCGTGGGCGCGGTGCCTTGCGTGCTTGGGCTAGCGTAGCCCAAGAGCAGTGGACACAGGGGACGGTAGATATGGTTCTGTCCGACGTGCAGGTTACCTTGGGACGCGATTTGAAGCCTCTGGTCATGCCCTCTATCAGTGGTCGCTTATCTGTCCAAGCGGTCGACGGTGGAATGCGCGTTGCCACTGAAAACTTAGCTTTTAAAACGCAAGAAGGGATTGTGTGGCCTGGCGGAAACCTAAGCTATTTGCAAACGGGTCAAGACACCAGCAAACCTAGCGTTGGCGAGCTTAAAGCCGACAAGCTAGATTTGTCAGCCTTATCGCAAATTGCGGATCGGCTACCTATTGGCACTGCTACCCATAGCCTCATTCGTAGCCTAGCGCCGCAAGGCTTGGTAGATGTCGTGCGCGCCGCATGGAAAGGTGACATTAGCGCACCTACCAGTTACGAGGCGCGGGGCAAGGTTAAAAATCTCAGCATAGCACTGACAACAGGCAAATCTACCGCCACCACTGGTGCAACTACCAGCAGCCAAAAACTAGCTGCTAATACATCTAGGCCTGGCGTGCGCGGTGCCACGATTGACTTTAAGTTGAACCAGCAAGGCGGCCAAGCTACCCTGGCTATTGACAAAGGCGCGCTAGTCTTACCGGACGCTTTTGAAGACCCTATCGTTTTGCTAGATAGTCTGAAAACTGATGCCAAATGGACAATTCAAAGTCAGCAGATTGATGTGAAGCTAGACAACCTGAGCTTTAGCAACCCCGACGGACAAGGTAGCGCCAAGGTGCATTGGCATACTGCCGACCCGGCCAAGAGCCGATCAAAATCGCGCTTTCCTGGGGTGTTGGATTTACAAGGCAGCTTGTCGCGCGCTAACGGCGCCAAGATATATCGCTACTTACCATTAGTGCTTTCCCAGTTCACCCGCGACTATGTGCGCGATGCAGTGCAGCAAGGCAACATCAACAAGGGTACTTTTAATGTTAAAGGCGACTTGTTTGACATGCCTTTTGCAGACCCGAAGCTGGGTGAATTTCGTATTGTTGCGCAAATCGACAATACTTTTTTCGCCTACATTCCAACCTCGCTGCAGGGCACCAAAACTTTGACTTGGCCACCATTAGCGCAGGTTAGCGGTGAGCTGGTGTTTGATCGGACATCCATGTCTGTAAACGGTGCTTCGGGGCGATTGGGAACTGACAGTTTACAAATCACCAAGGCTGAGGCCCGCATCCCCGACTTAGGTGCCAGCGTGACCACTGTGTTGGTCAATGCCGATGCGCGAGGAGCATTGTCCGATATCGTTGGCTTGGTCAACAACACACCATTGCTCAACATTACCAGCCAAAGTTTATCCAAGGCCTCAGTCAATGGCAATGCTGAGGTCAAAGTGCGTTTGAATCTGCCGTTGAACAATATCGAAAAAAGCAAAGTGACAGGCAGTGTGACACTGGCAGGCAATGACGTTCAGATTACGCCTGAAACCCCAAAACTGGCCAACGCACGTGGAACTATCAACTTTAGCGAAACTGGATTTGGTATTAAAGATGTGCAAGCTCGTATGCTCGGTGGTGATGTGCGTTTAGAAGGCGGCTCACGCGCTAACGCAGGGCCAGATGAAGCGGGTCTAGTATTTCGCGCACAAGGTAGTATTACCGCAGACAGCTTGCGCCAAGCCAAAGAGTTGGGTTTTGCGTCGCGCCTTGGGCAGCATTTAACTGGTAGTGCAGCCTACACTGCCACCCTGGCATTTCGTCGTGGTGTACCAGAGCTGGCTATCAATAGTGACTTGCTCGGCATGGCTGTGAACTTGCCGCCCCCATTAGCAAAAACTGTCGACACCAGCTTGGCATTGCGCTACGATAACGCGCTAATGCGTGAGTCTTTGGCACCTGGACAGAAATTGCAAGACTATATCAACGTGGATTTAGGCTCCATTGCAAACATTATGTATGTGCGCGATGTCTCTGGCCCAGAGGTTCGCGTGGTGCGCGGCGGTATTGGCGTAGGACTATCCCAGGGTGAATCCGCCACCCCCAGCGACGGCCAAGTTGTTGCCAACATTAATTTTTCGCAGGTCAATGCCGATGCATGGCAAAAGGTGCTCGCAAGCACCGCCAGTGCTGGCGGCTCCGAAGTAAACGCTTCAAGCGTAGCAGCGTCCATCGCCGCCTCCGCAACAACGGCTTATAGTTCAGCGCTCAACGGCTACCTTCCTAGCGTGATTGCTGTGCGCGCGCGTGAGCTGACTTTGGCAGGACGAACATTGAACAATGTGGTCGTCGGCGGTTCACGCGAGGGCATCAATTGGCGTGCCAACTTAGACGCGCGTGAGCTCAACGGCTACCTTGAATACCGTCAGCCTAGCGGAGCCAGCCTAGGGCGTGTATATGCGCGATTGGCACGTTTGAATCTGGCGCAGTCTGCGGCGACTTATATTGAAACTGCATTGGATAACCAGCCCAATGCCATTCCCGCGCTAGACATCGTAGTTGAAGATTTTGAATTCTTAGGTAAAAAGCTAGGGCGTGTAGAAATTGAAGCTACTAACCAAGGGGCTGGTGCGCTGGCACGGGATAGCACTGTACATGAGTGGCGCTTGAATAAATTGAATGTAATATTGCCTGAAGCCCAGTTTGTAGCTACAGGCAATTGGGTCGCAGTCAGCTCTACTGCAGCTGGTGGTACACAAGCAACACCCCCCAGCCAGCGTCGACGCACCGTGATGAATTTTAAGTTGGACATTGCAGACTCGGGGAAATTGCTTGATAGATTTGGTATGCAAAAGGTCATTGCAAGAGGCAAAGGCAAAATGGAAGGTCAAGTGGCTTGGCTCGGCTCGCCACTTGCTTTTGATTACCCCAGTATGAACGGTAACTTCAATGTCAATATTGAAGAGGGTCAGTTTTTGCAGGCCGACCCTGGCATTGCTAAACTGATCGGCGTACTGAGCTTGCAGTCATTACCGCGCCGCCTGACACTAGATTTTCGGGATGTCTTTACAGAAGGCTTTGCGTTTGATTTTGTGCGCGGCGATGTGAAAATTGATCAAGGCGTAGCGATAACAAATAATATGCAAATGAAGGGTGTTAATGCAGCCGTACTTATTGAGGGCACCGCCGATATTGCTAAAGCCACGCAAGATATCAAGGTGGTCGTAGTGCCCGAGCTTAACGCTGGCACGGCATCTTTGGTTGCCACAATCATCAATCCTGCTATCGGCATTGGTACATTCCTAGCGCAGCTAATATTGCGCAAGCCTTTGCTGGAGGCGGCCACGTTTGAGTACCGCATTGAGGGGCCTTGGGCTGACCGTAAAGTAACTAAAATTGACCGCCGACCTGCAAACCCCAACAAAACGCCTAGCGAATCACAGTAAAACCTATGCAAGTAGCCGCTATACAAATGGTCTCTGATGTGCAAGTGCAGACTAATCTGCACACTGCACAGACTTTGATAGCCCAAGCGGCAGACCAAGGCGCCGAGTTGGTAGTGCTGCCAGAATATTTTTGTTTACTGGGCTATAAAGACAGCGATAAACTTGCCTTGCAAGAGCGCGAAGGCCATGGGCCAATCCAGCATTTTTTAGCCACCATGGCAGCGCAGCATAAGCTGTGGATTGTGGGCGGAACCCTGCCTATGGCTACCAGCACGCCTACGCGCGTGCGTAATAGCTGCTTGGTGTTCAATCCACTAGGTCAGCAAGTAGCGCGCTACGACAAGATCCATTTGTTTGCGTTTGATAATGGCAAAGAACGCTACGACGAATCTCGCGTGCTTGAGCCAGGTATCACCCCTGTATGTTTTAACTTACCTTCGCGTGACGGACACACGTGGCGTGTAGGCTTGAGTGTCTGTTACGACCTGCGCTTTGCC
>JAYTPK010000244.1:0-21135 GCA_043747295.1 Polaromonas sp. | reverse complement strand
ACCACTCCTTCCCATCCCGAACAGGACAGTGAAACGACTTAGCGCCGATGATAGTGCGGGTTCCCGTGTGAAAGTAGGACATTGTCAGGCTCTTATGCCAAGAGACGCCCAGCTAGTAATAGCTGGGCGTTTTTCTTTGTGCAAATGCTTTTAGCACATCATTTACTAAGTTGGCAGCGTGTGCTGCTCACTAAGTCTTAGAGTAAACCTGTCAGTTAGTAGCACGTAGTTCGCGGCGTAAAATTTTACCAACATTGGATTTAGGAAGTTCATCCCTAAACTCAATGTACTTTGGAATCTTGTATCCCGTTAAGTTTTGCCGGCAGAATTTGGAGACATCGTCCTCAGTTAGCATGGCATCACTTTTGACTACAAAAACCTTGATCGCCTCGCCTTGTTTTGTGTCAGCGACCCCAACAGCTGCGCACTCTACGACACCCGGGCAGAGTGAAATAACGTTTTCTAATTCATTAGGAAAAACATTAAAACCACTCACGATAATCATGTCCTTTTTACGGTCAACAATCTTTGTATAACCCTTAGCATCCATAATGCCAATGTCACCTGTACGCATGAAACCATCGCTGGTAAATGCGTGTTGAGTTTCCTCGGGTTGGTTGTAATAGGCAACCATCACATTAGGCCCTTTGATACAGATCTCACCTGACTCACCTATGTCCAAAGATGTGCCGCCATCGTTTTTTATTGCAATTTCCACGTTAGGTAATGGCAGACCAATCGTCCCTGTAAAAGTTTTATTAGTCGGAGGGTTGTTCGTGCCTATGGCGACAGTTTCACTCATACCCCAACCTTCAATCATGGGACAACCTGTAATCTCTAACCAACGTTGAGCCGTGCCCTCTGAGGCCGCCATGCCACCAGCTTGCGAAATACGTAATTTAGAAAAATCTACAGTTTTAAACATCGGGTGCTGCAATAGAGCATTAAACAACGTGTTCACAGCAGGAAGCATATGAAACGGGCGTTTTTTCAGCACCTCGATAAATTTACCAAAATCACGCGGGTTCGGTATCAAGGTCATATGAGATCCCCAACGCACAGCCAAAAGGCTAAGACTTAGGGCGAAGATATGGTACAGAGGTAATGCAGCAATACTATTGGTCTTGCTAACATCGCCTATGTCAGATAAAGCAGGTGTAAACCAAGCTTCTGCCTGCAAAACTGCCGCTACTAAATTACGGTGCGTTAATACAGCGCCTTTGCTCAAACCAGTTGTACCGCCTGTATATTGCAGAAATGCAACAGAATCAAGAGTGCTTGTATTGGACTTTAAGTTCATAGAAGTGCCGTGGGCAATTGCACGGCTAAAAGTAGTGACAACACGTTGCCCATCGAGCGGAAGCTCATATGCAGGAACCATTTTGGCCAAGTGACGTACGGCAAACGTAAGCCATGAACCATACCAAAAACCCAACAAGTCTCCCATTGAGGCCATAACTACGTGTTGAATACGAGTCTGACCAATCACTTCGGACAAAGTATGAGCGAAGTTTTCTAAAATAATGATTACGGTAGATCCAGAATCCTTAAGTTGGTGTTCTAGCTCGCGTGCAGTGTAAAGCGGGTTTACATTAACGCAGGTGTACCCTGCGCGAAGCACGGCAGACATAGCTACTGGAAACTGTGGGATGTTAGGTAGCATGATTGCCACACGAGCATCTGGCTCTAGTCCTTTACTTTGCAACCAAGCCCCCAAAGCTGCTGACAGGCTGTCCAATTGTCCATATGTCATCCACTTATCCATACAAACTGTATATGGATTGGCCGCATGAGTTTTAAAACTTGATTCGAGTAACTGAGTCAATGAACTGTATTGCTCAGGATTAATCTCATGTGGTACGCCTTCGGGGTAGCTTTGCAGCCAGATTTTGTCCATCAGTGTCTCCAATTAGTTTGAAATGATTCTAGTTCAGGCCAGCATTGAACATTTTCATAGGATGTCACCTGAGTATCAAACAATCGGGTGATCCATTGTGTTTCTCGCTGGTGTATTGTGAACAGAAAATCAGAAACACCGTTTGGACTACGTTGAAGCGCTGAAAATGTGTCGAAACCGCGTTCTAAGAAGGTCTGCAACTGCTGTAGCCCCGCAGCTTGCGCTGGTGTTCGCATCAGTTTAAGCATAGTGCGCAAACCTGGCTTTTGGATTAACTTAGCAAGCTCATCACCTAAACGCTGAACAAGTATCAACTGCTCTGAGCGCGCCATTGGGTTTCCAACAGCTCGCCAAATCTCTACATAGTGATGCAAGGCAGCCTCGAGGGACGAGTCACTAGAAGACAAGCTTAAAAATATACTGGCCATAGCATGGTCTAGTTGCTCGCTAATAGCATGCAAATGAGCCAGAGTAAAGGCAAGGTTAACTACAGATTGAGGAAATAAGCGTTGCAGGGTAGGGACAACACGTTCGAATTGATGGTCGCGCTCAGAAAAGTCACGGGCGCCATAAAGCTCAGATAAAAAGAAACCTGCTGCAGGCCCCATGTGTGCGTGAAGCAGCACATCTTTGTAGCTGAAGCGGAAACGTTGAATCTGTGCGCTTTTGATAGCCGTAACACAAGCGAGTAATTCAGGATGTTGAAGTTGGATTTCGCGCAATGAACTAACTATTGCCAAAGCACCACTAATGGTGGCAATTTGGGATGTGTAGACAAACGGGGCGACTAATGGCTTGGGCATACCTGTGTGCTTGGCATAGAACATTGCATAGCAGATTATGGCCTGATTAGATAAATAGACCGAGTCAATAAGCAAGGGTAAAAGCGCAGCCTAGGGATAACACGCACAGAAAATAGCTCAGATGGCCAACCTATAACTCCGTAGAATTGTGAAGACTTTGTTTTCGCGCCTTAGCGCGCGAAGAACTTTAGTAAGACCGCTCAAAAAGAATAGTCCGTAGAAATATGCGCAGACTATGTTGAATTATTGATTTTCAGAAACACACATCACATTATGACCAATGCTTGGATTCAAAGAATTGTAGCCTTGGGGTTGCTGCTGTTGGGCATAAGTTGTGCATATTATTGGAAACAGACTTATTCAGCTTGGTTCTTACTGGTCGTGTTGGTTCCCGTAGCACTGATACTAGTCTTCGAGGCCTTTCAATTTATCGTTTTGTACGTCGTTAACCAAAACGATCCCGCTCCTAAGGCCACATTGTCACAATATGCCAGCGCATATTGCACTGAACTATGGAGCAGTGTAAAAATTTTTGGTCTATGGCAGCCATTCCAGCATAAGTTGCTGCCAGACAATTTGACCAGAGATCAGCAGCAGCGCTGTGGCGTTGTATTGGTTCATGGGTTCTTTTGCAATCGCGCTTTCTGGAATGGCTGGATGCGCACATTGCAAAGCGAGAAAAGAGTGTTCGTTGCAGTAGATCTGACGCCAGCCTTTGGTTCAATTGATGACTATGTAAACATACTAGAACGCGCGGTAAAGCAGGTCGTTGATATTACTGGCCAGCCTGCCGTGCTGGTAGGCCACAGCATGGGAGGCCTAGCGGTGCGCGCCTGGTTAAGCCTGCGCAACAAAAGCGATAAACCAGCAGATACCCTGCAGCTTGTAAAGCAGGTTATTACCCTGGGCACACCGCACCAAGGTACTTGGTTTGGAGCCGTATCACATGCGCTCAATGGAAGGCAGATGGCACTATCGAGCCAGTGGTTGCAGCGTCTGAGGCAAAAGGAACAAGAAATGGCACAAGTAAAATTTACGTGCTTTTATTCAAACTGCGACAATATTGTGTTTCCGGTATCTTCGGCTACGCTACCGCAGGCAGACAACCGCCTGGTAACCGCATTGGGGCATGTGGCGATGGCCTACGATAAACGTATGCAAAAAGTCTATTGGGAACTGATGCTTTAGTACAATCTATTGGGTTGCTAACAAGGACACATAATGCCACTGATAGTTGTGATGGATGACGACGCAGGCACGCGAATGCTGGTGACACAAGTGCTGAAAAAAGAAGGCTATGACGTTAAAGCAGCAGAAGATGGCGTCAAAGGCTTAGAGCTGATCAGAGAGTACAAGCCTGACTTGGTGGTCAGTGATGTGCAAATGCCCCACAAGGACGGATTTGCCGTACTTGATGAAGTGCGCAATGATCCAAGCCTAGCGCTGATCCCCGTAATTTTGCTGACCTCTTTGCAAGACCGTATCCATATGCGGCAGGGCATGACGACAGGTGCCGATGACTATCTCACCAAACCTTTCGCCCCGCAAGAGTTGCGTGAAGCAGTCAATGCCCAACTCGGTAAGCTTGTTCGCGCCGAGGTGATGCGCGCGCAAGTGGTGGATGAGGCGGTGGCAGAAGCCTTAGAAGTACAGAGACACAAAATCAGCAAGCTCTACGAACAGCGAATGGCTAAAACGCTGAGCGAACAATGGCCAGACAGTGGCTTTGTGCAAGAGAACGAAAAATTCTCCAGCGCCACAGTATTGTTTGCAGACATGCGCGACTATAGCCAGTGGACGCAGCGTTTGTCCAGTAGCGAGCTAGGCGATGTGGTGCAGCAGTTTTATGGCAATGTAGGCGACACGGTGCATTTGTTTGGCGCTCACTATATGCAGTTTGTGGGCGACGGAATGCTCTGTGTGTTTGTCGATGCCGGCGATACGCACTCGGTTAACCACGGCCTACGTGCTGTGCGTGCCAGCTTGGGGTTGATTGACGCTACGCGCCGATTAGACGGATACGTAAAACAACGTTTTGCAGATCGTGGTTTACCGCCTTTTGCTCTGAGCGTATCTCTGCACTCTGGCCCAGTGGCATTTGCCAAACTAGATGGGTTATTTGGCAGCTCAGGCAGCACCACGCCGGTAGGCGATACAGTCACTGTGGCGCTAAAGCTGTTCCAGGGCCAACCAGCGCTGGACTGGACTGTGGGTGCTAGTGTGCAAACGGCACGTCTCATAACAGGTGCTGTGCGCACGGGCCGCAGAGCGCTGGTAGAAACCATGGGGCGTGCGCAGCCCATTGATGCTGTAGAGATACTAGGTTTCATCTAATGCCGCATGCTTCGCAAAGTCAGATGGCACGCTCTGCCATGCATACCATGCCTAGTCCTCCAGTACGCACTTTGTCGCTGCGTACTGTGCTTGTAATTAGTCTGTTGGTGTTTTGTTTAATACCTGCTTTTGCAGTAGGCTGGATGTTGTATCGCAGCAACCTGCAAACAGTTGATGCCTTGTCAGAAAAAATTGTGTACGACGTAGCGCAACGTGTGCAACTAGACGCAGAAGAACACCTGAGACAAGCGAATATAGTGTTCAATGGCATCGTACCAACACAACCTACTGCCGCAGACGTTTTGCGTGCACGCCAGTTCTTGCTAAAACCCGAACTGTTTGAGCAAACTGCTTTTTCAATGACACGTATGACACCCAATGTGCCGTATATGTATTTCGGAACAGCGCAAGGCGAGTTTATGGGTGTCGAGACCATGTCCCAAGGCGCTGCGGGTGTGATGCGCGTAGGCTTGCGCAAGGTAGGCGATGAGGGGCGTAAATATTATTCGGCTCAATTTGCGGGTGATCGCAGCCAAGCGACTGCCACTGAGGCTAAAAATTATGAACCCCGTGGTCGTCCATGGTACCAAGCTGCGATGGAGAAAAAAGGACGAACCTTCACGCCTGTGTACCCATCTGCATCAAAAAAACAGTTGTTGATTACGCTGTCACAGCCGATCTATGGCGAAGATGGCGAAGCACTGGGTGTATTTGCCATTGACTTGTACCTAAAGCGTTTGTCAGAGCTGCTACAAAGCATGGTGATTAGCGCCAGTGGCAGTGCATTTATCGTGGACGAGCAGGGCTACTTGGTGGCCAATTCAGCGGGGGATGCGTTATTTATAGAAGATCAAGGCAAACTTCTGCGTACTAAGCCCGAGCAAAGTAAAAATGATTTCATACGTGCCGCCTATGCTCAGGGCTTGTCCAGTATTGATAAAACTGAAGAATCCGCAGTCAAACGTCTGAGCTTTACCCGCAAGATAGGCAATGGCGCTGATGCATTGATTGTCTCGCGTATCCCTTTCGGTGAAACCTGGGGCTTGCGTTGGAGCTTGGTTGTAGTTGCACCTGAGAGTGATTTTGCGGGACCATCGCAGTTGGCACTTAAGAAAACGGTGGCCGTCATGACTTTAGCGCTGGCACTCGGCGCTTTAATGGCGACAGGCTTAGCCTATAAGTTGACACGTCGTTTTAAAGCATTGGCACAAGCTGCAGAGCAACTAGGGCATGGCGGTGTGCCACCTGTTCAGCACAACGCACGCATCACCGAAGTGCATAAATTGTCAACAGTTTTGCATGAGAGCGCACAAGAGAGTGCACGCAATCGCAGCGCAATTGAGGCACAAGCCGTTGCACTAAAAGACGCTAACGAAAACCTCGAAGATCGAGTAGCTCAGCGCACGACTGAGCTTGAAGCCTCGCGCGAAGAGGCTTTGTCTGCTGCGCGCGCCAAGGCATCTTTCTTGGCCACCATGAGCCATGAGATACGTACGCCGCTCAATGGTGTGGTGGGCATGACCACGCTGCTGGGAGATACAACGCTCAATACCGAGCAACGCGACTACCTGCATACCATGCGGGTGTCTAGCGATCAATTGCTAGGCGTAATCAACGATATTTTAGATTTTTCTAAGATTGAGTCTGGCAAATTAGATCTAGAAAACGAGCCCCTCAGTCTGCAGGCCACAATTGAAGAAGCTTGCGACATGGCCGCTCCACGTGCGCGGGAAAAAGGCCTAGAGCTCGTGGCAGATGTAGGCGATGAAGTGCCAGTTTGGGTGCGTGGTGATGTCACACGCTTACGCCAAGTGCTGCTTAACTTTATTAACAACGCCATCAAATTCACCAACAGTGGCCAAGTCTTGGTGAGCATAGGGTTACTTAAAGACTTTACGCCTGGAGGCAAGGCGTTGCTGGAGTTTCGCGTCAAGGATACCGGTATTGGCATACCTGCAGAGCGTCAATCCGCATTGTTCCAATCGTTTACCCAAGTGGATGCGTCTACCACGCGCAAATACGGCGGTACCGGTTTGGGTTTGGCTATTTGTAAACGTTTAGCTGAAATCATGGGCGGTCAGGTGGGCGTAGAGTCCACATTGGGTGACGGTTCAACTTTTTGGTTTACAGCGCAGCTAGATTATGCGGATGCACCAGACCAATCGCAAAATTCGATATTAGAGATGGCCAGCCTGCGCGAAAAAACCGCCGTGATCATCGACGACACAGCGCTGAATTTGCGTATTTTGGATAAGCAACTGAAACGCTGGGGTATGCACACCACCTTGTTTGATCGTGCAGAGCCCGCACTAGAGTGGCTTAAAAAATATACTGTGGATGTGGTCATCACTGACATGCATATGCCACAGATGGATGGGTACGTATTTGCCCGAGCCTTACGACAGCATAAGCCTGACGCACGTGTAGTACTGCTCACGTCAGGCACTATGCCTACTGGCGATGAAGCTAAAGAGTTTGACGCGCGCTTGCTTAAACCTTATCGACAAACGCAATTATTCGACACGCTGACCCGATTGGCTGTTAACGCACAGTCCAGCAAAGCCACCGCAGTTCAGGGAATGGTAGTGGCTAAAAACCAGCGCATTCTGGTGGCCGACGATAACAACGTTAACCTGAAGGTGGCCTTGGCCATGCTGGGTAAACTGGGCTACGAGGCAGCCACCGCAATCAACGGGCGTGAGGCTGTGGACTTGGTAGCGCAATCACTGTCAAAACTGCCGGGTGCCAAGCCCTTTGCTGCCGTGCTGATGGATGCCAACATGCCTGTCATGGACGGGTTCACAGCAACGCGACTAATTTTATCAACCTACACCACGCAGGCGCCACCCATTGTGGCGCTCACAGCATCGGTATTAGAAGAAGATCGCAAACGCTGCCTAGACGCGGGCATGGTGGGATTTTTACCTAAGCCATTGCGCATTGATGAGTTGTCTGAGGCCTTGGCGCGTTATGCCGTGGCAGACACTGCAGCTGAAAAGATTTTGATACCCGCCCAGCATGACCCTCAGTCGACAGCAGCAACACAAACTGCCCAGTCAACCGAGCTGGTGCTGATGGACTGGAGCCGGCTAGAGCAGTTTAAAGAATTTGACGACGATGACCGCACCATGACCCGCGAGGTAATAGCCTTGTTCGTGGCGGATGTTCCGCAGCGTGCTGCCGACGTATTGGAAGCTTTGCAAGCCAGTGATAGCGCAGCCTTATCACACGCAGCCCATGCGCTCAAAGGTTCTGCATCGAATGTAGGTGCCGCAGCCCTGACAGATGCATGTTTTGTCCTAGAGCAGTCGTGTATGCAAGGCCGTTGGCCGCAAAATGCAGGTGATCAAGTGGCCTTGATTGCTGAATTAGCCTACAAGACCATGGAAGCCTTGAAAGCTTGGCAGTCATAAGAAAACCTAATCTTCGCTAGTTGTCAGGTGCTGGTGGCTAGTTGCTAGTGCAAGGTAGTAGGGCGTAAAGTCTGGCTGCGTTAGCTGCAGCAAGGCATCAAAACTGTCGATCACAAAATACTGCTGCTGGTAAGTGTCAATCTTGTAGTTAGATGACATACACCGCAGCACATCGGGCTGGGTTTGCAGTGCTACGCGGCCAGGTAGGTCAGATTGGATACTGTAGCCCAGCTCGCCACCACTGCTCAAAATGCCCGCGCCATAGGCTTTGTGTTGCGTGCCCTCGCGCATGAGGCCAAACTCAATCGTGTACCAGTATAGCCTCGACAGCATTTCTACCGCGCCTTTGATTTGCATCGGGCCGTGTTCTAGCTGGTGTGCTTTGAGTGCGCCTAGGCCATAGGCTTGAATGTGGTCTGCATAGCTTTTATCAAACAGCAGCGGTACATGGCCAAACAAGTCGTGGAACAAATCTGGCTCCACAATGTAGTCAAACTCCTGCGGTGTACGTATCCAGTGGGTGACCGGGAATTTGCGCTCTGATAGCAATGTAAAAAACGGCACTTCAGGAATCAAGCCCGGCACACCTAATAGTTGCCAGCCAGTGGCGGGCAGCAGGCGTGCGTTGATATCCTCAAACCGAGGTATCGATGCGCTGTTGCCTAACAGCGGCAGTGCGCTAATAAACGCCTCGCACGCCAAGCCGGGCAGCAGCGCAGACTGGCGCGCGTACAGCCGCGCATAGGTGTCGTGGTCTTGCGCGGTGTAGCGGGCGTGGTGCTGGTCGCAGGTGTAGTCGGCCCGCGCTTGGCTGTAGTCACCGCGCGGCGGGCGGTCAGATTGGCCGTAGATAACAGGCTTGACTGACATCTTGCTCAAGCTTTAGTCAGCACGCCACGGCGCATTTGGTCTAGCTCAATGCTTTCAAACAGCGCTTTGAAGTTACCTTCGCCAAAGCCTTCGTTGCCTTTGCGCTGAATAAATTCAAAAAATATAGGGCCGAGCTGATTTTCACTGAAGATTTGCAGCAGCAGCTCGCCCTTGGTGCCGTCAATCAAGATGTTGCGGCTTTGTAGCGCGGCCACGTCCTCACCGTGGCCAGGAATGCGTTTGTCCAGCAACTCGTAATATGTCTCGCCTGTAGAGAGCAGCTTCATGCCGCTCATTTGCAGCGCGTCTACGCTATCGACCAAGTTGGTTGAACCCAGTGCAATGTGCTGAATGCCCTCGCCATGGTAGCGGTCTAGATATTCTTGAATTTGCCCAGCCTTCTCATTGCCTTCTTCGTTGATCGGTATGCGGATCTGCCCGCAGGGGCTGGTCATGGCTTTGCTTTTTACGCCAGTAGATTGGCCTTCAAAGTCAAAGTAGCGCACTTCTTTAAAGTTAAACAAGCGCTCATAAAACCCTGCCCACTCTTGCATGCGGCCACGGTGCACGTTGTGGGTCAAGTGGTCGATATAGGTCAGGCCGTGGCCCACGGGGTTCAGGTCGGCAGCGGTAATGCCCGGCAGGGGCGCAAAGTCCACGTCATAAAAGCTGATGTTGCCCAGAACCGGCGGTTCTTCGTTGCCTTGGCCGTCTTTAGCGCTGTTCTTGCCGCGCCACTTGTCCACCAAATAAATGACGCTGTCGCCAATGCCTTTGATGGCTGGAATATTCAGCTCGCCCGGCCCGGCCTGGTCGGCATAGCCCCAAGCACCCAGCGACTTAGCGCGTTCATAAGCCGCTTTGGCATCTTGCACCCGAAACGCTATCGCGCAGATGGACGGGCCATGCATGCGCGCAAAGCGCTGGGCAAAGCTGTCAGGCTCGGCGTTGACGATAAAGTTAATGCCGCCTTGGCGGTACAGCGTGACGTTTTTATGGCGATGCTTGGCAATGGGTTTAAAACCCATGCGCTCAAACAGCGCGCCCATGGCCTGCGGGTCGGGCGCGGCGTATTCGATAAATTCAAAACCTGCAGTACCCATGGGGTTGTCCCAAACTGGTTTGCTCGCCTGGGCCGTGCTCTTACTCATAAGTGTTCTCCTGCATCAGTGTACGATTTGCAGTGTATTCGCGCTGCAGGTCAATATTTCAGCGTTCTAAAGCGTTATGAGTTTAAAAAACGCAGTAATATTGCAAATTATGGAAAACCAAGCACTTGACAAGCTAGACGCCAATATTTTGCGCATTTTGCAGGCCGATGGGCGCAAAACTTATGATTTGATCGCCGACCAAGTGGGCCTGTCCGCCAGCGCGGTGCTGCGCAGGGTAAAAAGGCTAGAGGACGCAGGCGTGATAGCCCGTTATGTGGCACTGGTGCCCCCTGAGAAAGTGGGCTTGGGGCTCACGGCGTATATCAACGTGCGGCTAGAAAAGCACACCGAGAGCCATAAGCGCAACCCCATGGATTTGTTCAGCGCCAGCGTGCAGACTTGGCCCGAGGTGGTCGAATGTGCAGCGCTGACGGGGGAGATGGACTATTTGTTGCGCCTAGTAGTCAAAGACATGAGTGCGTACTCACGTTTTATTATGGATGTGCTGCTTAAACACCCCAGCGTACAAGACTGTAAAACCAGTTTTATGCTCGATCAGGTGAAGAGCACGACTGCGGTTCCTCTGTGAGTTGAGCATGTCAATACTATCAATTTAATAGCTATAAATGTAATAAATACTTGGACTACAAGGCTATTTGGCCCATAAAAGACCCTAAAAACACCCCTAAGTTATAAACTCTAAGATAATCGCTGTTAAATAACGGGTTTACCCTTATATTGACAGTATGGTTGATTCAAAAGCACTGATCCAAGCCACCTTTGACGCGGGTGTTGGGTTTTTTCGCGCTCCGCCCAGCTACACCGGCCAGCCCAGCGACGCTAAACGTGAGCAGCCGCTGCTGGTGCCCATCCGCGCGCTCAGCACGCGGCACCGCCCGGGCATCATTCGTCACCTGCTGGCCCTGAGCCCAGAAGACCGCTACCTGCGCTTTGGCTATGCTGCACAAGAGCCGCAAATTCGCAGTTATGTAGACAACTTAAGCTTTGAACGCGACGATATTTACGGTATTTACAACCGCCAGCTCCAGCTCATCGCGGTGGCGCACCTGGCTTTTTCCAGCGACCCTAAAACCCAAAACTGCGCCGAGTTTGGCGTGTCCGTGCTGGCCCAAGCGCGCGGTAAACGCTATGGCACCGAGCTGTTTGACCGCGCTATCACCCATGCCCTCAACAAAGGCGTTGACTTAATGTTTATCCATGCCCTGACTGAAAACGCCGCTATGCTAAGAATAGCGCGCAATGCAGGTGCCACTGTAGAGCGCGACGGCTCTGAAAGCGAAGCTTACTTAAAACTGCCCCCTGCCACGCTGGACACCCGCGTGACCGAAGCCGTTGAAGACCGCGTGGGTGAGGTGGACTTTCAGCTCAAAGTGCAGGCCAAGAAGTTTTGGGAGTTTTTGTCTAGTCTGCAAGAGATCCGCTGCGGCGTGCGCGAGGGGCGGCACAAGTCGGCTGAATAATGGGCTCGATAAATTCAATAGGCGCTACTGTTACGCGTCTAGACGGGTGACTGTAGGCCGCAGCTGCGTAAATCGGCTATCCTAGAGGGCTGTTTAACTCTATCCCTCTCCAGTGTCAGACCCCCATCCCAGCGGCAGTGCGCCGCTCACCTCGTTCAGCCCGTCCAAGGCTGTTGCGCACGGCTACGTAGCGCCCAAGCATGTCGATAAACGCGGCTTTTTGCAAAAGCTGGCCGAGTTTATCCACCCCGGCCCAGATAGCAAAGACGAGCTGATCGAAACCTTGGCCGAGGCCGAGGACAACCACATCATCAACGCCGAAAGCCGCGCCATGCTAGAGGGCGTGATCCGCATGGCCGACATGACGGCAGGCGACGTGATGGTGGCCGCCCCGCGCATGGACATTGTCAATATCGACGCGCCGGCTGACGAACTGATGCACACCATTATTGACACCGCGCACTCGCGCTTTCCGGTGTATGAGAAAGACCGCGAAAACATCATCGGCATCTTGATGGCCAAAGACTTGCTGAAATTGCAGCGCGCGCCCGAGCTTAATTTGCGCGCCCTGCTGCGCCCAGCCGTGTTTGTGCCCGAGAGCAAAGGCTTAAACGATTTGCTGCGCGAATTCAGAGGCAACCGCAACCACTTGGCCATCGTGATTGACGAGTTTGGTCGCACTGCGGGCCTCATCACCATTGAAGACGTGCTTGAGCAAATTGTGGGCGAGATTGAGGACGAATTTGACGATGCCGCAGAAGACGAAGGCGATATTTACGCGCTGGCCGACAAAACCTACCGTGTCAGCGGCGACACCTCGATCGAGCGGGTAGAAGAGGCCTTTGGCGTGGCCCTGAATGCGCGCGACGGCGAAGACCTAGACACTATTGGCGGCCTGATCGCCCACGAGATGGGCCACGTGCCCAAGCGCAACGAGCGTTTTGTTTTATCTAACCTCAGCTTTACAGTGCTGCACACCAAGGGCGGTGCAGTCAAATGGTTCAAAGTCTCGCCGCACGCTCTCTAGCGGGCTACGCGGGTGCGCTGGTCGCTGGTGTGCTGCAGGCGTGGTCTGTGGCTGCGCCGTGGCCATCGGGCGACGGGCAGCCGCTGTGGTGGCTGCAAATCCTCTCATTAGCCGCCTTGGTGGGCCTGCTGCAGCGTGCGGGCAGTGTACGCAGCGCAGCGCTGCTGGGCTGGCTGTTTGCCACCAGCTGGATCATCGCCAGCACGTGGTGGCTGTTTATTTCGATGCACACTTTCGGCGGTTTACCTGCACCTTTGGCCGCGTTGGCGGTTTTAGCGTTGAGCGGATTTTTAGCGCTGTATTACGCTGCTGTATGTGCCATTTACCAGCGTTTTAGTGCTGTAGTCCAAGTATCTATTGCTTATAAAGCTATTATTTTTGTAGCATGTTGGTTGCTCTCTGAGTTAGCACGTGACACATGGTTTACTGGTTTCCCGTGGGCTGCCGGTGGCTACGCGCATGTGGACGGGCCGCTGGCGGCCTGGGCCAGCACCGTGGGGGTGTACGGCGTGGGGGCGCTCGCATCGCTACTGGCTTTTTGTGTGGCGTCGTTGTCGGTTCGCAAAATTAAACAATCTCTCGTAGTTATCGCAGCCTGCTTGGGGCTAACGGGCGTGGCCAGTGTCGGCTTAGGTATTGGAAACTTGGGGTTTACAAGCACCCAGGTGGTGAACCCTAGTGCTTTGCCTACCAACGTGAAAATTCCGCTTGAACCTGCGCTGCAGCGCACCAGAGTTGCCCTGCTGCAAGGCAACATCCCCCAAGGTGAAAAGTTCGACAGCTCTAAAGGCATTCCCCTGGCGCTAGAGTGGTATAAGCAGCAACTGGCCAACGCTACGGCCACACTGGTGGTAGCGCCAGAAACCGCCATTCCGCTGCTGCCGCAGCAGTTGCCTGAGAACTATTGGGCCGCCCTGCAACAGCGCTTTAAAACCGGCCAGCAAGCCGCGCTGGTAGGCATACCGCTGGGCAGTTACGAGCAGGGCTACACCAACTCGGTGATGGGCTTGGCGCCTGCTACGCTTCGTGGCGGGCTTAACGTCATGCAGCCGCAGCCCTACCGTTACGACAAACACCACTTGGTGCCGTTTGGTGAATTCACCCCAGCGTTTTTTAAATGGTTCACCCGCATGATGAACATTCCGCTGGGCGACTTTAACCGCGGCGCCATCGGCCAAGACAGCTTTCACTGGGCAGGCCAGCGCTGGGCCCCTAACATTTGCTACGAAGACTTGTTTGGCGACGAGCTGGCGGCGCGTTTTAAGGACGAATCTAAAGCGCCCACGGTGCTGGTCAACATCAGCAACATTGGCTGGTTTGGCAATTCCATCGCCATCGACCAGCATCTGCACATCAGCCGCATGCGCGCACTAGAGCTGGGCCGCCCCATGCTGCGCGCCACCAACACCGGCCCCACCGTCATCATCGACCATACCGGCCAAGTTACCCACAGCTTGCCACGTCACACACGCGGCGTGCTAGTAGGTGAGGTGGAAGGCCGCACAGGCATTACGCCCTACGCTTGGTGGGCCGCGCGTTTTGGTTTGTGGCCACTGTGGCTGCTGGGCGTGGTCGTGCTGGCTACCACTTGGCTGCGTAGCAAAAAGCCATAACACTGCGGCCTTGGGCAAGCAAGGCCAACCGCTAAAATAGACCATCATGCTGAGTTTTCAAGACATTATCCTTACCCTACAGTCCTACTGGGCCAAACAAGGCTGCGCGCTGCTGCAGCCGTACGACATGGAAGTGGGTGCGGGCACATCGCACACCGCTACGTTTTTAAGAGCACTTGGCCCCGAGCCGTGGAAGGCTGCCTACGTGCAGCCCAGCCGTCGCCCGAAAGACGGCCGCTATGGCGAGAACCCCAACCGTTTGCAGCACTACTACCAATACCAAGTCGTGCTCAAGCCTGCGCCCGCTAATATTTTGGAGTTGTATTTAGGCTCACTCGAAGCGCTGGGTTTTGATTTAAAAAAGAACGACATTCGCTTTGTCGAAGACGATTGGGAAAACCCCACCCTCGGCGCATGGGGCCTGGGCTGGGAGGTGTGGCTCAACGGCATGGAAGTCACGCAGTTCACCTATTTTCAGCAAGTCGGCGGCATCGACTGCAAGCCCATCACCGGCGAGATTACCTATGGCCTGGAGCGCCTGGCCATGTACCTGCAAGGCGTGGACAACGTCTACAACCTCAAGTGGACCGAAGGTTTGTCGTACGGCGACGTTTACAAGCAAAACGAGGTCGAGCAATCAACCTATAACTTTGAACATAGCGATGCCGAGTTTTTATTTACTGCTTTTGCGGCGCATGAAAAGCAAGCCAAATATTTGATAGAGCAGCAACTTGCGCTGCCTGCGTATGAGCAAGTGCTCAAGGCCGCGCACAGCTTTAACCTGCTGGACGCACGCGGCGCCATTAGCGTGACCGAGCGCGCCGCCTACATTGGCCGCATCCGCAACATATCGCGCAGCGTGGCGCAAAGCTACTACGACAGCCGCGAACGCTTGGGCTTTCCCATGGCCCCGCGCGAATGGGTTGAGCAGATGCCTAAGAAAGCCGCTTGAAATTCGTCATGACAACTAAAAATCTACTCGTTGAATTGTTTGTTGAAGAGCTGCCGCCCAAGGCTTTGAAGAAGCTAGGCGATGCTTTTGCCGGTGTGCTGCATGAGCAGCTCAAAGCTCAAGGCCTGTGCGGTGCTGATTCTGTATTGACGGCGTTTGCATCACCGCGACGCTTGGCCGCGCACATCACGCGTGTAGCTGCGCAAGGCGCTGACAAAGCGGTGTCGCAAAAGCTCATGCCTGTGGCGGTTGGCTTAGACGCTGCGGGCAACGCATCGCCTGCGTTGCTAAAAAAGCTGCAAGCGCTGGGGGCTGATGCATCTGCCGTGGGGACTTTAAAGCGCGTGATGGACGGTAAAGCCGAGGCGCTGTTTTACGCGTCAACGCAGCAAGGCGCAACTTTGACGGTTGCCTTGAATGCGGCTTTGGCTGCTGCTATTGCCAAGCTGCCGATTCCCAAAGTCATGTCCTACCAGCTAGGGGCGGGCAGCGAGATGCCCGGCTGGACATCGGTCAGCTTTGTGCGCCCTGCCCACGGTTTAGTGGCGCTGCATGGCAGCGATGTCGTGGCTATTGAAGCGCTGGGGCTCAAGGCGGGCAACAGTACGCAGGGCCATCGTTTTGAAGCAGCAGTGTCGCCTGTAGTTATCGCGCATGCTGACAGCTATGCCGCCACATTGCGCGAGCAGGGCGCGGTGATTGCCAGCTTTGCCGAGCGCCGCGCCGAAATTGTTAAGCAGCTAGCGGCGGCTGCTGCCAAGGTGGGCAGCGGTGCACGCGCGATTGAAGACGATGCGTTGTTAGACGAAGTTACCGCGCTGGTCGAGCGGCCTAACGTTTTAATTTGCGAGTTTGAAGCCGAATATCTCGCCGTGCCGCAAGAGTGCTTGATTTTGACCATGAAGGCAAATCAAAAGTACTTTCCGTTGTTAGATGACAGCGGCAAGCTGACCAACAAGTTTCTAGTGGTCAGTAACATCAGCCCACTTGACGCCAGCGCAGTCATCCAAGGCAACGAGCGCGTCGTGCGCCCGCGCTTGGCAGATGCTAAATTCTTCTTTGACCAAGACCGGAAAAAGTCTTTAGAGTCGCGCGTTGAGGGTTTGAATAAAGTTGTTTATCACAACAAGCTGGGCACCCAAGGCGAACGCATGCAGCGCGTGTGCGCAATCGCCAAAGCCATAGGCCAGCAGCTGGGCGGTGACCTGCTAGCCAAGCAAGCTGAATCTGCTGCGCGCTTGGCTAAAACTGATTTACTTACCGACATGGTGGGCGAGTTTCCTGAGCTGCAGGGCATCATGGGCGGCTACTATGCCCGCCATGATGGGCTGACCGATGATGTAGCCAGTGCGATTGAAGACCACTACAAGCCACGTTTTGCAGGCGACACTGTTCCTCGTAATATGGTAGGTGTAGTAGTCGCTCTTGCCGATAAATTAGAGACTCTTGGAGGGTTATTTTTTATTGGACAAGTTCCGACAGGAGAAAAGGATCCGTACGCACTTCGCAGGCATGCACTAGGCGTAATACGAATTGCAGCCGAAGCTGTCAGCGCTGAGAATGCCCAGCATGTGAACTTAGATCATTGGTGTCATTTGGCAATCTCACGATTCGTCGATTCAACCAAGCCGGAATATGGGCAAACAGTTACATTGCTGTTTGGATTTATGCTTGACCGCATAAGCGGTTACTTGACTAGCTACGGATACAGCGCAGAAGAAATTGAATCGGTGTTATCGCTGCGCCCAGTAGTGCCGCAGTTGCTTTTACCTAGGCTAAAAGCGGTTAAGTCATTTAGAGCGCTGCCCGAGGCGCCTGCCCTGGCCGCCGCCAACAAACGCGTCGGCAACATCCTGAAGAAAGCAGATGGCGCAGTAGAAGCCAAAGTCAACCCGGCCTTATTACAAGTAGACGAAGAAAAGGCGTTACATATCGCTATTAAATCAATATCAACTAAAGCAGACAAAGCTTGGGCTGATGGCGATTACACTGCCAATTTGCTAACGTTGGCTGCACTCAAAGACCCAGTCGACGCTTTCTTCGACAAAGTCATGGTTAACGCTGAAGACCCCGCGCTCAAAGCTAACCGACTGGGCTTGCTAGCTACCTTGCATCAGGCGATGAACCGCGTGGCTGATTTGTCTAAGCTGGCAAGTTAAGCCGTTGCAATTCATAATTGAGTCATGCCTACGCAGCGACAAATTGAACAGTTCACCTTGGCTTTCCACCAAGTTGCGGTGAATCGCTTGCGTGCGCATCCTGAAAATCTAATCAAGGCTGTGGATGTATTGAATCGTTGGGAATCCCAAGGAATTTCTGGTTTTGGACAAGTTTATCGTGACGCTTGGAGGCGTATGCTGGGCAGTGGCGTTGACGAAATAGAAAAAACTGTCTGTATTGATTCTGACAGTGCTGCGACTATTCGCAGCATGTCTCCATTGGGTTTTGTATTGTCTGAAGAAGAGCGCATGCAAATTCGTCGCAAGGCTATGGCGGTATGAAACTATCGCAACTACTCCATGTTTTGCGGGCGTCAGCAGAAATTTCTGGAGAAAAATCGTTCGTCGTAGTTGGTAGCCAAGCATTACTTCTTGCAATTGAATCACCAGATCAAAGGCTCACTCTTTCAGATGAGATAGATTTATACCCTGCGCTAGCGCCAGACAAGGCCGACGCAATTGACGGCGCTATTGGTGCATTGTCGATGTTTCATGAAACGCACGGGTACCACGCCGATGGTGTGAGCCCTGAAACTGCTGTGATGCCAGCGGACTGGATAAGTCGTGCAACCCTGCATTACTTCGGTGATTTAACGGTTACTTGTCCCGAGATACATGATCTCTGTGTTTCCAAGTGCGTTGCTGGGCGTGACAAGGACGCTGACTTTGTGCGTATTCTTTTGCAGGACAAGCATGTTGTTTTAAAAGAACTGCTGCAGCGTATCGATATACTAGATGCTACAAAATACCCCGTGCCACATATCACCCAATGGGCTCAGCGCCGCGCGCAGGAGGCGGGCCTATGAAACTCATCATCCTAGACCGCGACGGTACGATCAACGAAGACCGTGATGACTTTATCAAGTCAGCTGATGAGTGGGTGCCGTTGCCCGGTGCGTTGGAAGCCATTGCGCGGCTTAACCATGCAGGCTGGCATGTGGTGGTGGCGTCTAACCAGTCGGGGCTAGGGCGGGGCTTGTTTGATGTGGCGGCGCTTAACGCGATGCACAGCAAAATGTACAAGTTGCTGGCAGCGCAGGGCGGCAAGATGGATGGCGTGTTTTATTGCCCGCACACACCTGATGAAAATTGCCAGTGCCGCAAACCATTGCCAGGTTTGTTTGAACAAATTTTAGACCGTTACGGTATCGACATGGCTAGCGTGCAAAAGGTGCACACAGTGGGCGACAGCCTGCGTGACTTGCAAGCCGCAGCCAAGGTGGGCTGTACACCGCATTTGGTGTTAACGGGCAAGGGCGCTAAATACAATACCCAGCCTGCTGACTTCCCAGCAGGTACGCAGGTGCATGCGGATTTGGCTGCATTTGCCGATTTTGTTTTGGCTTTGGCTGAGTAGCTTTATCCCCATGCATAACTTCATCGCTTTTATCCGCTCTTGTTTGCACATGTTGTGGATGATTTTGACGGTGATACCTTGGGCCACCGTAGTTATTATTTTGTCGATTTTTGTCAGCCCCACGCGCATGTACTGGATGTGCGCAGGCTGGCTGAGCACGGCGATGTGGGGGCTGACCAAAATTTGCGGCGTGCAGTACAACGTTGTGGGCCTGGAGAACCTGCCCCAAGGCGAGCAAGAGGGCGCAGTGCTGCTGTGTAAACACCAATCTACGCTAGAAACGTTTTTGTTGCCTACCATCATGCCGCACCCTTTGGCCTATGTGTTCAAGCGCGAGCTGTTGTATGTGCCCTTTTTTGGCTGGTCGATGGCGCGCATGGACATGATCCACATTGACCGCAGCAAACGTAACGAGGCTTTTGCCAAAGTGGTGCAGCAAGGCAAGCGCTTGATGGGCCGTGGCGTGTGGGTCATCATGTTTCCCGAGGGCACGCGCATTCCCCGCGGCCAGATGGGCAACTACAAAAGCGGCGGCACGCGCCTGGCCTGCGAGACTGGTCGCCCCGTGGTGCCCATTGCGGTCAACGCAGCGCGCCGGTGGCCCCGCAAAGGGTTTATCAAAACACCCGGTGTGGTAGACGTGGTGATTGGCAAACCGATTTCCAGCATAGGCCGCCAGCCTGATGAACTGTTGCTAGAAGTGCAAACCTGGATAGAAGCCACCATGCGCGAGATAGACCCACAGGCGTACCAGGCTGCACCATGACCTTGCGCGGATTTTTACAACTCACGCTGGATTTGTTTGCAGAACCGCCTGCTATACGACCTGCGACACCATCTGCAATACCACCTGCAATACCACCTACGACGGCAGTTTTACAACAAAAACAGCCTGTAGTCCAAGTATTTACTGCGCAACCAGCTATAGAAAATATAGCAAATGCGGAACTTAAACCAGAGACACCAGCAGAGCCTATTGCCTCTGTCATGCGCCCAGCTGCATTTGCCCACCCGCATGCCAACCGCGAGGCGCGACTAGACACCAGCATTGTTGCCTTTGAACTCAAACGCGGTAAACGCAAAACGATAGGTTTTAGCGTAGGTGCGGACGGCCTAACGGTCAGCGCACCGCGCTGGGTGCCGCTGTACGAAATTGACAAAGCCGTACAAGAAAAGTCCAAATGGATTGTGGCCAAGCTGCAAGAATCACGCGAGCGGCAAGGCAAGCTGGCAAGCAACCGCATTGAGTGGAAAGACGGCACGTTGATCCCGCTTATGGGTGAGCAAGTGATCGTGGTGATTGACCCAAGGCATCTGTACACATCGTCCGGCTTAGTGCGTGCTGCGGGTTCGCAACGCGGCCAGTCTGCTGACGGCCAAGCCCAGTTGCACACTGACGCGCAGGCCACCAATGCCTCGTTACCCGGCGTGCCGCGTCTCACGCTGCATATCAGCCTGCCCCAAGACGCCGCGCCTGAGCGCATCCGCGATGCCGTGCAAGCCTGGCTTATGCGCCAAGCCAAACGCATTTTTGAAGAGCGCTTAAATTTATACGCGCCACAACTTAAAGTGCAGTGGACCAAGCTGAGCCTGAGCAGCGCTGGCACCCGCTGGGGCACCGCCAAGTCCGACGGCTCTATCCGCCTGAACTGGCGCTTGGTGCATTTCCGCATGAGTGTGATCGACTACGTGGTAGTACACGAGCTGTCCCACCTGCGCGTGATGGACCACAGCCCGCGCTTTTGGAGCACAGTGGAATCCATCATGCCCGACTATGCGCAGTTGCGTGGGCAGTTGAAGGATGATGCGCTGCCGCGCTGGGAATAGTAGGTGCTGGCATCGCTGCTTTTTTAAATACAGCGTTTGCACACCGCTAATGCAGGTAGCTTGCGCTATAAATTTAGTATCTGCTTGAGCCTTATTTACGGCTTCAAAGCATTAAAACCATCTCGAAAATAGTACGCTTAAAGCACCGGTTTTTCATTAAACCGGTATATCCCGTCATGACACAACTGGCG
>JAYTPK010000243.1:0-10108 GCA_043747295.1 Polaromonas sp. | reverse complement strand
GCAGCATCACGTCGCTCTTTTTGGCAAAGCTGGCTTTGTAGGCATCTAGGCTGCGGTAGAACTGGGCAAACTGCGCGTCGCGGCCAAAGGCCTCGGCGTACAAGGATGCTGCTTTGGCATCACCATCACCTTTGACTTTTTGCGCATCGCGGTAGGCCTCGGCAATTAGCACCTCGCGCTGGCGATCAGCATCAGCGCGAATTTTTTCAGCCTCGGCGGCACCGGTGGAGCGTAGCTCGTTGGCGACCTGCTGGCGCTCAGACTTCATGCGCTGATACACCGAATCGGCCACCGATGGAGGAAAGTCTACGCGCTTAATGCGTACATCGACAATTTCAATACCAAAGGTTTTGGCATCATCAATCAAACGCTGTTGCACGCCCTGCATGATTTTGTCGCGGTCAGTGGACAACACGTCTTTGACGGTGCGCTTGGTTACTTCGGAGTTCAGCGCGTCTTGCACTACTGAGCGCAGGCGGTCTTCAGCCGTGGCAATGTTGGTGCCGCCTGGGTTGTTACGGATGAACTGGCGTGCGTCGGCAATGCGCCATTTCACCAGCCAGTCGACCACTAAGTTTTTCTTCTCAGCGGTTTGGATAGAGCCAGTCTCAGGGCTGTCCAATGTGAGTACGCGGCGGTCTAAAAATACGACGTTTTGAAAGGGCTGGGGCAGCTTAAAACGCAAGCCAGGTTCGGTAATGACATCCTTGATTTGACCAAAAGAATACAGCACACCAAACTGCCGCTGGTCCACCACAAACAGGGTAGACGCCAAAATAGCCAGAGCTACCAAAATGGTAGTGATTGCAAATCCGAGTTTATTCATTATTTTGCTCCTTGGGTTCAACGGCCATCGCGTGCGCGTGATGCGTCTCGCCCGCGTGTGTCCGTCACCGGCGGTGGGCTGGCAACAGGGGCTGCGGCGGCGGTGCCGTTGGCAGGAATGGTCAAAATCTCGCTACCTGGGTTGGCGCTGATTTGCATCAGCTTGTCTAGCGGCAAATACAACAGGTTGTTGCCCTGGCGTGAATCGACCATCACTTTAGTCACGCTGCTATAGATTTGCTGCATTGCGTCGGTGTACATCCGGTCGCGGGTAACTTGCGGGGCTTTTTGGTATTCGGTGTAGACCGATTTAAAGCGCTGTGCATCGCCTTCGGCGCGGGCCACTACGTTAGATTTGTATCCATCGGCCTCTTCTTTTAGGCGGGCTGCGGTGCCTTTGGCGCGTGGGATCACATCGTTAGCGTAGGCTTGGCCTTCGTTTTTCAGGCGGTCACGGTCTTGTCCAGCTTTAAGTGCATCGTCAAAAGCAGCTTGCACGGCCTCGGGCGGTTGCACGTTTTGGATGTTGACGGTTTGAATTTGGATACCGGTTTTGTAGCGGTCAAGCTGTAACTGCACGCTTTTGACGACATCGCGCTGGATGGATTCGCGGTCTTTGTTGAGCACAGTATCCATCGTCCCGCGACCCACCACCTCGCGGATAGCTGATTCTGCAGCTTTGGTCACCGCATCGTCAGGGTTGCGGTTTTGAAATAGGTAGTCAGCTGAGCTTTTCAGGCGGTATTGGATGGTGAATTTGATATCCACAATGTTCTCGTCTTGCGTAAGCATGGACGAGTCTTTGAAACCTGCAGTTTGGGCCGCTGTGCTGCGGCCAATTTCTACAGAACGCAATTGGGTCAGTGCCACGGTTTCGTGCGCCTCAATAGGGTACGGCAAGCGCCAGTTAAAACCCGCCTCGACTGTGCCGCTGAGCTTGCCAAAACGGGTAATCACAGCCTGTTGGCCCTCTTGCACGATAAACACGCCTGTGCCTAACCAAATCAGCAGGGCAACGATAGCTATCAGGCCTGCGCCGATGCCTGCAGACTTCATGTCGGGCTGAAAACCACCGCCCTGCCCGCCACCATTGTTCCCACCACCGCCGTTGTTGCGGTTCCAGTCTGGTTGGGGGCTGTTAGAGCTGCCTTTTTTGCCGCCAAACAGGCCATTGAGCTTTTTGTTGAAGTCGCGCCACAATTCATCTAAGTCGGGTGGGCCTTGGTTGGGGCCTTTTCCACCACTGTTGATGGGTCGCACATTGGAAGGCTCTGCTGGCGCTGGGCTTGGAGCTACCGCTGGGCTTGGTGCTGGAGTAGGGCTGGGTGCCGGAGCAGGCGCCGGAGCAGGCGTTGGTGCTGACGCAGGCGCTGCAGGTGGTGTGCCAGCAGGCTCGCCAGGGCCGCTGTCGCCCGAGCTGGGCTTGTCGTCGCTACGACCCCATTTGCCATCGTTGAGGTTAAACATGCCGCGCAGGCCGCGGGCTATGGCCGCTGGCAAAGTGGCTAGACGTGAAGGTAGAACAATGAGGTTCATGGGTGCTTAGGTTGTCGTCGTAAACAAATTGTATTTTTATCAGTTAATTCAGGCTCTTTTGTGCCAAAGGCTGTATTGTGCCCAATCATGGCAGTGCTTCAAAATTTTCACCAGATACATCGCCCAATTGTAGGGATGATGATGGCGGCTCATCCAAAATCACATCGTCCAGTGGCGATTGGGCTGCAGCCACCAGGCTACCCGTGCGCTGGGCTAACAGCTGGCGCAGCTCAGGCAAGCCCGTACCGTCACGCGCACTGGTAAACACACGGGCTTGGGAAATGCCTTCAATCTCATACATATCGCTCAAATGTAGGGGCCAGCGGGCTTTTTCAATAGCATCGAGCTTATTAAATACCAGCACTTGGGGCACTTTGTCGGCACCAATCTCTAGCAGCACGCGCTGCACCTCAGATATTTGTTCAGTAAAGTTAGCATTAGCAGCGTCGACCACGTGCACCAGTAAATCAGCCTCACATGCCTCTTGCAGTGTGGCCTCAAAGGCATCAATCAAGCCGTGAGGTAAATCGCGGATAAAGCCCACGGTGTCCGACAGGCTAACCGACTGCTGCGCATCACCCAAATACAGCGACCGCGTCGTCGTGTCTAGCGTGGCGAACAGTTGGTCTGCCGCATAAGAGCGGGCTTTGACCAAAGCATTAAACAAGGTAGATTTGCCTGCGTTGGTGTAGCCCACTAGGGATATACCAAAATGGTTTTGGCGGCCACGCTGGCGGCGCTGGGTGCCGCGTTGCTTTTTAACGAGTTCTAGCTTGGCTTTGGTGCGCTTGATGGTCTCACCAATCATACGGCGGTCGAGTTCGATTTGCTTCTCACCCGGGCCACCGCGTGTACCAATGGCACCCTGCTGACGCTCTAAGTGCGACCAGCGGCGCACTAAGCGGGTAGACAGATATTGCAGGCGGGCCAGCTCGACCTGCAGCTTACCCTCATGGCTGCGCGCGCGCTGGGCAAAAATTTCTAAAATCAGCAAAGTGCGGTCATTCACCGCCAAGCCAGTGTGGCGCTCTAAATTGCGTTGCTGAGCTGGGCTGAGCGATTGGTCAAACAAAATCTCAGTAGCGCCATGTACCAGCGCTAAAGCTTTGATTTCATCAGCTTTGCCAGTGCCCACGAACAGCGCTGCATCGGGCGCTTTGCGTTTGCAGGTGATGCGGTGCACCGGGGTCATGCCAGCGGTTTGCGCCAGCAGGCCCAGTTCCTCTAGCTCACCATCAAAGTGCGGCAGCCCTAAATCTACCCCCACCAAAACGACTTTGACTGGCTCTATCGCCTCGGTCTTGGTGCTGTGACCGTCATTGCGCAGGGGCAGCTCCTAGTGCAGCGTCTTCCTCGGTATGCACGTTGGTGAATGCTACAGCGCGACCTGGCACGATGGTAGAAATGGCGTGTTTGTAGACCATTTGCGTGACGGTGTTGCGTAGCAACACGACGTACTGATCAAATGACTCAATCTGCCCTTGAAGTTTGATGCCGTTAACCAAGTAGATCGACACGGGCACATGCTCGCGGCGAAGTTGGTTTAAAAACGGGTCTTGTAAAAGTTGGCCTTTGTTATTGCTCACGATATGCTCCGTGTTCAAGAGAACGGTTAATGAAATTATTAGAAAGACTCCCGAACATACCATAGACTTTAGCGAAACTTGAAAGTTCAAGCAATGTCAATGTAATTTTCAGGTCTATTCTTTATCGCTGTAAGGATTGCTGGACGATTTCATCTCCACCCGCAGCGGGGTGCCAGTCAGGTCAAACGCTTTACGGATGCGCCCTTCTAAAAATCTTTTGTAGGAATCTGTAATGCCCTCTAGCGAGTTGCCATGCACCACCACCACAGGCGGGTTCATGCCGCCTTGGTGGGCATAGCGCGGCTTGGGGCGGAACATGCCTGCGCGCTGCGGGGCCTGAAACTGCACAGCTTCGAGCAGCAAGCGCGTGAGCATGGGAGTAGACATTTTGCAGGTAGCAGATTTATGCGCTTGCGCAATCGACTTCCACACGGGGCCCAAGCCTTGGCGTTTGGTGGCCGAGATCATGTGCATGTTGGCAAACTTCAAAAAGGACAAGCGTAGCTCGATCGAGCGCTGCAATTGCTCGCGTTGGTATGCATCCACAGCATCCCATTTGTTCACAGCCAGCACCACAGCGCGGCCTGAGTCCAAAATGTAGCCCGCAATGTGTGCGTCTTGGTCGGTAATGCCTTGGGTAGCATCTAACAGCAGCAACACAACGTTGGCCGACTCGATGGCTTGCAGTGTCTTGACCACTGAGAATTTTTCAATTGCCTCAAACACTTTACCTTTGCGCCGAATACCTGCTGTGTCGATCAATTCAAACAACACACCATCGCGCTCAAACGGCACACTGATGGCATCGCGCGTGGTGCCGGGCATGTCGAAAGCAACCAAGCGTTCCTCACCCAGCCAAGTGTTGATGAGAGTTGATTTACCGACGTTGGGGCGGCCTGCTACAGCCAGTTTGATGGCGCCGTTGTCTACCTCAGGCTCAGCTTCTTCATCTAATTTAAGCGGTGCAAAGGCTAGCTCTAGCAACTCTTTCATGCCCTGCCCGTGCGAGGCAGAAATGGGCATGACATCGCCCAAACCCAGAGCATAAAAGTCAGAAACTTGGTAACCTTCTTTCAGGCCCTCGGCTTTGTTGGCCGTCAAGATGGTGGGTTTGCCCAGCTTGCGCAGATAGTTGGCAATATCGTAGTCTTGCGCACTGATGCCCTCGCGTGCGTCCACCACAAAAATGACCACATCCGCCTCGGCCACGGCCTGGCGGGTTTGCTTGGCCATTTCTTTGTAGATGCCGCTCTCGGCCGTAGGCTCAAAGCCGCCGGTGTCGATGACGATGTATTCGAGCTTGCCTTGTTTGCCGTTACCATAATGGCGGTCGCGGGTGAGGCCTGCATAGTCGGCCACAATCGCATCGCGCGACTTGGTTAGGCGGTTAAACAAGGTCGACTTGCCCACGTTGGGGCGACCCACTAAAGCCAACACTGGTTTCATAGATGGCTTTGGAAAAAGTTATTCAGGCGAAAAACCGTAAACACCGCCGTTGCGGGTGACGACAATCAAATTGCCACCCGCTACGACGGGGGCGGCTGCGATACCAGATGTATCACTGGCTAAGCGGTTTAGCGGCGAGCCGTCCTCGCGCGATAGCAAATGTACGTTGCCAGCGTTATCGCCTAGCACCACGGTGCGGCCCACCACCAATGGTGCTGTCAGGCTGCGGTTTAATAAACGCTCTGTCACCCAAAGACGCTCGCCATCGGCACGTTTCCAGGCGATAACTTTGCCATCCAGCTCAGTGCCCACCACGATGCCTTCGTCGCCATGCACACCTTCTGCGGCATTAGCGGGCTTGGTCCACTGCAAGGTACCGCGCACGGCATCCACGCAACCTACAACAGTTTGGAAAGCACGCGCGCATACAGTGTTGTCTACCCGGCTAGTGCGGCCAACGATGTCTACCAAACGCTCAATTTCGTTCGTGCCGCGCGGGGAAGCCAACGGTACCTCCCAGCGAACAGTGCCATTGCCAGGGTTTAGACCCACCAAACGGCCTGATAAACCAACCACCAAAGTATCGCCCACTGCCTGCAAACTACCCGCTTGCTGCAGCACCAAAGGCTCGCCAGTGCGAGTTTGCGTCCACAGCTTACGGCCACTGGTTGCATCAAAGCTGGACACGCTGCGGTCAGCAGCTACAACAAACACTCGGCCACCTGCGACCAAAGGCGCGGTGTATACCTGCGCACCTAAGCGCGCGCGCCAAAGCTCTTTACCGCC
Organism: Polaromonas sp.; assembly: GCA_043747295.1. Lineage (GTDB taxonomy): Bacteria > Pseudomonadota > Gammaproteobacteria > Burkholderiales > Burkholderiaceae_C > JAAFIP01. The sequence continues at coordinate 3,929 of JAYTPK010000243.1, read as the reverse complement.
AGCCTCAGCATTGAGTGCTACCAACTCGTTCGAGCGGGTCACCACGGCGGCCAATTTGCCATCAAAGCCTGCGCCTGTGCTGACTGCGCCACCAACATTGACACGCCACTGGTCGCGACCATTGGCCGCGTCTAGAGCGATAACGCTGCCGTCAGTAGAGGTCAAGACCACCGTACCACCCACCACCGTAGGCATAGCTCCCGCTGGCACCTGCCCTGCTCGCGCCACCCAAGCTTGGCGCACGCCCAGCAGCGCCGTATTGGTGCCCAAGTCAGCAGGTTGCGGGCGCTTAGAGTTGCCAGAACAGGCTACCGATAGCACAGCAAACGCTACAGAAATAATAGCTGCTTGAGCAGTAGATACTTGGACTTTAGGCATAAATGACATATGAAAACTTAGTAATGGCGTTATGCGGGGCATTACTTCTTATCGGCTGCTGAGCTGGCTGCAGCTGGTGCCGGGCTGGCTGCAACAGGTGCTGCGGGTGTAGCAGCTACCGGTGCGGCAGCCGCAGACACAGTAGGCACCAGGGCTTTAGCATCTACACCCAAAGCATTAAGCTTGACTTCAACCAAACGGCGGTATTCGCTGCGTTCTTCAAAGGTTTTGTAGGCCTTTTCGTACTCGGTTTTAGCTTCAGCATTTTTGCCTTGGGCCATAAAAATATCGCCTTTGCGGTCAGCTACCAAAGGCTCAAACTCTTTGTTAAAGCTGCCGGTCAGTTGCTGCGCAGCCGCATCGTAGTTTTTGGCATCTAGCAATAAAGCTGACAGCCGCAGCTTAGCGACTGATTTGTAGCTGTCGTCGGCCGCGCTACCTGCCACCCAGGTTAATGCGGCTTTGGCGCCGTCAGCATTGCCTTTGTCTTGCAGGGTGCGTGCAGCCATCAAACCGGCTTGGGCAGCGTAGGTGGTGCCACCGAATTTGTCTTTCATGTCGTTGAAAGCGCGTTCGGTTTTGGTGGCATCGCCTGCTTTGGCGGCGCGGTCTAGCTCGTCAAACAGGGTCGATGCCTGTGCGGCTTGGCTGCGCTGCCAGTAGTTGTAACCGTTGTAGGCTGCAATCGTGCCGAATACCACAATCAGCGCTGCGCTGATCAGGTTGCCATATTGGTTCCAAAAAGCCTTGAGTTGGTCAAGTTGCTCTTGTTCTTCGAGATCTAAATGTTTTGCCATAGGGGGTGATTGTAGTGGGACGAACAGGTGACAACCTGAAACGATCGCTGAGATGAAGATTTAGGCTTTGATAGCTTGTGCCAAGGCCTGCAGGGCAGAAAGCTCAAATAGCTGCTGGGTAGGCGGTGCATCGGTATCGCCGCGCAAGTGTTTAAGCGCTACTTTGCCCTGCGCTAGCTCGTCAGTACCAAAAATTAACGCAAAACGTGCGCCACTGCTGTCGGATTTTTTGAACTGGCTTTTAAAGCTGCCCACGCTGCCGTCCAGGCTGGCATGCATTTGCACGCTAACGCCTTGTTCGCGCAAGGCTTGCAAGGTAGTGGCCACAACAGTTAATGCACTGGCGTCGGGCACGATGGCGTACACATCGGGCACGGGGGCACTGCTGGCCAAAGATTGCTCTTTCAGCAGCTCTAGCACCCGCTCGATGCCCATGCCCCAACCTACTGCGGGGGTGGGTTTGCCGCCCAATGTTTCAAACAAGCCGTCATAGCGCCCACCGCCGCACAAGGTGCCCTGGGCACCCAGCTCGTCGGTGATAAATTCAAACACGGTGTGGCTGTAATAGTCTAGGCCGCGTACCAAACGGGGGTTGACTGTCCACGCCACCCCGCAGGCTGACAGCAGAGTTTTAACCGTGTCTAAGTGCTTAAGCGAAGCTTCGCCCAAGTAGCTGAGTAACTGCGGTGCAGCTTGCACCATGGCCTGCATGGCAGGGTTCTTGGTGTCCAAAATACGCAGCGGGTTGGTTTGCAAGCGGCGCTGTGAATCAGCATCTAGCGCATCTGCATGCTGCGAAAAATACGCCACTAAGGCGGCGCGGTGGGCGGCACGCTCTGTGGGCACACCCAAGCTATTGAGCTCCACACGCACGTTTTTAAGCCCCAAGCGACTGAATAACTGGTGCACCAGCAGCATCAGCTCGGCATCTACCTCAGGGCCCGCAAAGCCCAATGCCTCAGCGCCCAGCTGGTAAAACTGGCGGTAGCGCCCACGCTGGGGCCGCTCGTGGCGAAACATCGGGCCCATGTAGTACAAGCGCTTACCACCGTCATAGGTCAGGTTGTGCTCAATGGCTGCGCGCACCACGCCGGGGGTGTTTTCGGGGCGCAGTGTCAGGTGTTCGCCATTGAGCTTGTCTTCAAAAGAGTACATCTCTTTTTCGACAATGTCGGTGGTTTGCCCAGTGCCTTTGACAAACAGGGCCGTCGGCTCAACGATGGGCGTACGGATATTGCGGTAGCTAGACAGCGCCATCACTTGGCGCACCTGCTCCTCAAACCATTCCCACACCGCTGAATCAGGCGGCAGGATGTCGTTCATGCCTTTGACCGCAGTCAGTTTCGTATTACTCAATTCAACCCATCTCTTTGCTATGTTTAGCCTGCAACAGCTTCGGTTTGCCCAAAGCGTTTTTCAATGTAGTTTTCTACCAATACCTGAAATTCGGTAGCGATATTGTCACCACGCAAGGTCAGGGCTTTTTGGCCATCGATAAACACAGGCGCTGCTGGTGCCTCACCTGTACCGGGTAAGCTGATGCCAATGTCGGCATGTTTGCTCTCGCCGGGGCCGTTGACAATGCAGCCCATGACGGCCACTTTAAGGTTTTCAACACCAGGGTATTTTTTGCGCCACAGCGGCATTTGCATACGCAAAAAATCATCAATTTGTTTGGCTAAATGTTGGAAGGTGTCGCTGGTAGTGCGGCCGCAGCCTGGGCAGGCTGTGACGCTGGGCACAAAAATGCGCAAACCCAGTGACTGCAAAATCTCGGACGCTATCACCACCTCTTGCGTGCGTGACTCTCCCGGTGCGGGCGTGAGCGACACGCGAATAGTGTCGCCAATGCCTTCTTGCAGCAAGATCGACAGCGCAGTGGCAGACGCCACAGTTCCCTTCGTACCCATACCCGCTTCGGTCAAGCCTAGGTGCAGCGCATAGTCGCAGCGCTTGGCCAGCTCGCGATACACACTCACTAAATCTTGCACACCCGACACTTTGCAACTGAGCATGATTTGCTCGCCACGCATGCCCATGGCTTCTGCACGTTTAGCCGATTCGATGGCCGAGGTAATCAAGGCTTCGTACATTACCTGCTTGGCATCCCAAGGCTCTTTGCGTTGGCTGTTGGTGTCCATCAAGCTGGCCAATAGCTCTTGGTCCAAGCTGCCCCAATTGACACCGATTCGCACCGGCTTATTCCACTTCATGGCCGCGTCGATCATTTGGCCAAACTGCTTGTCGCGTTTGTCGCCCTTGCCTACGTTGCCGGGGTTGATGCGGTATTTGCTCAATGCCTCGGCGCAGGCTGGCACTTCGGTCAGCAGGCGATGGCCGTTGTAATGAAAGTCGCCAATCAAGGGCACGTCAACGCCCATTTTGTCCAACTGCTCGCGAATATAGGGCACCGCTTGCGCGGCCTCAATCGTATTAACGGTGATGCGCACCATCTCAGACCCAGCTATGGCCAGCTCTTTAACCTGAATGGCGGTGCCAATCGCGTCCTCGGTATCGGTATTGGTCATCGACTGCACGCGCACGGGGGCATCGCCACCCACAGTCACTACACGCGGGCCCCATTCGACACTTGACTGGCGCGTATGGCGCTTGGCAGGCACAGACACAGCGATGGGCTGCAGATCGGCAGGTATGCAATGCAATGTCATGGCTAATCTCTTACCTTACTTCAAAGCGCAGAACATTGTCGCGCACCATGTTTTCACCATCAAATGGTTTACCGCGCACCACCAC
>JAYTPK010000242.1:0-2089 GCA_043747295.1 Polaromonas sp. | reverse complement strand
CTGCCCGCAATCTGTAGTGGTGTTAACCGACATCCATCTGGTGCAGCGCCTGCTGAGCAATTTGACCAGCAATGCGCTGAAGTTCACGCAGGTGGGCGGCATAGATATATCACTAACGCTACACGATAACCAAGCGGTGTTGGAGGTGGCCGACAGCGGCATTGGCATAGCGCGTGAGCATCAAGAGTTGGTGTTTCAAGAGTTCTACCAGGTAAGTAATCCAGAGCGTGATCGCGCGGTGGGGCTCGGCCTGGGTTTAGCCATTGTCGAGCGGATTTGCGCTCTGTTGAATATTGGCATCCGACTTGTATCGTCGCCTGGGCAAGGCTGCCGCTTTATCCTCACGATGCCTTGCATTGGAAATGAATTACTTCACGCAGAGCCTGCGGCCACAGCAAAACCACTGAATTTTCGGCAGCTTTCGGTGCTGGTGGTTGATGACGAGGTGGATGTACGGCAGGGGATGCGCCTTCTGCTGGAGGAGCTTGGCTGCGCGGTAGCGTTGGCGGGGGATAGCGCGCAGGCTGTCGCGTGCGCCAAGCAGCACAGGTTTGAAATCATCATTTCTGATTTCAGGCTGCGCCAGACGGAAACGGGGCTTGATGCCATTGAACAGGTGCGTGCGATTCAGCCCCACATATATCCACTGCTGATTAGTGGGGACACCGCCCCGGATCGCATGCGGCAAGCGCACGAAACCGGCATTGCATTTCTGCACAAACCGGTGGCGCTTGATGCGCTGATAAAACATCTTCAAAATGTAGGATCCTTGACATGACCAAAGCGCCGCCGACAGACAACGGTATAGATAAGCAAAACAACACTACACAACGCCGAACACGGCTTTTGTCTAAAGGCCTGGTTGATTTAGGGGTTGAGCTAACTGATAAGCCCAATACAGTATTTGATGTGGTGATTGTGGGTAGTGGCTACGGCGGCAGCGTGGCTGCGCAGCAACTGGCGGGATTGCAAAAGCGTGGCAAGGATGGTGCCGCCTCCAACATATCTGTATGCGTGCTGGAGCGGGGCAGTGAATATTTGCCGGGCATGTTCCCGTCTACGTTTGCCGATCTTCCCGGCCACGTGCGCTACGGCGCGCAGGGCACCGGGCAGGTTACTGGCATGCACGAAGGGTTGTTTGATGTTCGTACGGGGACGGATGTACAAGCTTTGGTGGCCAACGGCCTGGGTGGGGGCTCGTTGATCAATGCGGGTGTGATGGCAGAACCAAAGTTCAGTGAGTTTGAGAGTCGCCTACCCCAATCACTGACTGACGCACTACAAGATGATGGAGATGGTGGCTATTTGAAGCAGGCAAAAGCGCTCTTATTTGGCCATCCGTTATCGGTCGAAAATACCAATACGATTAAAAACAACGACTGCTTTGCAAAGCAAAGCCCGTTGAAGTTTCAACGGCTTGAGGAACTGGGCAAATCTGTGGGGGTTCATGCCGCTACCAACATCACCGTGGCTATGAAGAACCAAGACGCAAACCCATACAGCGTTAACTTGAACCAGTGTGTGGGCTGTGGAGACTGCTTGACGGGATGCAATGTAGGGGCCAAGGCCTCGCTCGATACCAATTTGCTAGCCCAGGCCAGCCGCGACGGGGTTAAGATTTATACGGGTGCGAGCGTATTGTCGGTATCGCGCAATGATGACCTATGCCGCAAGGACTCTTGTCAGGAGGATCACCTCTGGACGCTGGAGGTGGTACACACTTTGCCTGCGTTGCGTGCCCGTGTGATAGAGCCCGTTAGACTGCAGGCGCGTAAAGTCATTTTGGCGGCAGGCACGTTTGGCTCTACAGAGATACTGCTGCGCTCACGCACTGACAAGCTGGTTTTTTCAAACATGCTGGGTGAGCGGTTTTCCTGCAATGGAGACAATATTGCTGCGGTACATGGCCTTAAAGAGAAAGCGAACTGCACCGCTGACGAAGACGATGCGCTCGACGCGCGCAGGGTCGGCCCCACTATTACCGGCAGCGTAGTAGTCCCTCGCGATGGCGAGGAACTAGGATTTTTGATTCAAGAATTTGCCGTCCCAGCCCCTTTGAAGCGGCTGTTTGCTGAACTGGTGACGACTG
>JAYTPK010000241.1:0-2023 GCA_043747295.1 Polaromonas sp. | reverse complement strand
AGCACGGCGTTAAACACCGTGTTGCGATGGATAAAAGAGCTCTTCTCGTACGGATACGCATTGATCGCCCCGCCGTAGAACTCCATGTAGAAGTAGGTGTACTTGTTGGGTGCCAGTCCAAATAAGTTGAGTAAACCACGCCAGTCGCCCTCAGTCCAGTTGCGCTCCACATAGCGGGCCGATTTGTCCTCGCGCGGCCAAGGTTGGTCGGGGCCCAGGCAGGGCATGCCATAGGGCACGTTGAGCAGGTCTTGGTTGAGGTTTTGGAAGCTGTCCATCTTAGTCCACTGCACCACCGCGCCAGGCAGGTTGCACAGCATGTTGATCGAGGCTTGCCCGGCGGCTTGGTCGCCGACATACAGGCCGCGCAGCATCAGGTAGGGCTGCATCGGCGTAGCGGGAGTCACGGGGATGCCGCCCGCGATATTGGGCTGGTAGCACAGCGATACCTGGATGTTGAGATTGGGCGAGGCGGCGGTGCGCATGTAGTTGCCTTGCATGCACATGAGCGCGCCTGTGGCGTTTTGTAAAGCCTGCTCGGTTTGCAGCGGGAAGATGATGGCCCAGCCAAACACCGGGCCAATCTTGCGCAGCTGGTAAGTCACGTTGAGCAGTACACCAAAGTTGCCGCCTGTGCCGCCGCGCATGGCCCACCACAGGTCGCTGTTGACGTCTGGCGTGGCGGTGACAATGCTGCCATCGGCCAGCATCACGCGCATGGCCAGCACGTTGTCGCAGTTCATGCCGTAGGTGACGGAGGTAAAGCCGTAGCCACCGCCCTGCACGTAACCGCCCACGCACACATCGTCGCACTCGCCACCGGGCACATGCAGGCCATAGGGCTCCAGACAGGCGTTGAGTTTGCCAAATTTGGTGCCGCACCCTACGGTGGCGGTCATGCCTTGCACGTTGATGTGCACGTCAGACAAGGCACTTACGTCCACCAACACACCGGGCCCTGCAGAAAATCCCGCCGTGCAGTGCCCACCCGAGCGCAGCGCCAGTGGGAAGCGCGAGGTTTTGGACAGCTCCAGCGCAATGGCTACATCGCTCTCTACCGCGCAATACACAATCATGCTGGGGTGCGCGTCAAAAACCGGATTGAACAGCTTGCGGTCGGTGTTGTAGGCCGGGTCATTGGGCAGCACAATCGTGCCTTGCAAGCGGGTTTGCGCTTGCTTGACCGATGCTCGGGTAAGGGAAAATTGCGAGAAATAAGTCTCGTCCTGCTGGTCCCAGTGTTGCAAAAGCGCAGCATCGCGCATCAGTTTGCGAGAATAGTGGTGCGGCATGGAAGTCCTTGGAAAGCAATACTTTGGGTTGGTGGATTGTAAGTAAATTTCTGAAAACTGTGTCAATTCATTTTGGCGCTGCCCCCATTGGCGTACCGCCCGGCGCGTCAGGTCTAACCCTGCAAAGACGCAGGCGCGAGCACCACACCCCAGGGCAGGCAGATCGCATCACACCTGGCTAGCTCATTAAACAGTAGCACTCTATCGATATAAATCAATGGGGTACAAGGTATTACGCTGATATTCTGCGATTCCACAGCGTTTAAAGCACTGCGCCGCCATGTTTCGCCCCCAACGCCGCCTGCACCGCAGCACAAGGTGACCTACATGCTACGCATTACGTAGCTGCTTGCGCATTGTTCCAGGCGGCTACAGGCTGATAGGTATATCAAAAACCGGGCCAGGCAGCAGTTGGGGAGCGCATCGAAGCCGCAGAAGTGCTGCAAATCGGTTCAAAGCTTCAAATTTGCCGGTTTTGGAGCCGATTTTAAGGTAGCAATAGAGCTGTAGCCCTCTAAAATAATGCGGGACAAGCTACGAAATAGATAGTGCCCAAAAAAAGTTTCCGAAATCGACTACCGAAGGCCTGCCGGGCAGTGCATCGGCACAAAGCGCCCATCGTCCGTACCGAGCAGGCGTTGAGCAAATGGCCACTGGCAACAACCGCTGGCTGGTAGGCCACCGCAACCCGTTTCGCGCGGTAGCCGGTGCGCCGCATCTGGCCGAAGGCG
>JAYTPK010000240.1:0-2093 GCA_043747295.1 Polaromonas sp. | reverse complement strand
TTTTTCGCCCACACCAATGAAATACACGCTAATAGACCGCAGTGTGGGCTGGGCTGCAGCACGCTCGCGCGCCCACAACGCAATTGCGGCAATCACACCCCCTTTGGCCGTGCCGTCCAACTTGGTGATGATCAGCCCAGTTACCTGCAGTGCTTGGTCAAACGCTTTGACTTGGGCCAAAGCGTTTTGCCCCGTATTGCCGTCGATTACCAGCAGCACTTCATGCGGGGCTGTAGCGTCTGCCTTGGCGACTACGCGTTTGATTTTTTTAATCTCTTCCATTAAATGCAGCTGGGTGGGCAGGCGGCCTGCGGTGTCTACCATCACCACGTCGCAGCCCCGCGCTTTGCCAGCGCTGACAGCGTCATAGCTGACAGCCGCTGGGTCACCACCGTCTTGGCTGATGATCTCTACGCTGTTGCGGTCAGCCCACACGCCCAGCTGCTCGCGTGCTGCAGCACGAAAAGTATCGGCAGCGGCTAATAAAACGCTGGCACCCGAATCAGCCAAGTGTTTGGTCAGCTTGCCAATCGAGGTGGTTTTGCCCGCACCGTTCACACCTGCAATCATCATCACGGTGGGCTTAAATTCGCCGATAGTTAGTGGCTTTTGCAGCGGGGCGAGTAAATCGGTAAAGGCATCGGCTAACAAGGCTTTGACGGCAGCGGGGTCAGTGGTTTTACTGTCTTTTACGCGGCGCTTAAGATCGGCCAGCAAATAGGTGGTGGCCGCTACGCCAGCGTCACTCATTAGCAAGGCAGATTCCAGCTCTTCATACAGAGCGTCGTTAATTTGCGTACCCGTAAACACGGTGGCAATGGTGCTGCCGGTTCTGCGCAAGCCGTTTTTAAGCTTGCTAAGCCAACCTTGGCGGCCAGGGTCTGCTGGGGCAGCTGCGGGGGCTACGGTTAGAGTATGGGCCGAGGCGGGCTGTGCTGGGGTAAGCTGTATAGGTGGCGCAGGTTGACCGGCTGCCACAGGGGCGGGCGGTGGCGTGCTAACAGCGATTTCAGGGGCTTTTTTTCGAAAAAACGAGAACATTGGGCGGGTTTCTACAATCACACCATTCTATGAAAATATTCAACATACTTTTAACCGCCTGTTTGGGCATGGCTTTGGCAAGCACTGGCCAGGCCCAAACGACCTCCCAAACTACTCCAACAGCTTCCACTAATTCGGCGGCTTTTCAGTACAGCTTGCCCAATGGCTTAACCGTCATTATCAAGCCCGACCGGCGCGCTCCCACTGCGGTACACATGCTGTGGCTGCGCACTGGTGCCATGGACGAAGTGGACGGCACCACCGGCGTGGCCCACGTTTTAGAGCACATGCTGTTCAAAGGCACCGATGTACTCAAAGTAGGCGAATTTTCGCAAAAAGTAGCTGCTCTGGGCGGCCGTGAAAATGCCTTTACCGCGCGTGACTACACCGGTTACTACCAGCAAATCCCGTCAAATAAGCTGGAAGACGTGATGAAGCTAGAGGCCAACCGCTTTGTGAAAAATCAATGGGCGGACGAAGAATTTAAAAAAGAACTGGAGGTGGTGAAAGAAGAGCGCCGCCTGCGCACCGAGGACAACCCCCGCAGCCTGATGTGGGAAGCCTTGAACGCGGTGATGTTCACCGCATCGCCCTACCGCCGCCCTATCGTAGGCTGGATGAGCGACCTAGACGCCATGCAGCCTGACGATGCGCGCAACTTTTACCGCCAGTGGTATGCGCCTAATAACGCTGCTGTAGTCATAGCGGGTGATGTAGACATAGACATAGCCAAAGCCTTGGTTGAAAAATACTACGGCAGCATACCCATGCGCGCTCTGCCTGCGCGCAAGCCGCGCGAAGAGCCTGTGCAAACTGGGCTACGCCGCCTGGACTTTAAAGCGCCTGCTGAGCAAGCCTATGTAGGCCTAGCTTTTAAAGTGCCCCAAATTACGGCACCTGCGGCCACTGATACCGCTACCTTAGACGCGTACGCCTTAGTGGTCATGGCCGCTGTGCTAGACGGCTACAGCGGCGCGCGCCTAGACCGCGCACTGACTCAGGGAGATAACGCCGTGGCCGACAGTGCAGGTGCGTACTGCGGGCTGTCAGGC
>JAYTPK010000239.1:0-17366 GCA_043747295.1 Polaromonas sp. | reverse complement strand
AATCCCATGGCCCAGCTATAGGCTGCGTAATTGACGGGTGCCCACCCGGCATGGCGCTGTCAGAGGCAGACATCCAGCCTGACCTCGACCGTCGCCGCCCTGGTACCAGCAAATTCGTCACCCAGCGCAACGAACCCGACACGGTAGAAATCCTCTCTGGCGTGTACGAAGGCAAAACCACTGGCACCCCCATTTGCCTGCTGATTAAAAACACCGATCAGCGCAGCAAAGACTACGGCGACATTGCCAAAACCTTTCGCCCAGGCCATGCCGACTATGCCTACATCCAAAAATATGGCCTGCGCGACCCGCGTGGCGGTGGCCGGTCATCAGCGCGCCTGACCGCGCCGATGGTGGCCGCTGGTGCAGTGGCTAAAAAATGGTTGCTGCAAAAATACGGTACCGTGTTTCGCGGCTGCATGACGCAAATTGGCGATGTGGCCATAGGCTTTGAAGACTGGGCGCATGTGCATAACAACCCGTTTTTTGCGCCCATAGCCGACACCACCGCGCTAGAAGACTACATGAACGTGCTGCGCAAAAGCGGCGACTCGTGCGGCGCGCGCTTGCGCGTTACAGCCACTGGCATGCCTGTGGGCTTAGGCCAGCCGATTTTTGACAAGCTGGATGCTGATATTGCCTACGCCATGATGGGCATTAACGCTGTGAAGGGCGTAGAAATCGGCGCAGGCTTTGCCAGTGTTACTCAGCGCGGCAGCACGCATGGCGATGCATTGTCTAGCGATGGTTTTAAAAACAATAACGCTGGCGGCACACTGGGCGGCATCAGCACCGGTCAAGACTTAGAAGTGAGCATTGTGGTCAAGCCCACCAGCTCAATTTTGGTGCCGCGCGAGACGATGGACATTGACGGTAACCCAGCCGAGGTCATCACCAAAGGCCGCCACGACCCGTGCGTAGGCATCCGCGCCACGCCGATAGCCGAGGCCATGCTGGCACTGGTGGTGATGGAGCATGCGCTAGCGCACCGCGCGCAGTGCGGCGATGTGGTTAGCGGCACGCCAGTGATCAAGGGCAGTGTTTGACAGCAGCTTCGACGCAGCCTAACAATGCGCGCCAGCTGCTGCCTTTTGCCGCTTTGTCGGCCAGTTATTTTGCCCATTTAGGTTTTTTTAGCCCGTACTTGTCGTTGTGGCTTAAAGACTTGGGGCTGAGCATTGCGGTGATCAGCATGTTGGCCTCTATGCAGGCTGCTACAAGGCTTTTCGCGCCCTATGGTTGGGGCTGGCTCAGCGACCGCACAGGCCAGCGCGTGAAGCTGCTGCGCTACAGCGCGATGGCCGCTTTGATAGCCTCGGCTTGCCTGTGGTGGGCCAAGGGCAGTGTGGTGTGGATTGCTGTGGTGTTGATGGTGATGTTGATCCACTCCAGCGCCATGATGCCGATGAGTGAGGCGGCTATGGCCCAATTGGTGAGCCAAGGCGGCAGTTTTGATGCCAAGCGCTATGGGCGCGTGCGGCTGTGGGGGTCGGTGGGTTTTTTAGTCACTGTGATGGCGGCGGGCGTATGGTTTGAGCGCTACGGCATGCGCTACTTTCCGCTGTGGTCAGTGGTCACCATGGCCGCATTAATGCTCAGCACTTGGTGGTTGCCCGATACGCCAGAAAAACCTCTGGCAGCGCATGAACGCATGCCCATCGGTCCCATCTTGCGACAAAGCGCAGTGCGCTGGCTGTTTGTCACCATGTTCCTGCATGTACTGGCGCACATGGGGGTCTATATTTATTTGTCTTTGTACCTCGACGAGATGGGATACAGCAAAACTACCATCGGTGTGCTGTGGGCCATCTCGGTGGTGGCTGAGATTGTGTGGTTCTACAGCCAGGGGCGTTGGCTGCCGCGCATTAGTTTGAGCGCTTGGCTGGTGGTGGCGGCAGCGTTAACAGCACTGCGCATGGGCATCACTGCGGCTGCGGGCCACGTGCTGGTGTTGGTGCTGCTGGCACAGGCGCTGCACGCTATTACTTTTGCGGCCCATCACACGGTGTGCATTGCCTTGTTGTCGCACCACTTTGCGGGCCAGCTGCGTGGGCGCGGGCAGGCGCTGTACACGGTGATTGGCTATGGCCTGCCGGGTGTGCTGGCCGGTCTTGCAGGCGGGTACATCACATCTCAATGGGGTTTGGGCAGCGTGTTTTGGGTCACTATGGTGGTGGGGCTGCTGGCCACTGGCTGCGCGCTTAAGGTGCGGCAGCTGCAACATCAGGTTTAATGGTTTCAGGCTTAGCAGTATCAGTCTTGCTAAAGGGGTTAAATCCGCTGACCAAGGCCGTAGCTACTAACACCAGCGCAGCACCTATCAGCATGCCCGAGCTCACGGGTTCATTCAAAAATATATGCCCCCAAGCCACGCCAAACAGCGGGATCATAAAAGCCGGCGTCATCGCTGCCGTGGCCGACACGCGGCGCATGATGCGTAAATGCACCCAGTAGGCCAGTGCCGAGGTGACGATGCCCATGACAGCCACGGCTACCAGGGCAGTCACACTCCACTGCGCATAGGGCCAGCGCCAAACTGTAGCCGGGGTGAGCAACACTAGCGACCACAAGTGAATGCCCGCAGCAATCGCCAAAGGCTCTATGTGCGTCACAGCCCGCTTTGCCAGCGGTGTAGACACGCCGTAGCACGCAGCAGCACCGATGCACGCCAACGCGCCCAGTAGCACTTGAGGCGATAAATCTACCGGCCCCAGCCGCACTACCAAGGCTACGCCTATAAAACCTAACAAACAACCCAGTATTTTGCGCGGTGTCAGCACATCTACCTTAAGCCAAGCGCCTGCAATGCAGCCAAATACCACTGAGGTGGTGTTAAGTAAAGCGCTGTAGCCCGCCGGTATGTGCAATGCAGCCCAGGCGTACAACATAAACGGTAAGGCTACCGACAAAATACCCAGCCGCAACAGTTCACGCCAATGCGCCCACGGCCAACGCTGGCGTAAGGCACGCATGATGATTGCCAGCGTGAGAGTGGCCAGGCCTATGCGCAGCCCGGCCATCACGGCTGGCCCTAGCAACGGGCTGGCCACGCGAATAAACAAAAATGACGCACCCCACAGTGCAGACAAAGCGGTCAGTTGAAGTAGGGTAGCGACGTTCATGAATGGGGATAAAAATACTAAAAAAGGAGCAAACAAACCATAACCAGTATGGTTTTAGGCAAAAACACGTCAAAACAGCACGCTGTTTACGCTCTGTCACGCTATTGTGCAGGACAAAAGGGCCTGGCTTTATTGTGTAACACGCTTCAGGGTATAATCTTAGGCTAAGCATAAAGAGCTCGAGTGCTTTGTGCTTGTGTCAGAGTTCTCGCTTTGACAATTTCCGGAAATTGTTTTTCTATTAGTTTATTCAAGGATTTAAAATGAAAAAGACCCTAGTATTAGCATCTTTGTTGGCCGCTGTTGCATTGGCCGCTTGTGGTAAAAAAGAAGTAGCTCCTGCTGCTGCTCCAGCACCTGCTGCAGCCCCTGCAGCTGCTGTCGTGGCTCCTGCTGCTGACGCAGCTTCTGCTGCTGGTGCAGCTGCTACCGCCGCTGGCGCTGCTGCTGGTGCAGCCGGTGCTGCTGCTGGTGCCGCTGCTGACGCTGCTAAAGGCGCTGCTGCTGGTGCTGCTGACGCCGCCAAAGGTGCTGCAGGCGCCGCCGCTGGTGCTGCTGCCGATGCTGCTAAAGCTGCAATGACCTCTGGCGCTGGTGCTGCTGACGCTGCCAAAGCTGCTGCCGGTGCTGCTGCTGATGCTGCTAAGACCGCTGCTGGCGACGCTGCGAAAGCTGCTGTTGACGCAGCTGCTAAGAAGTAATTCTTCGCGCATGCCTCTTGCCCCTCACGGGGCATAAAAAAAGCTCCTTAGGGAGCTTTTTTTATGGTTAATACGGTTTTAGCAAATCGATTTAGCCATTAAGCGAGAAATTAAGCGCGTTATTAAGCGCGTTTGAGGTTTTTCATCGCGCGCTCCACCTCGCGTTTACCTTCACGCTCGGCCACCACACTGCGTTTGTCATGCTTGGCCTTGCCTTTGGCCAGGGCTATTTCGCACTTCACACGGCCCGTCTTCCAGTGCAGGTTGATAGGCACCAAGGTGTAGCCTTTTTGCTCGACTTTGCCAATCAAGCGGCGAATGTCGTCCTTCTTCATCAGCAGTTTTTTATTGCGCACGCTATCTGGGTTAACGTGGGTTGATGCAGTTTTAAGCGGGTTGATCTGGCAGCCTAGCAAAAACAGCTCGCCATTGCGTATCAGCACATAGCCATCGGTCAGTTGCACCTTGCCATTGCGCACCGCTTTCACCTCCCAGCCCTCTAGCACCATGCCGCATTCGAACCGTTCTTCAAAGAAATAGTTGAAAGCAGCCTTTTTGTTGTCGGCAATGCGCGAGTTACCAGTGGTCGATGAATCAGGCTTTTTTGTCATGGTTTGTAGTTGGGGGTGCACAGCCCCAATACAATTGCGGACTGTCAAACACCTATTTTAAGAACTCTCGGGGCCTTTTCGTTGTGAAAACCGTTAATAAGTCTGTACTCATTTGGTACAGCGCCAGCCAGATGTTCGATTTGGTCACCGATGTGCCCAGTTATCCCAAGTTTTTACCTTGGTGTGACCAAGCGCAGGTGCTGGAATCAGACGCACCCAGTGGGGCATCGGGTAGCCCGAGTGGCCCCACGCAGATGACTGCGCAAGTCGGTATCAGTTTTGGCGCGGTCAGTCAGAAATTCACCACGCGCAACACCCACAGTATTGGCGCGCAAGGCGTGCATATGGTGCATCTGAAGCTGGTGCAAGGCCCGTTTTCTGCCTTACAAGGGGCGTGGCATTTCACCCCGGTAGGCAGTGCCGCACAAAACTCCTGCCGCGTTGAGCTGCAGCTGAGCTACGACTTTGACAGCGCCACCTTGGCTGCCTTAGTTGGCCCCGTGTTCGACAAAATCGCCTCCAGCTTGGTCGATGCGTTTGTCAAACGTGCAGAGCAGGTGTATGGCCCCACACTTTGAAACTCAGCCCAATGAGGCTACTGATGGCCTAGCCGTCACTGTGTGCTACGCGCCCAGCCCGCGCGTGGTGCACACCGCCGTAGTGCAGGTGCCTGCGCACGCCCAGCTGCGCGACGCGCTGGCCCTGTGCGCCGCACACCCAAATTTGGCTAGTGCTGTGCAGGCCATGGCGGCTGGCAAGCTGTATTGCAGCGTGTGGGGTACTAAGGCTACCCCCGACCAGTGGCTGCAGCCGCACGACCGCATCGAGCTGTGCCGCCCACTGCGCGTAGACCCCAAAGTAGCCCGTCGCGAGCGCTTTGCCCAGCAAGGTGCGCGCACATCAGGTCTGTTTGCGCAGCGCAGGCCAGGGGCTAAGCCGGGGTATTAGGGCAGGGTATATGCTATGTATTCAATAGCTATCTAAGTAATGAATACTTGGACTACCAGCCAACTTGACTGGTAAAACTACAAAATACTACTTGCAATCACTAGCAATAGCATCGTCAGCACGTTTGACAGACGCGGTGCGCTCTGCCTCGCCCATGATCTCGCGTTCACCCTTGTCGTTGGTGGTGGCCATGCGTGTGCCAGAGTTCAGCGTGAGCTTTGATTTTTTAGCCCGCGCGCAATTGTCGGCCTTGGCCGCCTGCTGCTTTTCAACCTCGGCTTTTTGTTTGGCTGCTTCAGCTGCTTCTAGCTCTTTCTTTTTCTTTTCTAAGGCTGGGTCAGTGCTGCCCGCACCGCTAGCGCCAGTGCGTGGGGCTGAGGCTGACGGGCCGGGGCGGCCTGCTGTGGTTACGGCCGTGCCAGTGGCGGCTGCAGTGGCATCGTCTTTAGACAGCACTGGAGCTGCTGCTGCACGCGTACCGCCAGGGCGCTTAAAAATGCTTTTTTCGGGCACTTCAGACGCGGGCGCTTGGTCGCTAAAAATGCGGCGGCCGTCTTTGTCTGTCCAGCCCCACTGTGCATGGGCTGCGCCTGCTAGGCCTAGGCCCAAGCATGCTAATACTACGGACAATTTGAGCAAATCGAAAGCTTTGGTTTTCATACAGTAAGTGTAGCGTGGCTTGCGCTTGTATATTAGCCTGAGTCGCGCAGCTTTATGCCGCTGGGGGCCACAATACAACCATTGGTCGCACGCCCTCACCTAGCTACAACGCGCCAAACTGCTTGCGGTTTACCCGCTGTTTTTACTTCACTCGCTGCGCTAGGGTTTACACCAGTCGTGTAACTAGACGCGGGTACAATCTGTTTTTTGGAGCCTTTACTATGCGCCTGCTTGGCAAAGCACTGACATTTGACGACGTTTTACTCGTCCCCGCTTTCTCCGAAGTTCTGCCCAAGGACACGTCTCTTGCGACCCGTTTGTCGCGCAATATTTCGCTGAATTTACCGCTCGTGTCCGCCGCCATGGACACCGTGACCGAATCGCGCCTGGCCATCGCTATGGCCCAAGAGGGCGGCATGGGCATTGTGCACAAAAACCTCACCGCCAAAGAGCAAGCTGCCCAAGTGCGCAAGGTCAAGCGGCACGAGTCTGGCGTGCTGCGCGACCCGGTGGTGATTCCGCCAGACTTTAAAGTGCACCAGGTTATTGAGTTGTCTGAGCAACTGGGCGTCAGCGGCTTTCCGGTAGTAGACGGCGGCAAGGTAGTGGGTATTGTCACCGCCCGCGACTTGCGCTTTGAAACCCGCATGGACGTGATGGTCAAAGACATCATGACCCCGCGCGAGCGCTTAGTCACCGTGCCTGTTGGCGCGCCGCTGGCCGACGCTAAAGCGCTGATGAATAAACACCGGTTAGAGCGCGTATTGGTTGTCAATTCGGCCTTTGAGCTTAAAGGCTTGGTCACCGTCAAAGACATTACCAAACAAACCAGCTTTCCCAACGCTGCGCGTGACGACCAAGGCAAGCTGCGCGTAGGTGCAGCAGTAGGCGTGGGCGAGGGCACCGAAGAGCGCGTAGCCGCACTGGTAGAAGCCGGTGTAGACGCTCTGGTAGTAGACACCGCCCACGGCCACAGCAAAGGCGTGATCGAGCGCGTGCGCTGGGTTAAAAAGAACTATCCACACATTGACGTGATCGGCGGCAACATTGCCACCGGCGCAGCGGCGCTGGCGCTGGTAGAGGCGGGCGCAGATGGCGTGAAAGTGGGCATAGGCCCCGGCAGCATTTGCACCACCCGCATCGTGGCAGGTGTGGGCGTGCCGCAAATCATGGCTATTGACAGCGTGGCCATGGCCCTGCGCGGCACCGGTGTGCCCTGCATTGCTGACGGCGGTATTCGCTACAGCGGCGACATAGCCAAAGCCATCGCCGCCGGTGCCAGCACCGTGATGATGGGTGGCATGTTTGCAGGCACCGAAGAAGCACCCGGCGAAGTGGTGCTGTTCCAGGGCCGCAGCTACAAAAGTTATCGCGGCATGGGCAGCATTGGTGCCATGCAACAAGGCAGCGCCGACCGTTATTTTCAAGAGTCATCAACCGGCAACCCCAACGCGGACAAACTCGTGCCCGAAGGCATCGAAGGCCGCGTACCCTACAAAGGCAGCGTGGACAGCATCATCTTTCAAATGGCCGGCGGATTGAGAGCCAGCATGGGCTACTGCGGCTGCCCCACCGTGGCTGACATGCAAAACAAAGCCGAGTTTGTCGAAATCACCACCGCAGGCATCCGCGAAAGCCATGTGCATGATGTGCAGATCACCAAAGAAGCGCCGAATTATCGGGCGGAGTAAACGCTCGATTGCCTTAGCCAATTTGAAATACACTCATTTGAACTAACCTTCAAAACAATAGATGAGTTTGCATAAGTTAGCTCTGCCAGTTCTTATTCAGATAAAGGTTTGCCATGCTGCTCGATGAATTACGCCAAATGAAACCTGTCCTGGACTCTATTGCGCGACGCTGTGGCGCCAAGCGCCTACGGGTTTTTGGATCTGTTGCGCGACGCACGGAACGGCTGGACAGTGACGTAGATTTTCTGGTCGATCTGCCAAAAGGCTACGATTTATTTGGTCAACGCATGGCTTTGAGTCAGAGCTTGGCTGATCTTTTGCATCGCAAAGTTGATCTTGTGCCAGAGCACGAACTGAGCCGCCACATACGCGGACAGGTACTTGCAGAAGCGGTTGAGATATGAGTAAGGCCTGGCGCGCATATGCGCTCCACGTGCTAGATGCCATTGCCAAAGTGCGTCGCATCCAGCAACGTGGCAATTTAGCCGACGACGAAGTGCTGTATGACGCTGCGCTGCGAAACCTGCAAACACTATCTGAGGCAATACAAATGTTGCCTGATGACCTAAAAGCACTTTACCCTGCGATTCCCTGGCGTGATAAACACCCACTTGCAGCCTCTAGAAACCTGCATGAAGACTATGCTGGCCGCCGATACTGATTTGGAATAAATCCAACTGCTTCAACTTATTGCTTCTTTCCTTCATGCAACACCAAAAAATCCTCATTCTCGATTTCGGCTCCCAAGTCACCCAGCTGATCGCCCGCCGCGTGCGCGAGGCCCATGTGTACTGCGAGGTGCATCCGTGTGACGTCACCAGCGACTGGCTACGCGACTATGCCAAAGACGGCTCGCTGAGTGGCATCATTTTGTCAGGCAGCCATGCCAGCGTGTATGAAGAGCTAACCGACAAAGCACCTGACTTGGTGTTTACGCTAGGCGTGCCCGTCCTGGGCATTTGCTACGGCATGCAGGCCATGGCGCATCAGTTGGGCGGCAAAGTAGAAGGCGGCCACAAGCGCGAGTTTGGCCATGCCGCAGTGCGCGCGCGCGGCCACACTGCGCTACTGAGTGACATTGCCGACTTCACCACGCCCGAAGGCGAGGGCATGCTCAATGTGTGGATGAGCCACGGCGACAAAGTGACCGAGCTGCCACCGGGCTTCAAGCTGATGGCCAGCACCGACAGTTGCCCCATCGCAGGCATGGCCGACGAAGCGCGCAAGTTTTACGCAGTACAGTTTCACCCTGAAGTGACCCACACCGTGCGAGGCCACGCCATACTGCACCGCTTCGTTTTAGGCATCTGCGGCGCAAAACCTGACTGGGTGATGCGCGACCACATTGCCGAGGCGGTGGAGCTGATTCGCAAGCAAGTGGGCGACGAAGAAGTCATCCTCGGCCTGTCCGGGGGTGTTGATTCATCGGTCGCCGCCGCGCTCATCCACCGCGCCATTGGCGACCAGCTCACCTGTGTGTTTGTAGACCACGGCCTGCTGCGCCTGAACGAAGGCGACATGGTGATGGACATGTTTGTGGGCAAGCTGCACGCCAAAGTGATTCGCGTAGATGCCGAAGCGCAGTTTCTCGGTCACCTGGCAGGCGTGAGCGACCCAGAAGCAAAACGCAAGATCATTGGCCGAGAATTTGTAGAAGTATTTAAGGCGCAAGCAGCCGTATTAACTGCTCAAGCAGCTACGAAAAACGGAGCGAATGAACGTGTTGTCAAAGGTGCCAAGTGGCTAGCCCAAGGCACCATCTACCCCGACGTGATCGAGTCTGGCGCAGCCAAAAGCAAAAAAGCCGTCACCATCAAAAGCCACCACAACGTAGGTGGCCTGCCCGAGCAGCTAGGCCTGAAATTGCTAGAACCCCTGCGCGACCTGTTCAAAGACGAAGTGCGCGAGCTAGGCGTAGCCCTGGGCCTACCCCACGACATGGTCTACCGCCACCCCTTCCCCGGCCCCGGCCTGGGCGTGCGCATCTTGGGCGAAGTGAAAAAAGAATACGCCGATCTGCTGCGCAAAGCCGACGCCATCTTCATCGAAGAGCTGCGCAATTTTCCTTACGTTCCAGAAGTCAATTCCGTTCGGACTGAGCCTGTCGAAGTCCCCACCCGAGCCAAAACCTGGTACGACGCCACCAGCCAAGCCTTCACCGTTTTTCTGCCAGTCAAATCAGTAGGCGTGATGGGCGATGGCCGCACCTACGACTACGTAGTGGCGTTACGCGCAGTTGTCACCAGCGACTTTATGACCGCCGACTGGGCCGAATTGCCCTACGCACTGCTCAAAAAAGTCAGCGGAAGAATCATCAACGAAGTGCGCGGTATTAACCGCGTTACTTATGACGTGAGTAGCAAGCCACCTGCGACTATCGAGTGGGAATAACGGTTTTGCGAAAGTCTATATAAATCAATGACTTACGACGCATAGGCGATGACGCGGATTGCATCGTCAATCGATCATCCCGCATCGGTAAGTGCTTGTTTTGCATAGAGTTTCTCCCTACTGAAGCTGTTTCGATCGCTTGTGGGTCGAGTCCCAAGCGTCGATTTTTGACGGTATTTAGGGCGGTAAAAACACCGGCTCAGTAAAGTCAAAATTTACACGTTTGTGGGCCCTGAATTTCCGAAACACTGTCTCGGAAATTTAGCACCGACGCACAAAGCCACTCGTGGATGTGCGCCATTAGTACGGAATTCCCGTACAATAGCGCTGTGCACACCGTCATCGAAACCTCAACCTTCCAGAAACAAGCAGAAAAGCTGTGGACTGAGGACGAGCGTCTGGCTTTCATAGACTGGATTGCTATGAACCCGTTGGCCGGCGATGTGATCCCGGGTGCGGATGGCGCACGTAAGGTTCGGTGGAGCCGGGCTGGAACAGGTAAGTCTGGCGGCGCGCGGGTGATTTATTTCAACTTGACCGAGCAGGAAGTGGTGTTGCTGATCGCGGCGTATGCAAAGGCCGACCGCGAAAATATGCTTCCTGCCGACATCAAAAAGGTGGTGTGACATGAACATTAAGAAAATTGACATTGAAAAAGTAGCTGCGGCTATCGAGGCCGATGCGGGCGAGGCGTTGCCTGATCTGCGTCTGGCGCTGGCTGAAGCGAAAGCAGGGCTTGGTCGAGTCACCATGCCCGAGCAAATTCTTGTACGTCAAGCCCGAGAAAAATCCGGCCTGACGCAAACTGCTTTCGCTGAGCGCATTGCAACGCCTGTAGCAACATTGCGTGACTGGGAGCAGGGCAGATTTGCGCCGCCGGGTGGCGTGGTGTGTCTACTGAAGCTCATCATCAAGCATCCTGAGTTGTCCCATGAATTGAGTGTGGCGTAACTGCATTGCAGTGAAGGACCAGATGGAGAGCTTCAGAGTCGATGAGATCCAGTTAAAGAGTCTGACCGGGCGAAAAACCAATGGACTTGAGCCGACATTACTGCTGTCCCTCTACAAGGATGAGCAATTGATTCACCTGCTTCCATCGTTGAGTTTTGAGGAGCAACGCCGTTTTCGAGAGGGCACGCAGGCCGCCGAGGTAATCGACTACTTTGCGCGTAACTTTCACGGAAACGGTAAAAGCGTTTGACGGTAAAACTGACGGTATAGATGACCTTGGACGATACAGAACCATTGTCCAGACAAGCGCAAGAAGATGCGACGAAGTCCAAGTTTTCTCCCGGGTTGACTATCGAGCGGGAGTAAGGGAATTCTTACTTAATTGATACTGCTAAGTTATGGCAGACCGGTGCTGGGACGTTTTGAAGTCAGAGGCGCTTACTGCGGTTTGTTCGGTATCTGGCAGACACAGCAAGCCAATCGTAAGAAACTTGCAGTGCGTTTTTAAATGAATCAAAGGAACCTCCCATGCCCAAGCTTTCCTCACTAAGCTTTGTGTTCGGCAAAATCCTGTTCGTTACGCTTTTGAGTACAATTTTTTCTATGCCGAGCCACGCAACTCCAGAACCTGAGTACCAAGTCGTTCAATCACTTGCGGATTTCGAAGTTCGCCGGTATGCCGCTTACACCGTGGCTGAAACGGTGGTAGTAGGCCCAGCCGACAAGGCGGGCGGTCAGGCTTTCCCCATTTTGTCGGGCTACATCTTTGGTAAAAACAAGGGTGAGCGCAAGTTTGAGATGACAGCGCCGGTAACCCAAGCCGTGGTGCCCACAAAACTGGCGATGACCGCGCCAGTTACCCAGACCACTGCACCCGGCGGGTTTTTGGTGCAGTTCGTTTTGCCCAAAGGCGTGACAGTGGCTAACGCGCCCGAGCCACTGGACGCGCGCGTTCAACTGCGCGAGATCCCTCCTGCGCAAGTGGCGGTAATTCGCTACTCGGGCCTCTGGTCGCGGTCCAATGACGACGACCACTTGGCAAAGCTGCAGTCAGCTGTACGCGCAGCCAAACTCATATGGACAGGGGAGGCAGTGTACTCGCGGTACAACGCGCCGTTCACGCCGTGGTTTTTGCGGCGCAATGAAGTTTGGCTGCACTTGGCGACTGGCGAGTAAGCGCACTACAAGCAATACAAGCAATACAAGCAATTCGTTTTAGTTAACTTTGGTATTCGTACCAAGCCGTTCTCAATATTTAATACCGTGTAAACTAGCTTTAACCAAGCCTCATGGCTTATATTGCGCGGATGGATTACCAAATAGCCCCCGTGCAAGACAACGAAGCAGAACGCATCGCTGCTTTGCGTTCTGCTATTTGTGCTTTTGGTTCGCGCGAAGAGCGGTTTGACCGCATCACTGGCATGGCGCAACGCATGTTGCATGTGCCGATTGCTATTATCTCTATGTTAGAAGACCAGCGGCAGTGGTTTCGCTCGGTGCGGGGTTTAAGTAGCCAAGACGCGGCGCAGCATTTGTCGTTTTGTTTGCCTTCGGTCGACATGGGCCGTGTGCTTAAAGTGCGCGACACTTTGGTAGACGACAGGTTTATGCAAGAGCCTTTTGTGGTCAGCGCGCCTTATGTGCGCTCGTACTGCGGCTGGCCGCTAGAGCTGGCACCTGGCATGCGCGTGGGCACGCTGTGTGTGATGGACACCATGCCGCGCACTTACACGGTTGAAGATTTAGAAATGATGGCTGACCTGGCGCAGATGGTGGAATCTGAGCTGCGTGTGCATGCTATGTCTACTAACCAACAAGCATTAATCTTAGAAACTGCGCGCACCCACCGCACGCAGCTGCTGGACCCCGCTACAGGCTGCTGGAGCGAGCGCGGCTTTGCCGAGCTGATGCGCCGCACGCTGCGCGACGTAGCCACAGGCCAAGTGCATGCCGCGCTGTGCGGCATTCAGGTGCATAACTTGGACGACTTTAAGCTGGGCGATGGTTTGGGTGAGGGCGCCCACGAGGTGCGTGCCATGCTGATATCGCAGTTTATTCGCCAGCGTTTGCCGTCTAACGCTGTGCTGTGCCGCATGCCTGCGGGGCGCGCGTGCGCTATGTTTGCTGCGCGCGACAAAAGCTTGCTGCGTGAGCAAATAGCCACTTTTCTACAAGAGCCCGGCCACGAACCTATTGGTGGCATGGCCTTTGCCCAAAAACTAGAAATCACCAGTGCAGGCCTGCGCCTGACCACTGACAAAGCCAACGACGACCCAGCGCTTTTGCTAGAAATAGTGATGGGCCGGGTGGCTGAGAATTCGGGTGTGACGTCGGTACTCAAGTAACACGGTAGTCAAGCAACACGGTGCTCAGGTAATAATAGGCACCTATGTATCTACCACCCCAATTCAATGCCAAAGACCGCGCACATGCTGCGCGGTTGGTGCGCGAGCATGCCTTTGCTTCGCTGATATCTAACGATGACGACGGCGTGCCGTTTGTTACCCACCTGCCGCTGCATTTGGTGGATGGCACTAAGGCAGGCTCAGTGCGAACGGAAGGCGCCGTAGATCCAACGAGCACTCACTGGACGCTGCTGGGCCACTGCGCTAAGCCCAATCCGCATTGGCGATATTTGCAAGCCAGGCCACAAGCGGTAGCTACGTTTATGGGGCCGCACGCCTATATGTCGCCCAAGGTGTACCCCGACCTAGCGCGTGTACCCACCTGGAATTATGTGGCCGTGCACTGCGTGGTGATGGCGCGCATTATCGATGAGCCTGACGCTAAAGACGCGCTGCTGAAAAAGTTAATTGGCGACCACGAGCCGCCATATGCTCAGCAGTGGCGCGACTTGGGTGTTGAATATCAACACAAGATGCTCGCTGGCATTGTGGCGTTTGAACTGACGGTGACTAAGATGGAATGCAAAATCAAAGTCAATCAACACCGCCCTGAGGCGCAAGCTGGCATGCGCGCTGCCTACGCGCAGGGCAGCGAGCATGAGCAGGCGCTGGTGCAGTGGATGGACCGGGTGGCGCGCGAAAGCGAGGTATTTTAAGCGCGCATCAGTGGGACGTCACTAGGGTGCCGGTGCGGCAGCCAGAAGCGCCTTCACAGCAAGCGCAACGCGCTCCCCAATGATCAGTTGTGCGGCTGGGTCGTAGTGGTAGAACCCGCTCAAGTCGGAAGTGGTGACGATTCGGGCATATTTGTCTTCTTTGACCACTTTAACTTGTGCGTCTGCAACTGCTACACCAGTTGCTACATTATTAACTTTAAAGGACTGCCCCCATTTTCCTATTTGAACAATCACCACCGGTAGCATTGGCGAGCCTACATCTTTGCGCACGTCTGCGATAAAGTTTTTGAGGTTTTTTTCGTAGTCTGCGCCTTGTGCGGATTGAGCGTCGTTTTCGCCTTGAAACCAGACAAACGCAGACCATTTGCAGGTTTTATTAATACAAGAAGGGTTCACGCTGGCTGGATTTGCTTTCAGCGATTGGATGCGCGTGCGCAGTTTCGCATACAAGTCTCTAGTGCTTGGTGTACCGCCTGCAGACGGACTGCGCCAGTCTGCATAGAGGGTTGTTCCACCGTAGGCAACCTTTATCAGCGAAGTAGACGAGTAACCGGCTTTGCTTAAAGCCTGACCAAACACTACCTCGGGGCCAATGCCGCCACAGCGCTTCTTGTCATCAGCGGGCATTGCAGTCAGTTCGGTAATTGCAGATTCGTTCCAAGAGCACATTACATTGGGAATTATTTTAGTCAAATAGTTGCCCACCAGCCCTGCTGCGTTAAGCCGAATCAGTTCGGACGCCTCTAGGTCAGCCATTTCGGACGAGTATCCATAATTTGGATAGGCTCTACCGTCACTACCTACGTGCCAGTAACGTATACGCTCTTTCAGCCGCGCTTGCATGTCTGTGCTCGGGGGGGTTGCCAGCTCGGCAAGGAGTTGGTTGAACAGCGGACCATCGACATTGCCTTCCATGTTCGATTGTCCAGCCATTAAAAACATGGGCAACTCTTGGGTAAGCACGGCTTCGGTGCTTGTCACTGAGCCAGCGCTGTTGGTCACCACGGCCGAGAACTTGGCGCTATGGTCAGCTGCCAGCGCGGAGGAAATCGTCAGGGTTGCCGACGTGGCCCCGGCTACTGCCGTGCCGTTGCGCCGCCACTGGTAGCTAAGCGGTGCGCCGCCCGTGGCAGTAACGCTGAAAGACGCAGGCTGCAGTTCAGTGACTGTGATGTTTGCGGGTTGCGCCGAAATAGCCGGTGCCGTGATCACAGGCGCAGGATCAGGTGCGGGAGATGGCGCAGGTGCGGGTGCAGGAGCAGGAGATGGCAAAGGAGAGGGCACAGGCACTAGTGCCTGTGCCTGTGGGTTGTCGTTATTGCCACCACCGCAGCCTGCCAAAGGAGCAATAGCCAACATGACTGCCAACCCAACACTCGGTACAAACCACTTTGGTTGATTCAAGTAAGGCGTTATTTTTTTAGAGAGTTTGTATTTTTGTTTCATGGAGTCGCTTTGGTTATGACGAGCTTTAATCAAGGACGCGAGCATGGCCACTAAATCTGTAAATTGCGCTTAGGGCGTTTGTTCCTGCCGGGTAGCAATCGGCACATAGCCAATCTCAAAACCTTTGGGGGGCGTGACGATCAAAGCGGGGTCAATATCGGCCAGTTTGCCTGTTGTGGGCGCAGGTAAATACTCTTTGGTGATGGTCCACTCTTTGTGCAGTTTTTCTACCCGCTGTTGCACCTCTTCCCGCTCTGCGTCGGTTAGATCAGCGTTGAGCATGGTGGGCTGGTTTTTAAACAGGTACCAGTAGTAGGTAACGGTGGTGCCGTCGCCTAATTTGACTTGGAACGGCCCGCCACCTTTTGCAGGGCCAGGCACCTTCCAAGTGCTGCTAGCGTTTGCAGGGCTTGAATCGTCAATTGGGGTTGTAAAGGCACGTGGGTTATTTCTGATAGCCCGTTTAAATTCAATGGATGCCAATCCGGTTTCAGCCGGTACGTCCTTGGCTTGTACTACCGACCATATGGGGCTTCCCGATGCAGTTTTGCTCAACCGGTAATACTCAGGTAGCGATACGACTGAGCCGTTGCCGATATCTGTTTTAGATACCAAATTTTGAATCCAGCTAAACCCCAACGTGCTGGTGTTCAAATTAGCTGCTTTTGAAAAAGAGCCCCAATCAATTCGCACTCTTTTGTCTTCTGGAGTGGAGTCTTGGTAAATCGCCAGGGTTGACCCGTGACCTTTATTAAAGGCTTGCTCAAACGACTCACTGACTTTGATTTCGCTACTTGCTTCTGGGCCGCCACCTTTAAACCAAGCCTCTACCGCAGGCCAAAGTGCGCTTTTCCTAAATACCAGTGCACGGTTGATCAATATCGAATCTCCATTGGCATCCCTGGGAAACTGGATGGGTGCGACCCGCGCGTAAGTGTCGCCTTTGGCGTCGTTTGACTGAAATGCGGGCACATATTGGTTTTCCATTTGCATGGCCTTGTCGGAATCTGCCAAGCGTGAATCCAGAAGATTGCCTAACGTATCTTTATCTGAACCATCCTTGTTTTTTAACCCCTCAATGGCTGAGCGAGACCAAAAATAGGGCATGAAGAACGCAGCTGGGCCTTTAAAGTTGCCTGCATTCAAAAACAGCGTCCATGAGAGGTCGCCCGTTGGGATGTTTTTTCCACCAGTGGTGGCTTTGACATTGGTGAACGGAAGGGGCAAATAACCAGCGCCCAGCAGCTCGCCGTTTGTGCCTTGCTTCATATTCAGGCCGTCCGGTGGCCACAATAATCGGGGGCTGAGCTGGGCCACGCCATACTTGCCGCTAGGCTGGCTAAATTTGCTCCAGTTACCTCTGCCAATCCCAGGCCCGTTAGAGACACCGCTGAAGTCAGTGGCTACGCCGCCCATATGAAACTTTGGCGTTTCGGTGCCAAATACGGTGTCGTTCCACCAGCCAAGGCCTCCTTCAATGGTTGAATAAGATTCAATGGGCTTGGGCTGGGGTAGAAAAGCGTTCATCCAAGTGCCAACTAGGCCTGATTGAGCTGCAGCGCCGGGGTATTTGTTGTACAGCGGCCAAGCGGCCATATACATAGAGTAACCTCCGCTGTATTCTTTTGGCGCTGACTGCCGGTCAATTAAAAGATATCCCTGCATTCTTGATTTTAGAAGGTCTGCTTTCAGGCAGGAAACGGCTGATGTTGCCGAAGGGTCGGCGGCCAGTGTGCCGTTGGTGCACAAAAATGATGCCGAAC
>JAYTPK010000238.1:0-5659 GCA_043747295.1 Polaromonas sp. | reverse complement strand
TGCGGTGGCAACGGTGACCCCACTGTTTTCTTTGGAGTCAACACCAGTGCGGCGAAAGCATACTTCACATCTAAAGGTGTGCCAGACCCTGTGGTCACTGCACTAGACGTTGACAGTGCGCCAACTAGTGCAGCCGATCCTTTTGCACTAGTAAAAGGTGGCTTTGGGCAACTTAAAGCAAAAACAGCAGCTGATGCAGCCGCTGCAGCTACTGCTGCTGGTAAAACTCCGCTAGAGGTTCAAATAGCGGTTGCTACTGCTGTAGTTCAGGCTTATCATGGCGGCTTGGTACCACCGTTTTGCCAAGCAGCTGCTAAGGGATATTTTTCGCAGTTCTGATCACCCTTGGGCCTAGAGCCCAGCCCACTAATCGCAAAAGCCCTCTCATTCGCCAAGAATGAAAGGGCTTTTTTTATGACAGCAACGTCGCCAAGCTGCGAGCTATCACTTTAGTAGCGCGGCGCAAATCTTGCAGGTCAATATGCTCATCAGCGCGCTTGGCGTTGCTCTCCAGCACGGTGCGCGGGCCTGCGCCATAGATGACACCGGGAATACCGCGCTCGCTGTACAAGCGTACATCGGTGTACAGCGGCGTGCCTACTGCGGGTATGGGCTCGCCAAAGATAGCTTGACCATGCTCTTGGATAGCGGCCACCAAAGGCTGGTTGCCAGCCAATGGCACCATCGCGCGGGCTAGCAGCATGCGCTTGATGTCTACTGTGATGGCTTTGCCACCGCGCGGCGGGTTAAACGATTTGGCAGCGGTTTGAATCACCTCGTGCAGCGTGGCCTCCACTTGGGCCGGGTCTTCTTCGGGGATCATGCGGCGGTCAAGTTTTAGCACCACCTTGCCTGGGATGACATTGGTGTTGGTGCCCCCTGCGATCAAGCCCACATTCAAATACGGATGGGTAATGCCCGTCACTTTGGAGCTAACTTTGAGGTACTGCGTGTTCAGCGCGTACAGGGCGTTCAAAATATGCGTTGCGCCTTGCAGCGCATCGGTGCCGCTGTCGGGGATGGCAGCGTGGCTCATGTCGCCGTGCACTGTCACTTCCAGTTGCAGACAGCCGTTGTGCGCCACCACACACTGGTAGCTAAAACCTGCAGCAATCATCAAGTCAGGCTTGGTGTGGCCATGCTCTAGTAGCCAGCCGGGGCCTAATTCGCCGCCAAACTCTTCGTCGTAGGTAAAGTGCAACTCTACCGCACCGTGGCTGGGCTTGGCGACAGCCTCTAGCGCACGCAGCGCGAAGGTGAAGGTAGAAAAATCACACTTGCTAACGGCAGATGCACGGCCGTACAGTTTGCCGTTTTTGATCTCGCCACCGTAGGGGTCTGTGGTCCAGCCCTCACCGGGGGGCACGACATCGCCGTGGGCGTTCAGCGCAATAGTTTTACCGCCTGCGCCGTACTGCCTGCGCACGATCAAGTTGGTGATGGATTGCAAACCTGCAGCCTGAACATCTTGGGCGGGCATCACAAACTTTTGTGCTGGCAAGCCCATGCCATCGAGTAACTGCGCTGTGCGCTCAGCATGCGGGGCATTGTCGCCCGGCGGGGTGTCGGTAGGTACACGTACCAAGGCCTGCAAGAAAGCGACTTGCTCGTCAAAGTGGGCATCAACCCAAGCATCTAGGTTTTGATGGATGGTCATCATTTCAATACTCAGCAGACAACTGCTGCAACAGATGGTTAAACGCGTCCAAAGCCAACTGCATGTCGTGGCTGGTGGTGCTCTCTAGCGGGTTGTGACTGATGCCAGAATTTTCACCGCGTACAAACAGCATGGCCTGCGGCATGATTTCATGCAGCTTCATCGCGTCGTGCCCTGCGCCGCTGGGCATGCGGTGCACGGGCAGCCCGGTGGCAGCTACCGCACGCTCCCAGCGCGCTTGCAGTGCGGGGCTGCTAGGCGCAGCGCTGGCGCGCATGGTTTCTTCTAGGGTATAGCGCACGCCGCGCTGGTCGCAAATAAGCTGCAGCTGTTCCAGCACATCGCGCTCTAGTGCATTGCGCTGTGCATCGGTGGGGGCGCGCAGGTCTAGGCTAAAGCTGCAGCGGCCGGGCACTACGTTGATTGACCCATTAGGCACCTGCAGCATGCCTATGGTGGCCACAGAATCGCCGTCACGCGTGGCGCGCTCTTCCATCCACACGCTTAGCTGCGCCAGCGCGGCGGCGGCGTCGCGGCGGCGGTTCATGGGTGTCGTGCCCGCGTGCGAGGCTTGGCCAATAACTTCGCCCGTATAGCGCACGCTGCCGTTGATCGAAGTAACCACGCCGAGCGGCAAATTCAGCTCATTGAGCACGGGCCCTTGCTCCACATGGATTTCAACAAACCCTAAATACTGCGCAGGGTTGCGCTGCAAGCTTTCAATGGCTTGCAGCAGCGTGGCTTTATCGTGCGCAACGC
The DNA here is from genome assembly GCA_043747295.1 of Polaromonas sp. GTDB lineage: Bacteria > Pseudomonadota > Gammaproteobacteria > Burkholderiales > Burkholderiaceae_C > JAAFIP01. The sequence continues at coordinate 3,243 of JAYTPK010000238.1, read as the reverse complement.
CAGGTGCTTGTGACTGCAGCAGCACATCTAGGAGTAGTTGGCCCTGTGCGTCGCGTTGGTCCAACCAAGATTTTTGAAAATGGCCGGTCAATGCGCCAGAGCCTAAAAAAGTAGCTTTAAAACGCTGCCCCTCTTCTTCTGCAAACGCCACCACTTCAATGCCAAAGGGCAGCCGTTGGCCTGCGCGGTGCAGCTGTTGCACTGCCATCATGGGTAGAAAGATGCCTAAGCGCCCATCGTACTTGCCACCATTGCGTACCGTGTCGTAATGGCTACCCATAAGCAAATAAAGTGATGAAATAGCCCTGTAGTCCAAGTATTCATTGATTGTAAAGCTATTATTTTCATAGCGTCCAACCACATTACCTAATACATCTATCGCTACCGAGTCAAAGCCACACTCACGCATTTGCTGGGCAATGGCCTGCGCGCAGGCGCGGTGTGCATCGGTCAGGTAGGTGACGGTAAGCTGGCCCGCCTCTCTATACACAGGGTCGCTGTGCTGGGCTAGAGTTTCTTGCCAGTCCCACAGTGCATTGCCTTGAACTGGGTGCATATTGAATTTATCAGCCAAGCGTATTTGCGCAATACGGTGAATGTTGCGCAAGCATTCTTGCTGCTCAAAATCAGGGTGCCCCTGCAAGCGCCGCTCAAAAGTGGCAATGATCTGCTGGCGGGTCAGCCCCACGCCCCGTGGCCCGCGCACGGCCAAGATGAATGGCCAACTAAATTTAGCGTTGTAGTCGGCGTTAAGCTGTTGCAACTGGGCAAACTCAGTAGGGCTGCATTGGGTTAACCCGGCTTTGCTTTGCTCGTGCGTTGACTCGGCTGTGAGGGACTGGCTGACCATGGCTTTACCGGCAAGCTCAGGGTGGGAGCGGATCAAAGCCAATTGCTGTTCAGTGCTGGCCTGAGTAACAGCATGGGCGCAGGCGTGTTCTAAGGCCGCTAAACTGCCAAACGGCCGCTGCGCCAAGGCCTGCTGCACTACCCAAGGCGAATGTTCATACAGGCCCTCCAGCATCTGCAGGGCCTGTGGTAGCGGTGCAGCGTTCAGCTGCGCTAGTGTGATGGTGGTCATGCTGCTTTATGGTGTGTGTGCCAGTGCTGCGCAATGTCCATGCGCTTACACACCCACACATCGCTGTGCTGGGCAATATGGTCTAAAAATCTTTGCAGTGCAGCAATGCGGCCCGGGCGGCCCAACAAACGGCAATGCATGCCAATGCTCATCATTTTGGGGGCATTCAAACCGTCAGGGTCGCCCTCGGCGTACAGTGCGTCAAAAGTGTCTTTGAGATACTGGTAGAACGGATCAGCATGCGAGTAGCCCTGCGGTAGCGAAAACCGCATGTCGTTGCAGTCTAGCGTATAGGGCACGATCAGTTGCAGCGCATCAGTGCCATCGGTTTTGCGCAGCTTCATCCAAAACGGCAGGTCATCACCATAGTAATCGCTGTCATAGACTAAGCCGCCCATGTCGGCTACCAAGCGGTAGGTGTTGGGGCTGTCGCGCCCGGTGTACCAGCCCATGGGCACATCGCCCTGCAACGTACGCATGATGCGAATGGCCTCTTGCATGTGGGCACGCTCTACTTCCTCAGGCAGGTTTTGATAGGCAATCCACTTCAGGCCGTGGCAAGCTATCTCATGGCCCAGTGATTGAAAAGCCGCCATCACATCAGGGCTGCGCTGCAATGCACTGGCCACACCAAACACAGTCAGTGGCAATTTGCGCTGCTCAAACTCTCGCAAAATACGCCACACGCCTGCACGCGAGCCATATTCGTAAATACCGTCCATGCTCATGTGCCGGGCAGCAAAGCTGGCGGGGTTGAACATTTCAGACAAGAAAGTTTCACTACCCGCATCCCCATGCAAGATGTGATTTTCACCACCTTCTTCGTAGTTCAGTACAAACTGCACCGCAATGCGCGCGCCTGCGGGCCAGCGGGCGTGGGGCACGTTGCGGCCATAGCCCGCCATGTCGCGCGGGTAGGGCTGCGTACTGTCGTAGATGTGGTGGTTGGTCATGCTAGCGCCTCTGTCACATCGTGGCTGGGTGTTTTGCGCTGCAGGCTCAGGCTATTCTCCACATTGTGCAGATGCTCTTGCATACGCTGCACCGCCAGCGCTTCGTCACCAGCTTCTATCGCGTCGACCAAGGTTTGGTGCTCATTGGCCGAATGCTCTGCAGCTTGGACACTTTGATACATCAACATAATCAAAGCACAACGCGAAACCAAACCCTCTAGCAGCTGGGCCAACACCTCATTACCCATCAGGCGGGCCATTTCCACATGAAAATCGCCCAACTCATGCACGCGTGCATTAGCATCCGCGTCACGCAAAGCCTTGCGCTCTAATTGGACGTGTTCGCGCAAGGCCTTGATGTGGGCAGGTGTAGCAGCAGCCACCAGGTCACGGGTCATTTGCAATTCAAGGATGCGGCGCACCGCAAAAATTTGATTCGCCTCTTGCATAGACGGTCTAGCGACAAAAGCACCCCGTGCAGGCTCCATCACAATCAATCGGTTTTGTGCCATTTGAAACAATGCTTGGCGCACCAGTGTGCGAGATACCCCAAAATGGTCTGCAAGTTTTTGCTCTACCAATTTCGCACCAGGTTGTAAACGGTGCTCCACAATCGCCCGGGTGAGCGATTGCACAATAGTATAGGTGGGGCTGTGCATGGTGCAATAAGAGTTGTAGTGAAAGGCAGCTTGAAAATTGTATACTGCTTAGCGTACAAAATTAAATTGCGCAATCTAAGGAGCTTCATGGGCTTATCCACCCACGTACTGGACACCATGCATGGCCAGCCCGCCGCAGGCATGCAGGTACAACTGCATGCGTTGCGTGATGGCCAGTGGCAATCACTGCGGTCAATCACTTTAAATGCTGATGGCCGCAACCCTGATGGCCCGCTGCTTAGCAACATCGAGCTGCAAACAGGCCAATACCGCTTGTGCTTTAGTGTTGCAAACTATTATCAACAGCGTGGCGTTCTGCTGCCGCAGCCACCCTTTTTAGATCTGGTGCAGGTAGACTTCGGCGTTGCCGACATCACACACCACTACCACGTGCCCCTGCTGTGCACGCCGTGGAGTTATTCCACCTACCGAGGAAGCTGATGGGCTTTGTGATGCGCGCAACATTAACCGCATGTAAACACCCATAAAAAAAGGCCAATCGCGCAAACGATTGACCTTTTAAAATTTGGTGGCCTGGGGCGGAATCGAA
>JAYTPK010000237.1:0-6961 GCA_043747295.1 Polaromonas sp. | reverse complement strand
ACTGACGAGCTGATCCGCCGCTTGCGTTTAGACCAAAGTGATGCGCTGCGCATCGCGCTTATTTCCATCGACCCGTCACGCCGCAAGTCGGGTGGTGCGCTGCTGGGTGACCGCATTCGCATGAACGCTATCAGCCCGTGGTCTGGCGGCGCTAAAGTGTTTATGCGTTCACTGGCCACGCGCGAGTTTGGCAGCGAGATCAGCCAAGCCCTGCCTGACGTGATTGCAGCCTGCAAATGCGCAGGTTTTGATTTGATCATTGTCGAGACCAGTGGCATTGGCCAGGGTGACGCGGCCATCGTGCCCCATGTGAACCTGCCCATGTATGTGATGACGCCGGAGTTCGGCGCGGCCTCGCAGCTGGAGAAAATCGACATGCTGGACTTTGCCGAGTTTGTAGCGATTAACAAATTTGACCGCAAAGGCTCGCACGACGCACTGCGCGACGTGGCCAAGCAAGTGCAGCGCAACCAAGAGGCGTGGAGCAAACGCATGGAAGACATGCCCGTGTTTGGCACCATGGCGGCGCGCTTTAACGACGACGGCGTGACGGCGCTGTACCAGGCCATGAAGCCGCGCCTGGCTGCGCTGGGGCTGAAAATCAAAGACGGTGTTTTGCCCGAGGTAAAAACCCGCCACAGCACCAATCAAACCCCCATCATCCCCGCTGCCCGCACCCGCTACCTCAGCGAGATTGCCGACACCGTGCGTGCGTATAAGCGCAAGGCACGCGAGCAAAGCGTGTTGGCACGCGAGATCCAGCAGTTGCAGGCAGCAGCCCGCATGCTGAAAATCGGCAAGCCCGACCGCGCCCCCGCCGCCGAGGCTGCGTTGGATTTAGCAGCCCACCGCAAAGCTGCGCAAGACCCCGGCGCACGCAAGCTGTTGCAGCAATGGCCCGACATGCAAACGGCGTATGCAGGCGACGAATATGTAGTGAAAATTCGTGACAAAGAAATCCGCACAGCTTTAACAACAACATCGCTTAGTGGCACGAAGATCCGCAAAGTAGCCCTGCCGCAGTTTGAAGACCACGGCGAAATTTTGAAATGGCTGATGCTGGACAACGTGCCCGGCAGCTTCCCCTATACCGCAGGCACCTTCGCCTTCAAACGCGAAGGCGAGGACCCCACCCGCATGTTTGCTGGCGAAGGCGATGCCTTTCGCACCAACCGCCGCTTCAAAATGGTGAGCGAGGGGCTGCCAGCCAAACGTTTAAGCACAGCCTTTGACTCGGTGACTTTGTACGGCGCAGACCCCGCTACCCGCCCCGACATTTACGGCAAAGTGGGCAACAGCGGCGTAAGCATTGCCACGCTGGACGACATGAAGGTGCTGTACAGCGGCTTTGACCTGACTGCGCCCAGCACGTCAGTCAGCATGACCATCAACGGCCCCGCGCCGACGATTTTGGCCATGTTCATGAACACCGCCATCGACCAGAACCTGGACAAGTTCAAGCTAGACAATAAGCGCGAACCCACTGACACAGAAAGCCAGAAGATCAAAGAATGGGTGCAAGAAAACGTGCGCGGCACTGTGCAAGCCGACATCTTGAAAGAAGACCAAGGGCAGAACACCTGCATCTTCAGCACCGAGTTCAGTCTGAAGGTGATGGGCGACATTGCCGAATATTTTGTGCACCACAAAGTGCGCAACTTCTACAGCGTGTCCATCAGCGGCTACCACATTGCCGAAGCAGGCGCTAACCCACTCAGCCAACTCGCGCTCACCTTGTCCAATGGCTTCACATTTGTGGAAGCGTATTTGGCGCGCGGCATGCACATCGACGACTTTGCGCCCAACCTGAGCTTCTTCTTCAGTAACGGCATGGACCCCGAATACACCGTGCTAGGCCGTGTAGCCCGCCGCATCTGGGCCACCAGCATGCGCGACAAATACGGTGCTAATGAACGCAGCCAAAAGCTCAAATACCACGTGCAAACCAGCGGCCGCAGCCTGCACGCACAAGAGATTCAGTTCAACGACATCCGCACCACCCTGCAAGCGCTGATCGCTATCTACGACAACTGCAACAGCCTGCACACCAACGCCTTCGACGAAGCCATCACCACGCCCACAGAAGACAGCGTGCGCCGCGCCATGGCCATCCAGATGATCATCAACCGTGAATGGGGCTTAGCCAAAAACGAAAATCCCAGCCAAGGCAGTTTCATCATCGAAGAGCTTACCGAGCTGGTAGAAGAAGCCGTACTAGACGAGTTTGAACGGATATCAGAACGCGGCGGCGTGCTAGGCGCGATGGAAACCGGCTACCAACGCGGCCGCATCCAGGACGAGTCCATGCACTACGAAATGCTCAAACACACCGGCGAGCTGCCCATCATCGGTGTCAACACCTTCCGTAACCCCAAAGGCAATGTAGTGCAAGACAAGCTAGAGCTGGCGCGCAGCACCGAGGAAGAAAAGCAGTCGCAGCTCAAGCGATTGAACGACTTTCACAGCCTGCACGCCGCAGAATCCCCCGCAATGCTAAAACGCCTGCAACAAGCCGTTATCGCCAACCAAAACGTCTTCGACGTACTGATGGATGCCGTGCGCGTGTGCTCACTCGGCCAGATTACCAATGCGCTGTTTGAGGTGGGTGGGCAATATCGACGCAATATGTAAAAACTGATTTCACAGGTCAGGCCGCTTAAATGGCGGAGGAGGTGGGTTGGTGCGAATAAAAGCCTCTAATCCCATTTCTGCTATTTTTCTTGCAGTCTCATAAAGCTTCGGACCGGAATCCACTTGATAAATTCCACTGTCTGACGAATGAGTTTGATAGCTATGCTGACCTACATGCTGCACACGACCATGACGCTTAGTTGACGCTCTAGCTTGCATTGCGTTTCCTTGGATGTAATGGTTTTTGTTGAGTTTTTCTCATGCTTTTTTCATACTTCTTAATTGCAGCCTCAACTTCCGCATAAGTATTTGAGTGGAGAACAAAAGAATATGCTTCGATTAAAAACAAGGAAAACATATCGGTGTGTGCAAACAACACAACTTTATCGTAGTCTTCAAAAAAGTCAATCTCATGGCAGTCGATACAGAGATAGCCAAAGTTGTATTTATTTTGTACAGGGGGCCAATGTTTATTGTAAGCAGATACGAATTCTTCCGTAACCTGTTTAGCCAATAAAGTCATAGGCATTATCAGCGTCGATTTATAGCAACTTGTCGCTGGGGGTCTTTTTTTATCATCTACGTCTTTCCAGCAATTTATCCATTCTTCGTCTGGCATTGCATTTTTAGAAAAATACTTCCTAAGTGCCCTTAAATTAGACTCGCTGTAGCTTCTCAATCGATCTGCATACAAACGTGGATTTTTGTATGCACCTTTTTGCGCGGGAATGTCGTTACAAAAATACGGACTACCGCTTTGGGAAACTTCTTGAAAACCACTATTTTCTTCACATGCTGTTTCGAAACTTATTTCACCTTTGAAAGGTGCTCCTTGATCACGGGCAAATGTATATATGACGTCCACGTCATTTCTTTTTTTTTAAAAGTTTGATACAAAACCGTGGTGGATATTCGTTAGACCGATAGCGCATAGAAAAATATTTCTCCAGAGCGGAAAATACTTCTTGCGAGGCAACAGCAAGCGTATGCTCAACAAGCAAATACAGCGCATCTTTAGCTGACACTAAATCTTCATATTTCTTTTGCCTATTGTCCTCGGTTGCGAGTTTGTAGTCTTCCAGCGCAATACGCAGCGTTTTGTGTCTTTCAGCCCCTACTATAGAAAACGCAGCAAGCTTACCTTGAATGTTGCATAAAAAATCTTTGTTGGAATGTATGTAGTGCAACCAGTTTTGATACGCGCCTCCATTTTTATAAATTTTTTGCAATGTGGCGAACCACCGAATTGGACTCAGTCCGATATCTTCATTTTTCATTCGAAAGTTTAAAGCCGATTAATGTAGCTGCTCCCGCAGCAATTGCCCAAAGTCATAAGCGCTGAACTCCACAGTCTTTCCTGTGTAGTAATTTGCTCGATGAAATTGCTTTTTACCCACTACCTTTTCGCTCTCGGCGACCGCCAAGATAAACCCGGGTTGCTTGGTGTGGCGGTATTGCATGTGGATCACCTCGGCTTCTAGCAAGCGGATGGCGCTGGATGCGGCGATGACGATTAGAGGCGGAATAGTGGGGTGGTTGACTTCACCGATTAAATGATCAGCCTCCAGCCCGCCCGCAATAGGTAGCTCCACGTTGTGCTGCACAGGTAGGCGTAGTGCACCGCACACTTCACGCACTACGTCTGCTACGCGTTCTTTAAAGTCATTGGGGCTGCGTTCTTTTTGTGATGTAGCCAGCGCGAAGAGTTGCTGTGAGGCAGCGGCCACATGAAATATATAGGGCGCAACCAAGCGGTGCTCTTTCACTTCGGCCTTAATAACTTCGTCGTCGTCAAACTCTATGCGCATGCTGGCTTTGAGTTCTTCCGTCCAGCGCTGGATGGCATCGGTATCTACGTCGCCGCCTTGCATGCTGGCGTAGAGCGCGGCTTCGCCGTTTTCGTCGATTTGCAGGTGGTTGGCACGCGAGCGTACACGCACCACCACTTTGTCTGTGCTGCCTGGGTACTCTAGTGGCGTGATGATGCGCTGCACTCCGCCTTCGTCTTCATGCACTTCAAACAATGAGCAGATGGTGCGTTTAAGGTCTGGTACTAGTTCCATAACCCGCCCTCCGTGCCCATGGTGATGCCGCAGGCGGTGCAAAAGCACTCTATCAAATGGTTGCGGTCGTTTGTTCGCCGTGGATCAAGATTAGATCGACTGGTTGAAATAGCCAACTCTGGCGCACCGGGTAGGTCGCGGCTGGTGTAGTCGTTTTCAGTATTGCAGGGCAACTTTGCGTGCACGTCTTTATGGCTGGGGTGCAGATGGAGGATAAATAATGGATACAACGCTCCATCGCCCTGCACGCAAAAAAGGTAGGCGTAAAAAGCGCTGTCCGTGCGTATTTCTCCATCGCGCCATGCAAAGAAGGCACGGTGCGAGTCAGACACATTCAATAGATCAGTTGCCAGGATGCGAGCACCACCCATTTTGTGCAAAGGCTTAGGCAGCTTGCCGCGCTTCATCACTTTGAAGTCAGGCAAGCTGGTCAACCGCTTGGACGCGGTTTTGTGGGTGGCTAGCTCTTTGGGGGACATAGCATTAGCATAACAGCAAGTATTTAAAAAAATTGTCTTCAGTACCGCTAAGGCATAAAGTAAACGCTGAGTGGTATTTGGTGTTCGGAGGCAAGGTTTTTGATCACTACAAGTTAGACAGGCAAAATCAATCCCCTTGTAAATTGAACGCTGCATGTTCAATTTACAAGGGGATTGGACTTTTCCCAGGCGCAACCCAGACAGGTCAGTTTTCGGCGCTCAAAGGCAAATTCAGCAGCAAATTCTGCGGCTTCACGCGCAGTAGGCCTTGGGCTGTCATGGCCAGGCCCAGGTAGACGGGTTTGCCTTGCATGTCGGCGCGCATCTCGGCGGGATTGGCAAACTCTAAGCGAAACAGGCTGATCAGGCGGCGCATGCGGGTGTCGTCGATGGGCTGCTGGTTGTACAGGTCGTTGAGCAGGCTGCTGGCTTCTACGTCCAGGCCAATATGCCAGCGCCATGCGGCGTCTTCTACTTTTGACAGCGGCTGGATGCGCACTTGGGTGCCATGAAAGTGCGCTATCCACAGCGACAGCACGCGGGCCAGCGCGGTCAGGCCGCTGTCGGTGCGTGCTAGCTGGATGGTGAAGGTGTGCTGGCCTTGGCCCACGGCGTTGGTGGTTTCGTGGGTCAGGTCTAGCAGCCATTGGTGGTGGTAGCTTGGCTTGCTGGCGCTTTGCCAAAACTTGTCTTGTCGCTCGGTGCTCAGTATCTGCATTTGCGCTTCGCTCAGCTGCACTTTGTTTTGCAGCAGCAGGCGGCCTAGGTCGCCCGCGCCGCCTGTGGCTTGCGCGTTGTCTAGCGCCTCTTGGTCGCCTGCCACTATGCGCCCGTCAGACACGGCCACGCGCTGGACGCGAAACAGCAACTCAGCTGCACGCACGGTCAGCGCGTGTTGGCTGCCTTGTGGGTCAGCCTCAAAATGCTGCACTAACAAATGCTGCACTATGGCCTGCACCACCATGTCAATCAACAGGGGCGGCACGTTCATCGTGGCGCTGCGCATCAGCTGCGCGTAGTAGGCCTCTAGCGTGCCAGCACTTAGCAGACCATCGCGAAAGCGCATAAACAGCGTGTAGCTTTCGCGCGCATCAGAGTCTTTTAGGGCGGCAATGTCTTGCGCTGTGACGCTGCGCTGCGGATTGTCTTGCAAGCTGGCATGCAGGCGCCGCTCGGCTGGGCACGACTGCGGCAACAGCTCAAGCTCGGGCCGCGCAAAAAAGCTGCGCCAATACGCGTCGGTAGTTTTTAGCCAGCCTTGGGCGTTGCGTTGGAGTAAAGATAAGCCGCTGTGTGGCCAAAAATCGTGCATATAAAAAATTAAGATATGCTATAAAAAATATAGCTGGTTAAGCATTAAATACTTGGACTACAAGGCTATTTTATGCATAAAACTACCAAGGCAGAGGTGCGCCTTGGTAGTCAAAGAATCCACCCGTCTGCGGCGGCTGCAGCGCGTGCACTACTTGCAAAATCTCGCTTGCCGCTACGTCTGCTGGCCGCACGTTAAGCCCGGTTTTGCTAAACGGGTCACTCAGTGGTGTGGCCACAGTGCCGGGGTGGATGGCCACGCACACAGACAGTTTGCTGCGCCGGGTCATCTCAATGGCTGTGGTTTTGACAATTTGGTTGAGTGCTGCTTTGCTGGCGCGGTAGCCGTACCAGCCGCCCAAAGCGTTGTCGCCAATGCTGCCCACTTTGGCTGACATCATGGCCCAGCGGGTTACGCGGTCACGCGCCAGCAAGGGCGCAAGGTGCTTGACCAGCAGGGCAGGGCCAATGGCGTTG
>JAYTPK010000236.1:0-2526 GCA_043747295.1 Polaromonas sp. | reverse complement strand
CGCGGTGCATGGTGCAGCGGTTGTCCCACACCAGTACATCACCGGGCTGCCATGCGTGGCGGTACAGGCGGCTGGGTCGGATGGAATGGCGGTACAGCGCTTTGATGACGCGCTTGGCGGTGTCGTCTGGCAGCCCGGTAATGGCCTGGCAGCGCGCTGGTGTTGACAAAAACAGCGCCTGTTGCCCTGTGATGGGATGGCGCTGAAACAAGGGGTGCCAGCTTTCGCGCTCTTCGGTGGGGCCCTGCACCACGCCAGTGGCTACATGCAACACCTTTGCATCTGCCAGAGCATGTTTTACCTGCGCGGGCAGCGTGTCGTAGGCAAGGTATTGGTTTGAAAACAGTGTCTCACCGCCCACCGCAGGTATCGTCACTGCCCGCAGCGCGGTGTAGGCAGGCGGGTGAGCAACGTAGCTGGTGTCGGTATGAAAAACGCTTTTAGGCGGTGTGGTGCGGCCTATGTTGCTCACCACATTTAAATCTGGGTGGTGCACCACAGGTGTCTCACCCACTGTAAAAGTCAGTGGGCCCAGCTTGCGCAAAAACGCTGCAAATTGATAGTCGTCTATGTGCTGCTTGCGAAACAGCAGCACGCCATGGTTGGCGATAGCTGTCTTGATAGCGTCAATGTGGTGGGCTTCAATGGCATCATCGCTAATATTTTTAAATGCCGATCTGGCTTCTACCCCAAAAGGCGACAAGGGCGAAAATTCGAAATTTACTTGTGTCATAACGCTAAATATTAGCGTTTTTGAATTGCAGCTAGCGGCGCGTGGGTATAAGCGCCATCAAATCGTCAAACTGCAGGTGGCTGAATGTTCCCAGCGCAGCAGAATAGTTGTGGTCAACCGTGTTCTCCCCGGGAAACGCAACACAGCCAATGCCTGCCGCTACGGCTGCGGCCAAACCGTCTTCGTTGTCTTCAACAGCAATGCAGTCTTGTGCTGATAAGCCTAGTTTTTCTAGCGCATACACATAAGCGTCGGGTGCGGGTTTGCGAAGTTTAATCAAAGAGCTGTTAACCATCACATCAAAATCGTCCGCTTGCAAATGCGGATGCAACGCCGAGATGAGCTGCGTCACATTGTCTGATGATGTTGCGCTAACTAAACCCACTTTCACGCCATGCTGCTGGGCAGCGCGTAGAGTATCTAGCACGCCTGAACGGGGCAACACACCGGCCTGGGAAAGCAGCGTTTGGTAGATTTGCGACTTTGTCGCATGAATGGCAGGCGCATCTACACCCCCATTTACTCTAGCGTCTTTTGCCCATGCAGCTATCCGCTGTTCGCCGCCGCTGTAGACCAATAGCTTTTGGTACTGCTCTCGTGGCCAGTGCCAGACAAGCCCATGCGATTTGAAAGCTTGGTTAAACGCCTGCCGCTGTAATTCTGACGTTTCAGCAATCGACCCTATGGATCCAAAAAGAATGGCTGGCATGTAATTTGTACAACTTTCTCGGAATTTAGTGTGATTGGTGAGGTGAACTGCAAAGCTGAGAAAAAAATCATCAGTGTTGGCAACACCTGCCGTTCAATTTATGTTAACTGAGAAACGAACATGCTTTTGATGGTATTTGCTAGCTGGAGTAACAGAGCAATAGGCTGACAAACATTGCAGTCAAAGCCTTGCTGCGTTTATCGGGTAATTACAAAGTCCAGGCTTTGTACAGCGTCCACGCACCTATCAATACAAAACCCAGGCCTGCCACCAGCTGCAAGGTGCGCGGCGACACTATGGTACCCAGCCAACTGCCTGCCACCACGCCAATACCTGCACTCAGCGTAAGCGCGGCGCTGGCCGCGAAGAACACGGTCCATTTGCTGACGGCGGCGTTGCTGTCAGACGCAAACAGCATGGTGGCCAGCTGGGTTTTGTCGCCTAGTTCGGCTAAGAACACGGCTAGAAAAACGGTGAAGAAAGCTTGGAGTGCGGTAGTGGTCATGCTCCGATTTTACGGGCTGGGTCGTTTATTGGCGGGTTGTTAAGTAGGTTTATTAAGCGGGTTTATTAAGTGGGGTCAAGGCTTTACCGTGGATCAAATAGCCAATCAAATTATCTGCCGCCAAGTTGGCCATGGCTTTGCGCGTGGGCACACTGGCGCTGCCAATGTGGGGTGTTAGCACTACGTTTTTAAGCGCCAGCAATGCAGGATTAACGACGGGCTCGCCTTCAAATACATCTAGCCCTGCGCCTAGAATTTTGTTAGCGGTCAAGGCTGCAGCCAGCGCACCTTCGTCGATCAAGCCGCCTCGTCCTATGTTGACAAGGGTGGCAGTGGGCTTCATCAGCGCAATCTCGGCTGCGGCTACGGTGTGGTGGGACTCTGCGCTGTAGGGCACTACCAGCACGATGTGGTCGGCCTGCTTGAACAGGTCGTGTTTGCTGACGTAACGGGCTTTAACACTTGCCTCGGTTGCGGCGTCTAGCTGACTGCGGTTGTGGTACAGCACGTTCATGCCAAAGCCGTGCGCACCGCGCTGGGCAATGGCCTGGCCTATGCGGCCCATGCCCAGTATGCCCA
>JAYTPK010000235.1:0-3496 GCA_043747295.1 Polaromonas sp. | reverse complement strand
TGAAATAGACGGCTAAGTCGATGACTGGCAATATGTTGCCCTCGATGTTGGCGGCACCCACCAGCCAGGTCGGTGATTTAGGCACCGCGCTGATCTCAAAGGTTTCTATAATCTGCCGCGCCCAGTCAAATGAGAGCGCCAGCGCCCATGAACCGCAGACAATACCCTGAGCCAGCTTCACAATGCACTTTCTGTGGGACGGTCTTTGCGTTGTGTGTCTGCGCTAGCTGTTGTGCCATTGCAAGACAACAACAAGCTCCAAATTACCAAGCATTGCATCAAATAGAACTCAGGATTTGATCAGACGTATAGGGCTTGGTTACGTAACCTTTGGCGCCTAGCATTTGCGCAAATACGCGATCTGCCTTTTGGTCTTTCGACGTTACAAACACCACCGGAATGCCCTTAGTAGTGGGGTCCTGCATCAACTGGCGGGTAGCAGAGAACCCGTCCAGTCCTGGCATGTTGACGTCCATCATGATCAGATCAGGTATTTCGGACTTGGCTTTGGTGACCGCTTCTGCGCCAGAGCTGGCTGACACTACCACCCAACCAGCGTCTGAGAAAATACGTTGCAGATTTTGTGCGTCTACTGGTGCGTCATCAACCACTAAAACTTTTTTCATGATAGTTACCTCATTCTCATATTTCGCCGTTCTCTTTGCTTTATGCAATTCAGACGGAAGGGATTAATTTTTAAATTACGGCCTTATTGACCGGTGCCAGGTTTGGCTTAGCGTGATCCAGCGGCTCCGAAACCAGACTTCACACTCGCACCGTAATTTGTCTGTTGAAAGCCGCGCGCTACGGTGCGGTCGTGCTTAGCCAACACAGCAATCAAGTCGCGCTCGTTGAGGGGTTTGGTCAAATAGGCGTCGCAACCTGCCAGGGTGCCCCTGATTTTGTCAATCGTGCCGCCACGGCTAGTCAGCATCACCACAACAGGAGGTTTGCCTTCGGAGTATTTGCGCTGCTTGATAGCGCGGCAAGTTTGGTAGCCATCCAGGCCTTCCATCATCACATCTAGAAAAACGAATTTGTAGGGCCGCACATTCATGCGCCCTAGCGCCTCTTCACCAGAGTTCACCAAGTCGGTACGGAAGCCAAATCGCGTAAGACGGTTACGCATAAATTTTAAAGCGATGTCACTGTCATCTACCACCAAGATGTGGTCAACGTTTTGGTCGTCATCAACTGACATGGGCCGGGTGGCACCACCCAAAACAGGATTTTCGTCGCGGCTGTTGGAAAAATCGCCCGACCCCAAACGCACATCGCTGCGCACTGCGCGTGCAGCGGGAGCAGCAGATATTGGTTTGCTGGCAGTTGCAGGTGCCACTACCGTGCGGGGTGTTTGCAAAGCTGTGGGACTGCTTGACATACGATCGGCCAGTACAGGCTGCTGTGTCGCGCGCAAGGTTGCCAGTGCTGGTGCAGCGGGTACAAGCGCTGGCGCATTGATGGCGACGGCTTGTGGCCGGAGCACTGCGGACGGTGCTGCAGCAGCAGGTGCGGGTGTTGATGCTGATACTTGTGCAGCAGGCGCACCGTTGAGCATCAGTTCAACGGTGGTCAACACCTTCATCAAATTCAACGGGCGCTTTTGGGTGGCCCAGCCGGTGCCGCCGTCGGTATTGCCGATCAGCATGACGTGGGCACAAGGCTTGTGTGCGACCACTGATTGCAAAATATTGGCGTCATCGGCGTTGACTACTGCCAGATTGGCCTGCGCAGGCTCAACCACCAGCACATACCCAGGTGGACGTCGGGCGGCGAGTCTGAAAAACGACTCGAATGTCGCCCTTTCAAAGGACGAAAAGCCTACTAATGCAATTTTGTGGGGGGTACTCATCTCTGGCCTTTGCAGCAAACGCATGGTGCTGAACTCAGCAAACATAACGCCCTGTTGCCACACTGCAAAGCGCAATGGTCAGCATGGCATGGTTGGATTGCTAAAGTGTTGTTTATAAGCATACTTAATACCATTTGTATTTTATGCAATCCGTTGGGGCGAAGCAAATTCTGCAGTAAGTCAGCTGGCAGTTTAGACCGTAGCGCGTGAAATTGGCCCGATTTGCTTATAAAAAACAACGATTCAGGCAAAACAAGCTTTTAAAAACTGGCTTAGTATCTAGACCATGACCAACACTGCATACGATTTTGAGGCCTTGGATACGGCGGGCCGCAAGATTGCACTCAAGAAATTCAAAGGCAAAGCCATGTTGATTGTCAACACGGCCAGTGCTTGCGGCTTTACCCCGCAGTTTGCGGGTTTGCAAGCCTTGCACCAGCAGTATGGCAAGCAAGGCCTTGTGGTGCTGGGTTTTCCATGTAACCAGTTTGGCAACCAAGACCAGGGCAGCAATGCTGAGATTGCCAGTTTTTGCCAGTTGAATTACGGTGTTCAGTTCGACATGATGGCCAAGATCGAAGTCAATGGCCCGCAGGCATCGCCATTGTTCAAATGGCTGGCCATTAAAGCCCCCGGTCTGCTGGGCAGCCAGTCCATTAAATGGAATTTCACCAAATTTTTAGTGGGCAAAGACGGTCAGGTGCTGCGCCGCTATGCACCGCAGGACTCCCCGGCTTCGTTGGCCAAAGACATTGAAGCTGCGCTTATTTAGGTGGCTGCATTTGCTGCGCGACCCACCCGTCCATTTGCGCTACAGCATCATCCGTAGCGGCGGTTAACGCCCGCACACCCCCTGCTGCGTCTTGCGCGCTGGCATTTGTACTCGCAGTAAAAACCTGTTGTCCGACCCATTGTTCTTTATGCAACAGCGTAGCGCGCAGGCGCACTACGCCTGCACTGCGGCCTGGCGACTCAAATACATGGCTAAATTCGTCTAGTTCTACCTGCAGCCGCCACGGGGCCACACCATCGGCCACACCGATCACCGGCGTGCGCGCGCCCAGCGCATCGCGCAGGCGCAGCTGCACCAGCTGCGCTGGTGGCATGCTCCAGCGCGCCAGGTTATAGGCACGCAGTTGCTGTGCGTCAGAGTAGGCCAAGCGGTATACCAGCGCCGTGCTATCCAAAGCCGTGGGGCTGATCACGTCAGACAACACCAAAACTGATGGGCTCTTAACAACCGCTGCAGTGACCGAGTTCGCCGCCGGTACAGTGGCATTGATTGGCGCTGAAAAAGAACCACTGGCACTGGACGCTGACACGCGTGGAGCAGGCAAACCCAAATCGTAGACTGCTTTGGCAGGAGGCGCTTGCGGCGTAGCACAGGCAGCCGATAAGCAAACTGCTAGAAGTGCGACTGCACTGCGAAATACGCTATCAACGTGTTTCCAGTTTGTGTTTATAGTGTGTTTTAGCATTTTTAGCCCGTAGATACTGCTCAAGCAGCTATGATATTAATAGCTATAGTGGTGGCAAATTATTTTGTTGCACTGGTGCTAACTGTGGTGCTGGCTTGCCTGTCTAGCGTGCTGGTGGCACAAAACCTGGCTCGCCTGGGGCCGGCACTGCCGCCCCATTGCCAAA
>JAYTPK010000234.1:0-1701 GCA_043747295.1 Polaromonas sp. | reverse complement strand
ACCATGAAGGTGCCATTGCACTTTAATGGCGAGGCAGAGTCACAAGCTGTCAAAACCGATAACTGCCTGGTTAACCACGTTGCCAACGAGATTCAAGTGATCTGCCTGCCAGCTGATTTGCCTGAATTTATCGAGGTAGATTTGTCGGGCCTGAAAAAAGGCGTGTCCCTGTACGTAGCTGACGTTAAGCTGCCCAAGGGCGTGAAAGCCGTTATCAAAGGCACGGCTAACCCGGTGATCGTGTCGGTAGTGGCCCAAGCCGCTGAAGAAGAAGCACCAGTTGCCGGTGCAGCAGCACCTGCAGCCGATGCTAAAGGCAAGGCCGCACCTAAAGGTGACGCCAAAGCCCCAGCCGCCAAAGCTCCAGCTAAAGCACCTGCAGCCAAGAAGTAATCTTATTGCTTGCCCAGCAAGCTGTGATGCAAAAGCCCCGCTCTGGCGGGGCTTTTTTTATGCTGTTTTGATGCTGTAACCCAGGTAAATCCTGCTCAAGCAGCTATTTAATTAGTAGCATTCTTAGGTTTTAGATTCATAGACCTCGCGGTCACGCAGCAGTGCGCGTGCTAGAACAACAACCCGCATGCCTTGACCACAGCCACAGCCAAGCCAAGCCAAGCCAAGCCAAGCAAAACCCAATTAAGCCAGTCACCTTAATATTTTGGCAACTATTTCACAAATCAACCGTAATTAGTACCCACCACACCACAGCGTAGTTTTTTATCCTTGCGTCATTGTTCATTAACCATTGATTGCGAGACACCATGACACTACGCCAAGCCACCCAAGACCGTCAATTTGCCAATGCATCAGCAGACATACACGCCAGCCCAGCCTATAACCCCGCCAATGACCATTTTCTGAACAATTTGTTTGCCCCTTCGCCGCAAACATCGTTTGAGACACCCTCCAAGCAACCCGCCAAGACACCGCTTCAGACATCCCAATCATTGCAGCCCGCTCTACTGGACACAGCGCCTAACAGCAATATCGACGCCAGCTTGGCGCAAACTCTGGCGGCATGCGCCCTAGACGCCATGGCCAGTGGCGTCATCATCATCGACCAGTACGCCCGCATACTGCACCGCAACGCTGCGGCTGATGAAGTGCTGGCCAGCCGCCAGTGCGTGGCTGTAGACAGCGGGCACGTTACCGTGACGTATATGCCCGATGTGCGCCAATTTAGCCAAGCGCTGACCAAAGCCGCTGCAGGCCAACGCAGCATGATCGCACTGGGCGCCATGTCAGACGCTTTGGTAGCCGTAGTGCCGCTGCGCACGCCCCAAGCTGCGCCAGTTCAAGCTACAACCTCTGCTGGTAAAGGTCCAACTGCAGCCGCAAAAAGTGCGCACAATTCGGGCGCACAGCACTTTGCATTGATCTTCTCACGCACTGATATGTGCGAGGCCCTGTCGCTTAAGCCTTTTGCAGGCGCATATGAGCTTACCCCTACAGAAGAGCGCGTGCTGGCCCTTATCAGCACCGGCCAAACCGTGCCCGAGATGGCCAAACGTTTTAACTTGGGCGCAGCCACCATTCGCACCCATGTGCGCAATATTTGCAACAAAACCAATTGCCACGGCCTGCGCGAGATCGTCACGCGCTTGGCTGTGCTGCCTGCGTTAAAAATCGAGGCGTCATAAACGCTTTGCGGTTGACCGTTAGCTAACAAAAACCCGAGGAGCAGGCCATGAAAACCTATGA
>JAYTPK010000233.1:0-25803 GCA_043747295.1 Polaromonas sp. | reverse complement strand
GCGTTCCTCGAGCCAGTGGCTCCACGGGTGGCCACCGCCCTAGGGTGTAGCAGGCCGCTTGTAATGGGCTTGGGGGTAGCGCGCGAAGGTGTCACGGTTTGAACTGGGCTGACTTCTCGGAGCGCGCGCCTTCAAACTACGGCATCGATCAGGGTGAGCGGCGCGATATCCCGCTGCCCGTCCAAGGTGAATAACGCTCAAATGCATTGCCAAGGGGGAGTTAAAGGACTCATGAACGCTACAAAAAGCGTAGCTGGTTGAGCAGTAAATATAAGGACTGCAAGCCCATTGGGCAATAAAAAAAGAGCTCCGAAGAGCTCTTTGGGGTTAAAGCGCTAGGCTTTAGTTGCGCCAGCGGCGCTGCTGGTCAATGCCTACACGGTTGTAGGTAGTGCGCAGGCTAATAAGGCGGTTCGAGGTATTGGTGATACCCAAAGGTAATACAACATCAGTAGCGCCAGCGTTGTTGCAGTTGCCTCCTACGCCTAAGTCAGCCACGCTCAGAGTGGCCGAGCTGGCACTGGTTTGCGATGTTTTACCGCGTAAGAAAGGTTTTTCTGCGAAGTGCCTTACGGCCACAGGCGCAGCAAAGCTTTCGCTATTTATCCATGCTGCGGTTGCACCCGGCATGGCTGGGCTGTTGACCCAGTTCAAGGTTACGCTGACTGCGGCTGTTTTACTAGCGATCAATAAGCTGGTGTCATTGACAGAAAAGTCATGCAGCGGCAAGGTGCGCAGCGAGTCGGCTGGCAGTGCAGCGGCTACGTTGCGCGCTGTAAAGGTCACAGTACTACCGTCGTTACGCAGAACCACGAAGGTGTAAAGGTTCCAGGCGTTAAAGGCACTCAGGTTGGCAAAGCTGGGGCTGGCGTAGTTAACGCTGTTGGGCACTGGTATGGCTGCGCCAGTAGCCGGGTTGGTGCGCTGTACCCAGAACCATGGGCTGAGGTTAGACGTGGCTGTTAGCGCTGGAAGCGTAGTGCTAGTGACTGACAGCAAGCCTGGAAATCCTTCGCCGTTGTCCACCAGGCTTGTTGGGCCAAGGCATGTGTTAGCAATGTCATTGCGCGCATAGGTCAAACCTGCAGCGGGTAGACCAGGGCCCTTTACGTTATAAGAGCGCATGGTGTTGGGCACCCATGTGCCACTAATATCAGAATAGCTGAAGCCGTTGACAAAAGCACCTAGACCAGTGATGTTCTCGCTGGGTACGGTGCTGGTGTTGGTGGCTGGGTTCAGGTTAATAATGCTGCGCGCGCGCATGTTCACAAAGCTGTCGTACTGGCGCTGGTTGCCATACAGCCACCAGTCGGCACCGATTTTTGACACTGCATTGGCCTCTGATGTATTAACGTAGCCAGGAAACCGTCTGGCGGTAGTGATCGTGGAGCGGTAAGAGCCGTCTACAGGCTGAAACCAGCGAAGCTCGACCGCAGCAATGTCAAAGTTGCCATTGCCTGATGTAGATTCAAATTTAGCCAGCAACTCTGGAATCTCAAACACAGCGTCTTTGAGCAAATCGGTAGCATTCAAAATCACGTTGTAGCGTTTTTGGCCGCTAGCTTGCTTAAATTGCTCGCCCAAGGGCATGCTGCTTTGCAAATAGGTGCCGTGGACAAAGCCATCGCACCCATTGGGGCTGGCAGCGAGGCGCTGGGCTTGGGTGAGTGCAAAGCATTGGTTGAGCGTGGCTTGCAGCGCTTTGAGCTTGGTAAAGTCCAGCTCGTTGGTTACCGCAGGCTGCAACACGTTAGACGCGCTCAGCTCGGCACTGTTGGCAGCGCCAGTTGCGTCGTTGGTGGGTTTTTTGGTGTACAGCCGGGTCGAGCCGTCGGTGGTGACCTCGTGGCGCACCAGGTCTAGCACTTGGTCGATATTGGTGCCGTTGGCCACAAACGGCGTGGCAATAAAGTCGAGTGTGGCCGACACACCTGCTGCGCTCAGCGCGGGCTGCAAGGCCATTTAAGGTCAGCAGTTTGTGCGGCAATAGCGGCTGCACTGACCAGTGATGGCGTTAAGCTTTGTGCACCGGTTTGACCTGCAGCAATGGCAATGTTAGAGGCAATTTTGTCGGTAAACGAGGTGATGTTGACGGTGTTAAAACCCGTCTTGATAGCATCAGCGCGCAAAGACGTATACACCTTGCCGCTTTGGGCTACCAAGCGCACCACCAGCGGCGCTGTCATGCCGGTGATCTTGGCGCGGTAGTAGCCGTCGGCATTGGTGACCGCAGTGGCAGTTTTGCCTACCGAGTCGGTAATGACTACGGACGCGTTAGGCAGTGGTGGGCCTTCGCCGCCCGTGCCGTCGGCGCCTGCGTCGCCCGCGCCAAAACCGCCGCCCGAGCCGCCGTCGGAGCCTAAGTCCACCACGTTGCCAAAGCTGTCGGTCAAGCCGCTGCCACTGGGTGGTGCAGCGCCCCCGCCCCCGCCGCCGCAGCTAATAGTTAGCAAGGCTGTGGCCAACAGAGTGGCCAGTAGGCCGGTTGTTTTTATAGCGCTACGGCGCCCGGTGTGTTCAGTGCTCAAGATGTGCTCCTACGTATGTCTAGACGTGTATAAATTCTTGTTTGCTTGCGGTGTTGTTACAAATTAACTACAAGTAATTACACCTTAGCAGATTTCGCAACATTTGCCATCCCATATTCTGGGGAGGCGGCCTGCTGCAAGCTATGCCCTTCTTCTGGGACGCGGCCTGCTGCGTCCTAGGGCTATCGCCACCCAACGCCACTGGCCTTCGGCGAGCATCTGCGGTACGCATTCCGGGGGAAATTTAAGAACTCGCGCAAGCGCTCAGACATCTAAATTTCTTTTCCCCTGCATTTGCGTTCCTCGAGCCAGTGGCTCCATGGGTGGCGACAGCCCTAGGGCGCAGCAGGCCGCTTGTAGTGGGCTGGGGGTGGCGCGCGAAGGTGTCCCGCTGCCCGTCCTCGGTAAACAACGATCCAATGCATTGCCAAGGGTGAGTTAAGGGACTTGTGTATGCTACAAAAATAGTAGCTGGTTGAGCAGTAAATACAAGGACTACAAGCCATTTAGGCATAAAAAAAGAGCTCCGAAGAGCTCTTTTATGACGCAAGCAGTACGGTTTAAATCGTATCGATAAAACTACGCAACTTGTCTGAGCGGGTAGGGTGCTTGAGCTTGCGTAGCGCCTTGGCTTCGATCTGGCGAATGCGCTCGCGCGTCACGTCAAACTGTTTGCCCACTTCTTCCAGCGTATGGTCAGTGGACATTTCAATACCAAAGCGCATGCGCAGCACTTTGGCTTCGCGTGGGGTCAGGCCATCCAAAATGTCTTTCACCACATCACGCAGGCCTGCTTGCATGGCCGCCTCAATCGGCGCGGTGTTGGCACCATCTTCGATAAAGTCGCCCAAGTGGCTGTCGTCATCGTCACCAATCGGTGTTTCCATGGAGATAGGCTCTTTGGCGATCTTCATGATCTTGCGGATTTTGTCTTCTGGGATTTCCATCTTCTCGGCCAACAGGCTGGCATCCGGCTCAAAACCGTGCTCCTGCAGGTGCTGGCGGCTGATACGGTTCATCTTGTTGATGGTCTCGATCATGTGCACCGGTATACGGATAGTGCGCGCCTGGTCGGCAATGCTGCGCGTGATGGCCTGGCGAATCCACCACGTAGCGTAGGTAGAGAATTTATAGCCACGGCGGTATTCAAACTTGTCCACGGCTTTCATCAAACCAATGTTGCCCTCTTGAATCAAATCCAAGAACTGCAAGCCACGGTTGGTGTACTTTTTAGCAATAGAAATGACTAGGCGCAAGTTGGCCTCGATCATCTCTTTCTTGGCCGCACGTGAGCCGCGCTCGCCGTCGTTCATGCGCTTGTTAATGTCTTTCAGCTCATCCAGCGGCACTACGACGCGGTTTTGCAGGTCCATCAGCTTTTGCTGCAGTTCTTGCACGGGCGGAATGTAGCGGCCCATGGTGGTTGACCATGCTTTGCCAGTGGCGGCTTGCTTTTCGATCCACTTTTGGTCTAGCAAATGTGAGGCGACTTTGGCGTTGTTTTTGTCGCGGCCAGAAAATTCTTTGACAAAATCAGCCTGTGGGTAGTGGCACTTGTCCACAATGATGCGGCGCAGTTCGCGCTCTTTTTTGCGCACATCGGCTACTTGGCCACGCACCAAATCGCACAGCTTTTCAATGCTCTTGGCCGTAAAGCGGATCAGCATCAAGTCTTCGGTGACTTGCTTTTGCGCTTTCACATACGCTGGTGTGCCGTAGCCTTCTTTGTCATAAATTTTGTGCAGCTTTTCAAACAAACCGCGCAGCACCTCAAAGCGGCGGAAGGACTCAACTTTGAGTTCTTCCAGCTTTTTGGTCATGGCCTTAGAGCCGCCTTTGCCGTCGTCGTCGTCGGCTTCGTCGTATTCGTCAAAGTCTTCTTCGGCCACAAAGTCGTCGGCCTCGTTGGGGTTGCTAAAACCGTCCACCACCGCCGAGATCACGACTTTGCCGTCAGAGATCTCTTGCATCATGTTAAAAATTTCTTGGATGGTAGCGGGGCTGTTGGATATCGCCTCCATCATCACCATCAAGCCGCCTTCAATGCGCTTAGCAATCTCAATCTCGCCTTCGCGCGTCAGCAGCTCGACCGTGCCCATCTCACGCATGTACATGCGCACGGGGTCGGTGGTGCGGCCAAATTCGCTGTCGACGGTGGACAGCGCGGCTTCGGCTTCTTCTTCGGCTTCTTCTACGCTGGCCGCAGTGGGCGCGTTGTTGTTAAGCAGCAGGGTTTCTGCATCTGGCGTTTGCTCATACACGGCCACGCCCATGTCATTGAGCAGTGAATGCACTACGTCCAGGGTTTCAGCATCGACCAGCTTGTCGGGTAAGTGGTCAGAAATTTCGCCGTGGGTTAAGTAGCCGCGCGTTTTGCCCAAGGTGATCAGCGCTTTCAGGCGCAGGCGGCGCTTGGACATGTCTTCTTCAGACAAAACCGTGTCGTCTAGGCCAAATTCTTTCATCAAGGCGCGTTCTTTCGCCTTGGACAGCTTCATGCGCAGTGGCTTGATTTTTTCGCCCGTCGCAGGGTCGATAGCTGTAGCAACTGGTTCTGGCTCGATGTCCCGTGGGTCAATTTCTTCTACATCAGGAATGCCGCTGATATTGCCTTTTGGCTTGGGGCCGCGCTTACCGGGAATGCGGTCGCCGGGCTTGAGCACGGGCTTGACGGCAGACGCTTTGACAGTGGGCTTAGCAGACTTGGCAGCAGGTGTAGACGCAGCTGTAGTGGCTTTAGCTGCGGGGGCAGCAGGTTTGGCGGCTGTTTTGGCAGCAGGGGATTTAGACGCAGGGGGTTTAGACGCAGGGGGTTTAGAAGTAGGCACTGAGGGTTTAGCTTTCACGGCGGGGGCAGGAGCGGGCGCTTGGGACTTGGCTTTAGGGGGCGCAGTCTTAGCTGGAGCGGCTTTAGGTGCAGCTTTGGATGCCGGTTTTGCGGCAGGTTTTTTCACGGGCTTGGTGGCCATAGATTCCTCACAAAAATAACGAAATTCAAAACAACATACCCAAGACATGGCACCAACCAGGCGCAATACAAGGCATCAAGAAAAATCACATTGCCACGGCTGTGGCGCAGTGGACGGTAGAGGCAAGAAGCTAGGCTAGGGCGATCATTTGGGATGCAGTCCTTGCGAGATTGGCTGATTGAGACGCTGTGGTGCTCGGTGCCGGTACGGAGGTGCTGCTGTCGCGCTTTGCTTGTTGTTACATGGATTATACCAAAAAACGCGCAAAAATGTCTATTTCAGCTCAAAGCTAATAAACAGCTAGAAGGTTCATGCCAGCACATTGCGCGTCTTGCGCCGTTCCATCAGCTCTTTATACCGTGCAAATTTAGCTGGGTCGGCTACTTGGCTGGACAGCTCGCGTAGCTCGGCGTCCTCTGCTTCAAAGTGCATTTTTTGTACGATGGCGGCTAGCTCGGTGGCGTCGTTTTGAATATCGTCGGGCACCAGGGCTACCAGCTTGCGGGCTATGGCTTCGTGGGTGTGGCCGCGCAGGCCTTCGCTCAGCGCCCCCCAGATTTGAGGGCCGTGCTCGGCGATTTGGGCGTCTAGCCAGGCGAAAAGGGGGCCGTGGGGCGTGGGCAGGCTGCACAGCAGGTGGTGCTCGGCGCTGGGCAATGGCTCCCAGGCGGTGTTGTCTATCAGCAAAATTTGCAAAGCGCGGTCTGCGCGGCTGGTGGGGCCGGTGCGCAGGTTTAGTGGGCTGTGGCGCGACTCTTGGCTGTATTTTGGAGGTGTTTTAGCCTTGTAGTCCAAGTATTTACTGCTTTTATTGCTATTATTTTTATAGTTAGCATTACCTTCACCTGGTTTACCGCGCTGGTCGGGTGCGGCTTTGGGCATCCACAGGTCGGTTAGCTCGCGCTCGTCGATTTGCACTAGGTTGGCCATCTCGCGCACCAGTTGGCGTTTCAGCGCACCGTCGGGCAGGGGCAGCCACAGCGGCTTGGCTTGTGCGGCAAACCGGGCGCGGCCTTCGGCCTCGTCTAAGTTGCAGCCCTCGCGGGCGGCTTTCATTAAAAATTGACTGAGCGGCTCAGCGTTGGCTACGGCGCGGGTAAAAGCATCTGCGCCGTATTCACGTACAAAGCTATCGGGGTCGTGCTCTGCGGGCAGGGTTAAGAACTTCACTGTGCGGATGTCGCTGGCAAAAGGCACGGCCACCTCCAGCGCTTTGCGCGCTGCGCGGCGGCCTGCGCCGTCGCCGTCAAAGCTAAACACTACATGGTCGGTAAAGCGAAACAGCTTTTGCACATGGTCGGTGGTGCAGGCTGTGCCTAGCGTGGCCACAGCGTTAGGAAAGCCCAGTTGCGCTAACGCCACCACGTCCATATAGCCTTCGGTGACCAGCACGTAGCCTGATTTTTGCAGGGCGGCGCGGGCTTCAAACAGGCCGTACAACTCGCGGCCTTTGCTGAACACTGGTGTCTCGGGCGAGTTTAAATATTTCGGCTCACCTTTGTCCAGCACGCGGCCACCAAAGCCAATGGTCTCGCCTTTGACGTTGCGGATCGGAAACATCACGCGGTCGCGAAAGCGGTCGTATTTTTTCTTCTCGCCGCCTGGGTTGCTGTCGTCTTCTGGCTTTTCAATCACCAAGCCGCTTTCTACCAGCAGCGGGTCGTCATAGTTTGCAAACACGCTGGCCAAGCTGCGCCAGCCTTCGGGTGAATAGCCCAGCGCGTAGTGCTTGGCAATCTCACCGGTTAAGCCGCGCTGGCGAAAATACGATTTACCGCGTTCTGAGTTTTTTAGCTGCTCGCGGTAAGCGTCAGAGGCTTTAAGCAGCACTTCGGTGAGTGTGGTTTGGCGAGTTTTGACCTCAGCATCGCGCGCGCGGTCTTGCGGGCTGCGCTCGTCCTCGGGCACCTGCATGCCCATACTCTGGGCCAAGTCTTTGACGGCCTCGATGAAGCTCATGCCGTTGTGGTCCATCAAAAAGCTAATGGCGTTGCCGTTTTTGCCGCAGCCAAAGCAGTGGTAAAACTGTTTGGTGGGGCTGACGCTAAATGATGGCGATTTTTCGCCATGAAAAGGGCACAGGCCTGAATAATTGGCACCGGCTTTTTTAAGCTGCACATGCCGGCCCACGATTTCGACCACGTCGGCGCGTGCGACGAGTTCTTGGATGAAGCTATTGGGGATGCCCATGGGAATAGTTTAGTGCGCCTACAGCTTAGGCAAGCCGTCAGAGTTGGCTTCGGCTTGGGCTGCAAGAGCCCAAAAGTCGCTCAAATCTTCGTCATTAAACCGCTGGGAGCGAGGCTTGGAGACAATGCGGATGCTGCGTTTGTCCCAGCTGCTATCTTCATTGAACTTGTCTAGCAGTATGCGATGTACGTCTGGCCACGGCATAGGCATTGACCGGTTGGTGCAGGCTGACACGCGGGTGCGCAGTGGATACTCGGTTTTTAGCTGATGGCTGAGCATGTGCAGCTGGGCCACTAGGCGGATAAGGCGGTTTTGCAGCGACTCGCCCAGCGCTTTGCCGGGCATGAGCACGGCGTAGACATCGTCCCGAACTTGGGCAAAAGTGTCTTCTTGGCGAAACACGGTGCGCAAAACACGGACAATGCGCTCGATGCCAATGGCGTGACTGGCGGTGCCCAGATAGGGCAGGTTAGGCTGCATGACCTGAACATACACCACGGCTAAATCTTGGTTTAATTGCGCCGCTTTGTCCCACATGGGCATGGCGGCATCGTTGTAGGCGCGGGGCACGATGCAGCCTGTGAGCGGGTCCAGCTGCTGGTGCAGCTGGGTTTGCACAGTTTTGGCATGGCGTGATTTTGCGCGCAGCATCAGTGCCACCAGCAAGATGGGCACCTCTAAGGCGATGGCATAAACAAGCCAGTGGTAACCCACAACGGACTGCGATACAAACCCTAGATGGTCTAAGGCGGTTAAAAGAATAAGCGTCAACAGCGGGATGTAGGCCAGCGTCCACAGCTTGGCTGTCAGGTCACCTTGGCGCAGGCGCGACAGCACGATGCATGACATCAGCACAATGTTGAGCACCAGCGGCAACAGAAATGCCACTAAAAAAATATTAATGTTTAATTCAACTAAGGGAATAGCTACGGCAGCGGCTAAGGACAGCAAAGTTGTAGTCCAAATAATGGGCCGCCAGACAGGGTGTATTTTGACGGCATCAAAACTGACAAAACAAAACAAAAGTTGCGCTACCACACTGAGCAAGGCTGATGTGTGGATAGATGCCGCTGACCACTGGGTGGCTGTGGGCCACAACAGGTAGGCACCCGCGCCTGAGTAAGCTAATCCGAATAAGGCTGTCATCAACGCATACACGCTGTACAAAGCATAGGCGCTTTCCCGGTAAATAACCGCAAGGCATCCGCTGACCAATACCATGCACAGCAGCACGGCTATAGCAAAGCCAATCTTGATCAATAAATCCAACTTCTGGGCCTGGGCTTGGTCAGCGCTTATCAGCGCCAGTTTGAAGTTGGCAGGCACGTTGTTGGTAATACGCAGCAGCACGGTGTGCTGGCCTGCAGGCATGCTGGGCAAGATAACTTGGGGGTACAAACCGGGCGCGGGCCAGGCTTGGTTGGCAATGGTGTCGCCCGCTGTTTGCACGCGCAGCTTGCCGTCGGTATTGTTGGTGTTGATGGGGTGCAACTCTAAAGTGTCGATAAACGGTTTAGGCAACTCAATACGCCAGCCTGTGGCTGGCGCTGCGTCTGCGCTTGCATCTGCTTTTGCGTTTGGGGTGTTGACCGACAGCTGCATTTGCACCCACAGCGCGGCCCCATCTCCGAGCGGATAAGTGTTTGTGGGACTGAATGGTTTCCATACTGTGCTGGGCAATGCCAGCACGGTTTGCGCTGTGTCTTGACCAGTGGCTAGATATGCGATGGTGCGCTGCACCTGTACCTGCACCTGCACTTGAGGCTGCACCTGCGTTTGCGTTTGCGTTTGCGCATTTGCCGCATGTGAAGATAACACTGCAACACAAACTGCCCACCACAGATTGGCAGCTAATCGCCAGACAACTAGGCGGTGAACTAGGCAGGGTGACACGGCTTGAATACTATCAATTTAATAGCTAGTTGAGTAGTAAATACTTGGACTACGGGCATATTTGCTTGGTAAAAACGGGTGCTGAACTTACTTGTAGCGTTTTTTGGCTTTGCCCGCTGATTTACCAGCAGACTTAGCTGCAGTTTTACCAGTCGATTTAGCTGCTTTGCCGCCTTTGACTGCGCGCGTGCTAGCACTTGTTTTGGCGCTGGCACTAACTTTTCCGCCACGGCTGGCTTTGCCCGCACGTGCCGCCTTGGCCTTTTTAGGCAAATACAGCACCACAGTTTGCTTGGCTTTGAACGTGCCGCCTGCGCTTACTTTGTTCCAGCTGGCCAGGTTGGCTGCGCTAACTTTATATTTGCTGGCCATAGCCGCCACGCTGATGGGTTTGCGCAGCTTGACAGACTGTTTTACTAGCACGATCTCAGGCGCCAAGCTGATCTGGCCGTTGTCAGCCACTTGCTGGCTCACGTCCTTTTGTTGCGACGCACCGCGCGGCACCAGCAGGGTGGAGCCAGCCTTGATCAGCATGCGCGGTGGGATGCGGTTGATCTCACGAAACTGCCCCTCGCCCATGCCTACGCGGCGCGCTGCATCAGCCGCCTTCATGGTGCTGGGGGCTGTCCACACGGTCCAGCCAGCGGTTTGGCCGTTATGGATGGACAGGTTGCGTTCAAAAATACCAGCGTTGTCCCATGGCAGCAAAATTTGCTTGGTGAGCGATGCAAACAGTACCGGCTTATTGGCCGAGGGGTTGAGTTGCTTGAAGTCTTCTAGCTTGATCTCGGCCAGCTTGGCGGCTAACGCTACGTCCAGGTCACGCGCCAGCGGGATGCTTTGAAAATACGGGTGGTTAGGTATCTCTGGCAGGCTAGAGTTAAATACTTGTGGGTTGGAGACAATATTTTTAACTGCCTGCAGCTTGGGCACGTAGTTGCGGGTTTCGTTGGGCATGTTCAGGTCCAGGTAGCTGGTGCCTAGGCCTTCTTTTTGGTTTTTGTTGATGGCGCGCTGCACCGAGCCTTCGCCCCAGTTGTAGGCGGCTAATGCCAAGTGCCAGTCACCAAACATGCGGTAGAGTTTTTGCATGTAGTCTAGTGCGGCGCGGGTGGAGGCTAATACGTCGCGGCGGTCATCACGAAAGATGTTTTGCTTAAGCGAATAGTCGCGCCCTGTGGCGGGCATAAATTGCCACATGCCTGCGGCCTTAGCGCTGGAGACGGCTTGGGGGTTAAATGCGCTTTCAATAAAGGGCAGCAAAGCTAGCTCAGTGGGCATGTTGCGGCGCTCCAGCTCTTCAACGATGTGATAAAGATATTTATTGGACCGCTCAGTCATGCGCAAAATGTAGCTGGGGCGCGTGGCGTACCACTGCTCTTGTGAGCCCACTAGCTCAGACTGCAGATCACTCATGCCGTAGCCACGGCGAATGCGCGCCCACAGGTCTGCATCGCTGGTGGGGCGGGTGGCTTCTAGTGGTGGCTGCTCTGGTGCGGGCGGCTGTGCCTGCACCTCGGTGCGGCTAGCGGTCTCGCTGCTACTAACGTTGCCACCGGCTTGGGCGGTGTTTTGTTGCACCAAGATTGCTTTGCTGGCGTTGACTACAGGGGCGGGGTCTTGCGTGTTGCTTTGTGCCCCAACACCGCAGGCCAGCGCTGCAGTGCACAACGCGAGCAACGCCCCGCGCAAATGAGCGGCCAAGCCAGAGGGGTGGGGTAAGGCGCTGGGCTCTGTGGTGTGGGTGTGAGAGCGTGAGGTGGGGTGGGCTTGGTGGGTACGTGCAAAAGAGTTCATTGAAAGTCGTTTTTCCATTGGCGTAGGGCTGCAAACACACTGACGGTGTCGTGGGCAGTGGGGTCAAATGCAACTGCTGCGCTGGCCACTGCTGGCACGCGGCTGCGTAAAAAGGGGTTGATCGAAAGCTCTACCGCCAGGCTGCTGGGCAGCGTGGGCTGGCCCTGCGCGCGCAGCGCTATGCAGTCATTTTGGTATTGAGCCAAAGCGGCGTTAGCAGGTTCCACCGCCCGCGCAAAGCGCAGGTTAGACAGCGTGTACTCGTGGGTGCAGCACACACGCGTGTCTGCGGGCAGGGCGGCCAGCGCGTCTAGCGAGTCCAGCATTTGCGCAGGCGTGCCCTCAAACAGTCGGCCGCAGCCACCCGAGAATAATGTGTCACCACAAAACAGCAGCGGGGCGCTGTGGTCAGTTGGCAAAGTGTTGGGTGTTTTGCAGTAATAAGCAATGTGCCCTGCCGTGTGGCCCGGCACGTCGATCACCTCAAAGCTTAAACCCAGTGCTTGCACCGCATCGCCGCCGTCCAGCCTGCGGATAGGCTCGGGCATGGTCTCGCGCGTGGGGCCGTACACACTGGCGCCGGTGGTGTCACGCAGTTGCGCCACGCCACCGGTATGGTCAGCATGGTGGTGGGTGACTAGAATGGTGTCCAGCTGCAGCGACAGGCGCTGCAGCGCGGCTAGCACTACGCCAGCGTCGCCCGGGTCTACCACCAAGGCGCGGCGCGTGTCGTGCAGCATCCAAATATAGTTGTCGGTAAAAGCGGGCAGGGCAATAAGGTTCATGGCAAGTCAAATTATAGGTTTACGCGAGTGGCTTACGACACCGGTAGGGCAGTATTTACTGCAATGGGAGCGTGCCCAGCTCGATATGGCCGTGGCTGACGTATTTGGTTACCACGCGTTGCAGCTAGGTTGGCCCGATATTGCCGCCCTGCAGGCCAACCGCATGCCCCACCAGTGGCTGGCGCTGGGGCACCCAGCTGACAACGCGGCTGCGGGGATGGTGTCTAGTACAGGCACGCCCCTGGCCTGCACCACTGTGGCTTCTACCAATACGGCCTCTACCAATACGGCTTCTAACAATACAACTTCAACTAATACGACCTCAACTAATACGACTGCATCCACCACCTCAGCGGCCTTGGTCACCGATTTTGCCGCGCTGCCCTTTGCCGAGGCCAGCCTGGACCTGCTGGTCATGCCCCACACCCTAGAATTTAGCCAAGACCCCCATGCCACCCTGCGCGAAGCCGCCCGTGTGCTGGTGCCCGAGGGCCGTGTGGTGATTTGCGGCCTGAACCCCACTAGCCTGTGGGGCTGGCGCCAGCAGCGCGGCCGCATGGCCCGCAAAGCAGGCGTGGGTAGCTTGTATTTGCCCGACGGCGGCGAATTTATTGGCTATTGGCGGCTGCGTGACTGGCTGCGCCTGCTGAGCTTTGAGGTGGAATCCAGCAGTTTTGGCTGCTACCGCCCCGCTGTGCGCAGCGCCGCCTGGCTAGAGCGCTTGGCCTGGATGGACACACTGGGCAGCCGCTACTGGCCCATCCTAGGCGCCGCCTATTGCATCACAGCGGTTAAAAAAGTACGCGGCATGCGCGTGCTAGGCGCCAGCTGGAAAAAATCTCCTCGCCGCGCCACCGCACCTGTGGCCGTGGCAGCGCCCAGAGCACATTCGCAAGCTGACCGCCGTGATGTGTGAGGGCTTGAAAATCAGGCCTGCAGTGACCTAGACTCGCGCCGCGCCACCCAAATGGTGGCAGCGCTGATCACCATGCCGCCGATGATGGCGTGGGCAGTGGGCACATCGCTAAACAGCAGCCAGCCCATTAACGCCGACCAGATAAGATCTAAAAACTTCAGCGATTGGGTCGATGAAATATCAGCCTTAGAAAACGACTTGGTAATGCAGTAATGCCCCGCGCTGCCCAACGCGCCGCTGAGGATAAAACCGGCCCATTGCCAAGCGCTGGGCGCTGTCCAGTGCAGCAGCGCCATGGGCAGGCTAAACAGGGTGACGGTGATAGACTGCCACAGCAAAATAGTGCCCGTGGTTTCATAACGCGTAAGCGCCTTGGTGACTAGAAATGACGCGGCAAACAAGGGTGCCGATGCCAGCATCAGCAAGTGAAACCCCACCGAGCTGCCAGTGCCCTTGCTGCCCGCCACGCTCACGCCAAACTGCGGCCCCACCACAATCATCACCCCCGCAAAGCCCAGCCCCGTGGCCAGCCAACGCTCCCAGCGCATAGGTTCGCCCAAAAACATATACGCCCCCAGCATGATGAACAGCGGCGTTGTAAAGCCAATTGCAGTCATGTTGGCCAGTGGAATATTAGGCAGCGCTGCAAACCATACACATAAGCCCACAGTGTGTATAGCGCCGCGTGCAAACTGCCCACCCATGTGCTGCGGCCGGTAAGCCGCCAGGCCGCGCTTAAACACCATAGGTAGCAGCACAGCTAAGCCACAGGCGTAGCGCAAAAACTGGGCTTGAAACGGGTCAATATGCTGCGCCAGGCCACGCATCAGCGCGTTGAGCAAGCTAAACAATAGCCCCGCAGCTGCAGCCCACAGCAGCGCGCGTGTAGCAGGGGTAAGGGTGGTGGTATGGTGGCTAATGCGCTGGGTAAATTTGGCAATAGCGCTAGCTGGCTGGGGCGTGGACATGAGCTTTTCATTGTGCCTGATGCGTTTTCACGGTGGTTGCGCCAGCTGTCGCCCAGATTCACTGTTCTTACTTGTTTTAGGGGCTTTATATGCCGGTAGTCCAGGTATTTATTACTTATCTTGCTATTATTTTTGTAGTGTATTGATTTGTCCGGCTTTTGTGTTGACTCCCCCTTGGCAATGCATGGTGTCGTTGTTTACCTTGGACGGGCGGCGGGACATATCGCTGAAAAAACTTGTCATGTACATGCGCGCCAGGTAGTAGTCATCTGTGCTTGGTGGGCCGCACCTCGCTACAGTTTATCCTGCGATAAGATCCCACCGCTCACCCTGGTAGATGTTGTAGTTTTAAGACACGCGCTTCGGTTGGGGCAAGCGGGATCAGAGCAAAATTTCGTATTTGCAGTGTGCGCTTCGGAGATCGATCTTCCTGAATTTTGATCCGACCCCGGTTGCTTGTTGCAGTTCAAAACGCGATGCCTCCGCGCTTAACTCTCAGCCCTACTGCGCAGCAGGTCGCGTCCCAGATCAACGTAGCAATAAAAGATCTGAATCAGCACATTTACCAACTGAAAGTGCCGATAGTCCAATTATTCATTGATCAAGCAGCTATCAAATCGATAGTTTTTGCGCAATCCAACCTACCATGCCCCCGTGTTAGGCATTGACTTCCAAGGCTCTTGCGGTGCTAGGCGGTCACCGCGCTGCAGCAGCTCAATCGATATGCCGTCAGGTGAGCGCACAAACGCCATGTGGCCGTCACGCGGGGGGCGGTTAATCACAACGCCGCCAGCTTGCAGCTGGGTGCACAGGGCGTAAATATCGTCCACCACATAAGCTAAGTGGCCAAAGTTGCGGCCACCGGTGTAGGCCTCGACACCGCTGTCGCTGGGCCAGTTATAGGTAAGCTCTACCTGCGCGGTGTCGTCGCCCGGGGCGGCTAAAAACGCCAAGGTAAAACGCCCGGCTTCGTTGTCGCGGCGGCTGAGCAGTTTAAGGCCCAGCTTGTTGCAATAAAAGTCGATTGAAACGTCAAGGTCGGTGACGCGCACCATCGTGTGGAGGTATTTCATGGGGTGATGATAACTAGACTGCAATCGACTTGAATCAACGACCTGAATCAACGACCGTAGCGCGCAACAAAACTCGCCTTGCCCAGCGCATTGCCATTGACCATAAAGCCCGTCAGCGACGCGGTGGCGTTGGCGGGCAGGTCTAGCTTGTCAACTTTCAGCGCATACACGGTGAAGGTGTAGCGGTGCGCCTCGCGGCCCTGGGGTGGGCAGGGGCCGCCGTAGCCGGGTGCGCCAAAGTCGGTGTTGATCTGGCTGGCACCTGTGGGCAGGGCCTTGCCGTCGCCAGCGCCTGCACCTGCGGCTAGGCCAGTGGAGTTGGCGGGCAGGTTAACCACCACCCAGTGCCAAAAGCCTGCGCCGCCCGTGGGTGCGTCTTGGTCATGCAGCATGACGGCAAAGCTTTTGGTGCCAGCGGGTGCGTTCTTCCAGGCCAGCGCGGGGGACTGGTTGCCACCGGTGCAGCCAAAGCCTGCAAACACGTGTTTTTCAGCAATCGGGGCGGCGGCTGACACATCGGCACTGGTGAGTTCAAAAGCTTGCGCATGGGCTGCGGCGCTGGTGAAAGCGGCTGCAGTCAACGCGGCGGCAGTGGCCAGGCAGGTGAGGGTAGTTTTCATGGTGTTGATTTTCTTTAAAACAGGTTAAAAATGACGTTTTAGGAGCAAAATAGCCTTGTAGTCCAAGTATTTATTACATTGTTTGCTATTGAATTAATAGTAAACGCTTAATGCTTAGATAACAAGACGTGATGCTAGAGCACGGCCTGCGCACAGCACAATGGCTATTGTGCACCGCGTTTACTTGCCCTGCAGCGCCGCCACTACATGCGTGGCCACCAGCGCGCTAGACGCTGGGTTTTGCCCGGTTATTAAGTGGCCATCACGCACGGCGTAAGGCGCCCAGTTAGGGCCGCTTTCAAATACGCCGCCCAGCTCGCGCAATTTGGTTTCCAGGTGAAAAGGCACTACGTCCATCAGGCCGGCAGCGGTTTCCTCGGCATTGGTAAAGCCGTTGACTTTTTTGCCAAACAAGATGCTTTTGCCATCGGTGCGCAGCGCGCGGGCCATGCCTGCGGGGCCGTGGCACACCGCTGCGGTGGGCTTGCCTGCGTTAAAGCTGTCTGACACTAGGCGGGCGGTGGCGGCGTCGGTGGCGGTGTCCCACATGGTGCCGTGGCCGCCGGGTAAAAACACGGCGCTGAAGTTAGCTGCTTGCATGTCGGCAGTTTTGTGTGTGGCGTTAAATTTGCCCATGGCTGCTGGGTCAGCCAAAAAGCGCGTCACGGTGCTGGCGGTGTCTTCAGGTTTGATCTGCAGCGAGTCGGCCACAAACGGTGGCGTGCCGCCCTGTGGCGACGCTAAGGTAACGTCAAAGCCAGCGTCCACCAATGCGTAGTAGGGCGTGGTTAGCTCCTCGGCCCAAATGCCGGTTGGCTTGCCAGTGTCGCCCAGCTGGGCGTGTGAGGTCATGATCATTAAAACGGGTTGCATAAAAAACTCCTTGAAAGAACAAACATTGCACGGTGGCCTAGAGCCGTAAAAAACCTTTCGGCTAACCGTTAAAGCGACTATATTGCAACCATTAAGCTAGATAAATACTATTTAAATTGATTTAATTGATACTTCATGTAATTAATAAAAAGACTGAAATGGACGCTAACCAAACCCAGCTGGGCACTATCGCCATCTTTTGCAAAGCCGCAGAATGTGGCAGCTTTACCGCCGCCGCCCGCACACTGGCGCTAACACCAGCAGCCGTCAGCCGCAGCGTGGGGCGGCTAGAAGAGCGGCTGGGCAACAAGCTGTTCAGGCGCACCACGCGCAGCATGCAGCTGACCGATGACGGCCGCATGTATTACGAGCAGTGCCGCGCCGCGCTGGGGCAGATAGAAGATGCCGAGCGCAGCATCACCGGGCAGCACATGCAGGCGCGCGGCCTGCTGCGCATTAGCGTGCCCGGCACCTATGCACATTGCCGCCTGCTGCCGCGCCTGCCCGCGTTTCGCGCGCTGTACCCCGATGTAGAGCTAGAACTTAACATCACCACCCGCAACATCGACTTTGTAGACGAAGGCTACGACATCGCCATACGCCAAGGCACACCACCCGACTCGCGCCTGGTAGCCCGCAAGCTAGAAGACGCCACCGTAGGCGTGTACGCCAGCCCCGTCTACCTGCGCGCACGCGGCGCACCCCGCAACCTGGCTGACCTGCAAGACCCTGCACAACACACCCTGCTGCCCTTCGTGCTGCTAAGCACCGGCCGCGCCATGCCGTGGCTGTTTATGCAAAACGGCCAACCCATTGAGCTGCAACCCCACAGCACCGTGCAAGTGTCCGAAGACCCCCTAGGCGCAGTCACCCTAGCCCGCGCAGGCATGGGCCTAGTGCAAACCATGGGCTGGATAGCCAGCACCCACCCCACCGAACTTACCGAGGTGCTGCACCCCTTTGCAGGCCGCACCAGGCCGTTTTATGCGCTGTACCCGCAGAACAAACACTTGGCGGCTAAGGTGAGGGTGCTGGTAGACTTTTTATGTGCCAAATAGGGCTGTAGTCCAAATATTTACTGCTTAGGCAGCTATGAAATTTATATCATATTGCAACTCATATCTGCACTATAACTTGCCTCCAACGCATTGAGCCAACCCCAGCAGCGCTGTCGAGAGGCAAAATATTCCTTGCATATTTTGATATATTGATCAAAAATATAAATTAATTTATAGTTATTGACACAAATATCAAATGCAAACTCTCCAAGAACTCGGTGAAGCTGTAGCCATACGTCGCAAGCTGCTGGGCCTTAAGCAGGGCGACGTAGCGGCCAAGGCAGGCGTTACGCCTGAATCTTTGTCGCGCTTTGAGCGGGGCAGGGCGGCAGAGTTTGGCTCGCGCAAGCTGCTGGCTGTGCTGGCCGTGCTGGGTGCAGAGCTAGATGTCATAGCCCAAGGCCAATCAGGCAACCTAGACGCGCTGCGCCGCGAGCGGGCGCAGCCCACCGCAGGCCGCGCCAGTGGCACTTCTGGCCAAGGCACGCCGTAATGCAGTTGTCCGTCTACGTATTAGGCCGCGAGGTGGCCACACTAGAGCAAGCAGGCGACTTTAAAAGCGTGCTTACCTACCACCCCCATGTGGCGGCTGACGATTTTGTCTCGCTCACCATGCCCGTGCGCACCGAAAGTTATGTGTGGGACGACCAGTTGCCCCCCGTGCTGCAAATGAACCTGCCCGAAGGCTATTTGCTGCAAGTGCTGCAAGAGCAGTTTGGCCCCCACATGGGCGCCAGCCCCATGGCCTTGCTATCAGTAGTAGGGCGCAACATGGTGGGCCGCGTGCAGGTGGCTGCACCTGGCGCTGACCTGCGCGAACCAGCCAAACCTATTGAGGTAGCCGCATTGCTAAAAGGCGACAACTCCGAGGCCGCCTTTGCCGCCCTGGTGCGCCAGCACGCCACCAGCGGCGTGTCAGGCGTGGTGCCCAAGTTTTTAGACGCGCAAACAAAAGCCGATTCCGTTCGGGCTGAGCCTGTCGAAGCCCTGGCATTGCACAAAAAAACCAGCCTAGTCACCCGCCGCCATATCATCAAAGGCTCCAGCGCCCAGCTGCCCTTCATAGCCCTGAACGAACACCTGTGCATGCAGGTAGCCAGCCGCGTTATGCCTACTGCCAAAACCGAAGTCTCAGACGACGGCCAAGCCCTGGTAGTGCACCGCTTTGATGTAGATGCGAACGGCCAAGCCCACTGGGGCATGGAAGATTTTTGCAGCCTGCTAGGCCTGCGCCCCGCTGCCAAATACGACACCACTTGGGAGCGCATAGCCCGCGCCGTGCGCGACCATGTGCCCGGCGACAGGCGGTTAGAGACTTTTCGCCAGCTAGCAAAAACCTTGCTGCTCACCTACGCCCTGCGCAACGCCGACTGCCACGCCAAAAACCTGGCCCTGCTGTACACCAGCCGCTTTGATGCGCACCTGTCTCCCACCTACGACATGCTTACCACCAGCGTGTACGCAGGCTTTGCGCACAACCCACCCGGCATCGAATTTATGGGCAAAAAGACTTGGGCCCCCGGCAAAAACCTGCAAAAGTTTATCGCCACCACCTTCGGCATTCAGCCCAAAGAACAGCAGCACATCGTGCAAGCCATCAGCGACGCCGTGGCCGATGTAGCCCCGCTAGTGCGCCAAGCCATGCTGCAGCACCCGGGCTTTGAAGACATTGGTAAACGCATGCTAATAGCTTGGTGCGAGGGCGTTAACGGCTTGCGCGACCAGCGCGTGTATGCGGTGGGTGATTGGGTGGCAGGCAACGCGTTTGCGGGCTTTTCTGCACCGCCTAAGTTGGAGACTAGCAATACCAAAATTGGCCGATCCCCGCTTTTGGCAAAGCGCTAGCACCCATTTGCAAGCCGCAACTGGTCGCAATTGGCCGTTTTATGTGCCAAATAGGGCTGTAGTTCAACTATTTACTGCTTAGGCAGCTATAAAATTTATAGTATTTAGGGTTGTTTTAGTTCGCCACGAATCCCACCAGGCGTCAATAATTCAAACTGAACACGCGAGCGTTCAAATGCATTGCAGCGCTGCATGCTGCTAATTACTTGGTCAATATTTTGATAATCAAAAGCCGCTGTCCAGGCTTGGATTTTCTGCATGGCGGCGATAAACGGCAATGGGTCATGCGCGCGGGTGAGCACGCGCAGGCAGTCTAGGTATTCTTCCCTGAAGAGGGTAGGGATGATGATGCGGCACGCCCCCACTGCGCTTAGCTCCGCGTTCATTACCAGGCGTGCCAGCCGCCCGTTGCCATCCGCAAACGGGTGTACCTCGGCCACCAAAAACATGGCCAGCAACGCCCGCGCTGTGCCAGCGGGCACTGACGGCAAAATTTTCGCCCCCTCTACCAGCGTGCCCCGCACCAGCACCGGGTCTACAAACTCGGTGTTGCCTGCGCGGTTGGCTTTTACCTTGAACTCACCAGGGCCTACCTCCGGGCGCTGGGCCATTTGGTCTGCATGCCTGGCGCGCAGCTGGGCTAGCACCGGCTCGCCCGCAGCCAGCGTTTGCATGGCCCATGCAGGGCTTACCGCTTGGCGCAGCACTCCCATAATGTCGTGCGAATCTTTAGGTCTGTCGGCTATCGGTTTGCCATCTAGCGCAAAGCCGCGCGCATCTTGCACGTCAAACTCGGTACCCTCGATAAAGTTAGAAAAGTACGACTCTAAAAAAGCAAAATGCGTGCGCGCCTGCATGCTAACTGCCACCTCTGCAGGCTGGCGCAACGGGTTAGCGCGCAGCGCAGCAGCCAACTTTTCTAGTAGCGCTAGCCGATCTGCGTCATACGGTATGCGTGCAGTGCGCGCCTTGCCAGCCACCGTGGTGAGCTGCGAGGCGCGGGTACGCAAAATGCTGCCTACCAAAGCATCTAGCAAGGCATACTCTTTGGCAAAGCCCAGCGCGGGTGCCAGCGCACTAGCCGCCTCGCGCAGGCGCTGCAATGCCTCTTCCCCACGCGTGTCGCATATGCTCAGCAGGCGTGCCTCTACAGCCTCTTTGCCTACCGACTTTTTAACCAGCCCCCGGCTTTGCGTCAGGTTCTCCAGCAGCAAGCGCGGCTCTGACGGGAAGTACAAGTCGCGCCCCTGCATAGGCATATCCCCCGCCTGCGCCGCTGCCCCTTTTTGCACAGCTACCGTCAGCCCCGGCAGCGCCAGCGTGCGGTTGTACGTGCCACTAAGGTACAGCACGCCATCGTCAGGCAGCCCGCCATTAAACGCGCTGCGGTAGCCCAGCACCGCACCTGGAAACAGCGCGGCCAGCACCCGCACCCGCTCCCGCGCGATCAGGGCAGGCCACTGTGCAGCAGGCGCGCTGGTGGCCACGCCCTTGGCCAGCAGCACCAGCGCACCTGCCTGCAGCCTGCGCTGCACCGTCCGCTTTTGGGCGCTGCCCAGCTCGGCGTACAGCAGCAAACCATCGTCCCGCAGGGCGGTCGTGTTTTTTGGGTTTAACTTGGCATTCATAGCAATTTGTCGTATTAATGATTACTATTATTTCATATATGTCGTGTTTATGTGTGTTAAATATTGATTTTGACAGCTCTGTCGCGTTATTGAGGTTTAATTGTCATGCGGATGGCAATGAGGCCGCTTTAAGGTCGCACAATGCGGCCTTAAACGCTAGGTTTTCTTAGGCGGTAAGTAGTTCGTCCCAGTCACTACAGACTTCCCCGTCTTACTCTCCAGCTGCTTGCGCGCTTGTTTGGCTATGCCGCCGCCCTCCTTGGCTGCCACCGCGTTGTCAGGCATACCCCTAGCCTCGGTGGTCTCGGCTATCTGGCGGGTAGACAGCTCGGCCAGGGCGGTGAAGATCAGCTCGGCCTCGCTCATGTGGTCGCGCAGGTTGTGGCTGGCGAGGCCCTTGGCAGTTTTGTGCTCTTTCACGCTCACGCCGCTCCACTCTTGGTGAATGATGTTGGTCAAGATGGCAAACTCTTGCCCCGCTTTAATGTCGTGCTCGCTCCAATAGTCGGTCAGCTTGTTGCGGGTTTCCTGCCCCGTCATGCGTTGCTGGATCCACTTGTCGCTGCGGCCATGCTGTTGCCAGGTTTGGCGCGCACGGTTCAGCGACAGGGCAGGGTCAGCCAGCTCTTGCATGCGCTCGTAGCCCACCTTGGCCAGCCACAGCTTGATGGGCTCGGCTTTGGGGCTGGGTACGGACTGCACCAAGCGCAGCAGGGTTTCGGCGCTGGCTACGTCGGTGAGGCGCTGCTTGCCGTCAGTAGCTGGCATCTTCAACTGGTGACAGCTTGTCACCAGTTGACTGCCCTCCAAGCTCAGGCGGCGTTTGAGCTGATTCCAATATTTACGTGCAGTCAGGCTGTCCGCCTGCTGCGTTAACACCTGCACCACATCCACCACCGAAAACCACCACACCTCAGCCGCCTCGTCGTACACGCGGCGAATGGACTGGCCGTCAAACGCGGCGGGCAAGATTTTCATGTCTGCTCCTATGGGCAAATAAGCCCCAATTCTACCACATTTACTGTATATTAAAACAGTATTGAATAGGCTTTTAAATCATGTTTATTGCTGCATATTTACCTGCCAGCCTTTGCACCAATTGCAGCTTCAAATTTACCAACCATATTTGTACTTTTAGCTAATTTTCCAATACCGCAGCACTTGCCTTAGCCGCCTTTCACCTTCATGATGCATGTTGCAATATGTAAACAGGTTTCACGGCACCCGAATGGCAACAGTTATTCCCTATCTCAGCACATGCCTATCGCGCATGACCCGTGGCGAACGCCGCTTGGCTGGGACACGAGAGCAAAAATTCGGCGCTGCCTACCCAAGCAACACCCGCAAACAAGGCCACGCCTGGAGCGACATAGCCGTGCTGTGGTTTGACACCAAAACCCGCGACCTGTACAGGAAAACAACATGAACGAGACAACACACAAGGTGGTGCCCGCGTCTTTTGACACCCTGCACGCCGAACTGCGCAGCCTGATTGCCAGCAGCCGCCAGCGCCTGGCCGGTGCGGTGAATGCAGAGCTGACCCGGCTGTATTGGAGCGTGGGTGCACGCCTGCGCACCGCCCAGACATTTGCCCAGCCTGAGATGGTCGCGACACTGTCACGACAATTAAGCTGGAGCCATTTTGTAAACCTGCTACCGCTCAAAACCCAGCCAGCCCGCCAGTTTTTCGCCAGCCGGGCGAAGAGGCACCCATCGGCCTCATCCTGTGCGCCAAATCTAGCCGCGAACAGGTGGATCTGCTGCAAATGCACAAAGACGGCATCACCGTGGCCGAATACTGGTCCGAACTGCCACCCAAGGCGGAGCTGGAGCAAAGCTGCATGCAGCTTTGCTTGAAGCCCGTGAGCGGCTGGCGCGGCGCGGGGTGTTGTGGGGGGACTTGGATGATGAGTGATGCATTGACTTTCAATAGCGACGGTCACCCATCCGCATTGGAACGCTCAGAGGATTACGAAATTTGAAGATTTAGGAAAAACATGACATCCATCAAAACCATTCAGACAATTTCAAACTATGGAATTTTCCGCAACTTTACCGGCACGCAATTGCACCCCTTCGGTAGCAAAAACTTAATCTATGGCTGGAATGGAAGTGGCAAGTCAACGCTGACCTCTCTATTTGAGGCCGTTGAAACAAGAAAGTTAGACACTGCGAGGTTTCCGCTCGCTCAATTCTCAATACTTGAGGATGGTGGTGCTACTGTTTCGAGCGACAACATTGGAAACTGCGGATTAAATGTAAAGACATTCAATACAAGTTTTGTCCAAAAAAATATCAACTGGAATGAATCGGTGAAGGGAATTCTTCTAATTTCAGAAGAAAAAATTGAAGACAAAAAAGAGCTCGATGCAGTACGAGCCGCTTACATAGCTGCTTCCGAACAGATGGATGTTGAACGAAGCAACCGACAAAAAATAATTGATGCGATTTCGAAGTTTTTGACCGAGAGTTCCAAGCGAACAAAATCAAGCTTTCAAGTAATTGACACGAAGGATACTCGCTATTTCAACTACAACAAAACGAAGTTAGAGGATTATC
Source organism: Polaromonas sp. (assembly GCA_043747295.1). Taxonomy (GTDB): domain Bacteria; phylum Pseudomonadota; class Gammaproteobacteria; order Burkholderiales; family Burkholderiaceae_C; genus JAAFIP01. Next base: position 2,101 of record JAYTPK010000233.1, on the reverse strand, counting down.
TAGCGGCCAACCAAATCATCGTGTGTAAGCCGGAATCGATTCTGTCTTCCGAGGAAGTCGTTAAGTTTACGAACGCTGCAAAACCAGAGCACAAACCGTCGTTAGACCTTCCTAGCTTGGAAATCAACACTGCACGCTTCGAAACGGCACATGTACGACTGAGCGACCTACTCAAAACCAGCGCAACAAATGCGGTAATCACCCATCTTTCAGAGAACAGTGACATCCAGTCGTGGGTAGGGGAAGGGATGGCACTACATGCTACTCACGGCAGCAAAGATTGCGAGTTTTGCGGATTTCCATTAACCCCTGAAAGAAAATCCGCACTGGAAGGGCACTTCAATGACGCCTTTATCCAATTTCAAGAAAAGCTCGTAAAGGCGGCGGATTGGCTGGTCCAACAGTCAATTGACATAGGCGCCTGCCCACCAGTCAGCGATCTTTACGACGAGTTCAAACCCGACTACAACTCTGCCATAGAGTCTTTGCAGCAGGCCGCCAATGCAATAAACACGCAATTTGATACGTGGCAGTTCCAATTGAGCAAAAAGACGAGCAACCAATTTGACACATCCCTTGTCGTTTCCCAAATCGTAGGCGCTGATCTTGCGGCTTTCAATTTGGCAGTTTCTTCAATACGAAGTGCTGTGAAAAAGCACAACGCAAAGACAGCTGATTTCGAAGAAACAACGAAGGCGAACAAGCAACGCCTTGAACTACACTATGCGGCAACAGACGCGCAGGATTTCGACTACTTCGCGAAGCTGCAATCCTCAGTCGAATTACAGAGGAAGATTGACGAAGCAGTAGCGCCTCTGGCATCCCAAAAGTCGCGAATTCAAGTATTAACAAACTCGCTTTCTGATATTGGTGTGGGTGCGGAGAAATTCAATGAAGCACTGAGCCGCTTCTTGGGCAGGACAGAACTGACCCTCCGATTCAAGCCAGCGACAGCGGGGTATGAAATCATTAGAAACAACTCTGGCACTCATGACGGGAATCTGAGCGAGGGCGAAAAAACTGCTATCGCTTTCATTTACTTTGTTGTGAAACTCACTGAAAACAATAACAAGTTGAAAGAAACCATTGTTGTGGTAGATGACCCAATTTCCAGTTTCGATTCCAATCACCTCTTTCATGCCTACGCGTTTCTTAAGCATCACTGCGAAAACGCTTTGCAGTTGTTCGTCTTAACGCACAACTTCAACTTCTATAAACTCGTTCGCGATTGGTTTGAAAAAATAAATAAGAATCGTGAGAAAAGAAAAAAAGAAAAAAGCTCGTTTTTTTATGTGATCGAAAGCGATTGCAATACTCCACGTTCGTCCCAAATCCGCAATTCTGATCAAACCCTCGTCGACTACCAATCCGAGTATCACTACTTATTCTCACAGTTGTTCAAGTTTAAAGAGAGAACAACGCTTAATCGCGAGGAGTCATATTTGACCGCTAACACCTCGCGCAAGTTATTAGAGGCATTCTTTGCATTCAAGTACCCCAAACACAGAAGCGATCTTTCTCAACTATTTGACATAGCCCAAGCGGGATGCACTGAGACAACAAAGGATGTGCAGGAGAAAATCTATCGGTTCATCAATAAGTATTCCCACAGCGCAGTAATTGAAATTGATCATGATGCTGCTGAAAATCTTCAAGGTGAAGGGCAGGCGGTAATTGGCGCCATTTTTTCTTGGATGAAGGAAGTGGACGCTACCCACTACTCAGAAATGTGTGATTTGGTAGCTACTGGGTAGGTTCTAGACGCTATATTTTCGGTCGTCGGATGCCTTCACTTCGGCGTCGACAACAAGTACTGATCCACCGGCCGACAATGAAAGCGCTAGGCTTGATTTACCAAATAAGCCCAATCGATTCGAATATCGATTGGGCGACAACTAACGAAAAGAGGAAGCACAGACATGCATGAAATCATCTGCCCCCACTGTGGCATAGCATTCAAAATCGACGAGGCTGGATACGCGGATATTCTGAAGCAAGTTCGCGACGGCGCGTTCGAGCAGCAGTTGCATGAGCGACTTGAATTGGCCGAGCAAGACAAGCGCAATGCCGTCGAACTTGCCCAGGCCCAGGTTGCCAGCGC
>JAYTPK010000232.1:0-3442 GCA_043747295.1 Polaromonas sp. | reverse complement strand
AAGCGATGCAGGCTTTAAGCTACCCACATCACGGCGAATCACTCGCAGCGGCGGTACTTGTGCCAACTGCAGCACAGGTGGCAGGCCAAACGCTAGCAGCAGCGTCATACCCATACCCAAACCAAATGCGACTGGCCACAATGATGCAGCAGGCAGACTTGATTCAATCAAACCCGCCAGCAGCAGCACAAACACATAATGCACCGCATAGCCAATCAAAATACCCAGTCCGCTTGCAAAGAGTCCTACCAGTGCAAACTCAAAGGTGTAGCTCAGCCCAATATTGCGCTGGCTTTGCCCCAGCACGCGCAGCATGGCGCAGTTGTCTAAATGCTTAGCAGCGAAACCCCGCGCAGCCAAAGCCACCGCCACGGCACTCAGCAGAGCGGCAAGCAGTGCAATCAAGCTCAAAAATTTCTCCGCCCGCTCCAGCGTTTGCTTCATTTCAGGTCGCCCGCCTTCAAACGACTCCAACCGCACGCCGGCCATACCAGAACTGATTTGTGTTTTGGCGAAATCTGTAAATGCTTTCACGTCCTTATCCGCCGCTGGCCCGCCCGTGCTCGTCCCCGCCACGGCAAAGCGATACGTCACCCGGCTGGCCGGTTGAATCAACCCGGTCGCCGCCATACCCGCCATGTTGACCATCACACGCGGCGCGAAATTGGCAAAACCCGCACCCCGATCAGGCTCAGAAGTGATGATTTGCCCAATCCGCAGTTCAGCATCGCCCAGCAGCAGCTGGTCGCCAACCTTCAAGCCCAAGCCATCCAGTAAAGCTGAATCAACCCAAGCCTCACCCATCGCAGGCACAGTGCGCGTTTTAGTGGGTTCAATGCCCGTTTTCGACGTGATTTGCAAACTCCCCCGCAGCGGATAAGCTTCGCTCACCGCCTTCAGCGCCACCAGCTTGGTCATGGGCGCAGCCAGTTCACCTTGATCAGTTTTTGTATCAGATGCTGAAACGGGAGGCTTGACCCGCGCCATCGTCGGAAACCCAAGCGTTTGCGCCGTTTGCAGCCCCAGCGCTTTGGCTTTATCAATAAAAATCTGTGGCGTTGGGTTGTCACTAGAAATAACCGCATCGCCCCCCAGCAGCTGCCGCGCATCCCGCAGCAGCCCACCGTTTAGCCTATCCGCAAAAAATCCCACAGCAGTCAGCGCCGCCACCGCTAGCGATACCGCCACAATCAGCAACCGCAGCTCCCCAGCCCGTAAGTCCCGCCAAAGTGACCGCCACCCCAATACGTAAAATGCTGTGTTCATGCTGTACCTTAACTTAGAAGTGTCCAAATTGCCCGCAAATGGTAGTTAGATTGACTCAGAAATGAGGGTATTTGGCGAAATATCTAGTGCAAGTCGCTGTTGGCGTTTAAAAATACGGAATTTGGATAATTTAGAGATAAAAATCCATCTAGCCAGCGTATTCATCTCCTAAGCCGCTATTTTATTAGTGGCAAAATAACAAAGTCGACTTGACTGGTTTTTAAGCTCTAAAATTCGACTATAGCCGGCGTATTTATTGCCTGAATTGCTATGATTTTTGAGTAAAAATAGCTTACCCGTGTGAAATGCTAAAAATCAGCGCAAATCAGTAATATAGTGCGCTAAATTTTCAATATCTGTTTCGCTCAAGGTTTGCGACACACTGGTCATATTACCTGCGTCATTCGTGCGCTTTCTGGCTTTGAAATCTTTCAGTTGTTGAACGATATAGTCATACTGCTGCCCAGCCACTTTGGGTATTTCATTTTGCCCCGCAAATCCACCCAAATGGCACATGGTGCACAGGGTTTCATCTGATTTCGCTTTGCCGAGTTTGATCTTCGCTTCGTCCGCTTTAAACGGTGATGGTTTCGCACGCTGGCCTGCATAATAATTGGCAATATCTATCATGTCTTGCCGACTCATGTTTTCGACCATGGGTGCCATCAGCCCATTTGTGCGGCGGCCTTCTTTGAAGTCTTTGAGCTGGATGTAAAGGTAACGCCAAGTTTGCCCCGCTAGGTTGGGAAATATGGGTGCTGGTGCATTGCCATCTGCCCCATGGCAGGCCGCGCAGACTTGTGATTTGAGCTTGCCATTGACGAGGTCTTGCGAACTGGCTGGCTTACTGCACAACACTAAAAATGCGATGACACATAAGACACGAATTAGGATCTGCATAGGATGATTTTAAAGCTTGTAAGAAATTTTGCAAGTACAAATGCTGTGTTGGAAAAACAGATGGCCGCCCATTGGACAGCCATCGTTTCAATACACAATTAAATAATATTTAACTATAAAAACAGTATTCAATAATGTTAGGTAGTTATATTATTAACCTCCCAAGGCAAAGACCACCATGGAATTACCGCGCTTGAAATCAAGCTGCGTATTACCACCACAACCCATCGCGACATATTGCTTGCCACTCACGGTGTACGACACGGGCATCGCATTGGCACCCGCGCCGCAGTTATATTCCCACAGCAGTTTGCCAGTTTTAGCATGCAGCGCGCGGAACAGGCCATTGCCTTCGCCGTAAAACACCAAATCGCCACCAGTAGCCAGAGCACCACCTATCAAAGGTTCTGCGGTGTCAAATTTCCAAGCGATTTTGCCGGTGTCCACATTGACTGCGGCCACACGACCCCATTGCTTCTCTCCCTCGATGACCTTGAAAGCGCCACCCAACCACAGCTTGCCGCCTGGGTATTTGGCCGCTTCGACGTGATACGTCATCGGTTGGTGCAGGTTCAGCGCATAGGCGAGCCGATGTTTCGGGTTGATCGCCATCGGTGACCATTCCACGCCGCCATTGGCACCGGGCAACATGCGTTTGCCTTCAGGGGTCGGCAGCACCCACATGTTTTCCTGCGGAATCATCGCTTCTGAGAAGCGAATCAACTTACCGTCAGCACGGTTGTGCACATAAATGTGGCCAGTCTTACCGCCATGCAGCACGGCGGGAACCATTTTGCCCGAAGCATCTTTGACGTCCATCAAGATCGGCGGGCTAACCGCGTCCAAGTCCCACACGTCATGCGCGATGTACTGTGAGTGCCAAACGTACGCGCCTGTATCCAAGTTCACCGCGACCATGGAGTTGGTATACAGGTTATCGCCTGGTCGTTCAGCGCCATATAAGTCGGGTGATGGGTTGCCAGCTACGAAAAAGATAGTGCGTGTTTTTAAGTCGACAGCCGGATTCATCCACACGCCGCCACCCAGTGTCTGGTAAAACGAGCTGTCACGTGCCAGTGCTGCTTTTTCTGCAGCAATGTCTCGGTTCATGTTGCGCCCCGTCGCATCGTTCACCGCCCAGACGCCTTCGTGGCCTTTTTCTGGGATGGTGTAGAAGGTCCAAAGCAACTTGCCAGTATTAGAGTCAAATGCTTTGACAAAGCCGCGCACGCCGTATTCACCACCGTTGGTACCGATCAGCACTTTGCCATCGACA
>JAYTPK010000231.1:0-1979 GCA_043747295.1 Polaromonas sp. | reverse complement strand
GTTGTAATGAAAGGATTTTCAAATACCTTGATGACAGGCTCATGAAGCTTTTATGGCATTTTGATGTCTTTATTTCTGTGCTTATTTTATTTCCATATTTTAAATATAATTGAAATATGCACGCATCAATCTCCCCACTGATCACAGAAACACATGCTGTCAGATCCTTGGCCGCCTTGGCGCAAGTCCAGCGTTTGCGCGCTTTCAGGGCTTTAGTGGTGGCTGGAAACGATGGTTTGACACCAACAGTCATCGCCGAGCAACTTGGCATTGCCGCCAGCGCCTTGTCATTCCACCTCAAGGAACTCGTGCATTCGGGCTTAGCCAGCGCCGAACCCAGAGGCCGAAACCTGATTTACCGCGCTAATTTTGTGCAAATGAACGCGCTTTTAAGCTACCTCACCGCCCACTGCTGTGAAGGAATGCCATGTGAAATCGCATCGACTGATGAAATTTGTACCACTTGTTAAATTTATTTAAACTTTAAAAGGACATATTGTGACCACCAAATCCATCAACATCCTCTTCCTCTGCACCCACAACTCCGCCCGCAGCATTTTGGCCGAAGCCTTGCTGAACCACCTTGGGCAAGGCCGATTCGAAGGCTACTCCGCTGGCAGCAGCCCGCGCGACAACCAGCAGCCGAACCCGTTGGGGCTACAAACCCTGCAAAAAGCGGGCATCAGCACCGATGGCCTTTACAGCAAAAGCTGGGATGAGTTTGCGTTGCCCGACGCGCCACACATGGATTTGGTCATTACCGTCTGCGACAACGCCGCTGGTGAAGTCTGCCCATATTGGCCCGGCCAGCCCGCCACCGCCCATTGGAGCTATGCCGACCCCTCTGGCGGCGACGGCACAGAGGCTGAAAAGCTGGAAGCCTTTCGCCAAACCCTGCATGCCATCCGCCTCAGATTGGAGCTTTTGATCACCTTACCTGAAGCAAGCGTGAGCAGATTGATGCTACAAACCAGCGCCCGTGAACTCGCGAAATCTTGAAATATGTGATCAATGTCTCAAAAAAACCTTAAAAAACAACTATTTGCAGAATTTCTAGGCACCGCCGCCCTGCTCTGCGCCGTGGTCGGCTCGGGCATCATGGCGGAGCGTTTAAGTGGTGATAACAATGGCGTCGCCTTGATTGCCAACACCTTAGCAACGGTCTTTGCGCTATATGTGTTGATCGAAATACTGGGCCCCATTAGCGGCGCGCACTTCAACCCATTGGTGACTATGGCTGATACCTTCAAAAATAGGCATAAAATAGCTGTAGCCGGCGTATCATGTGCCTACATTGCTATTTTATTTATATCATTTCAATTACTTGGAGCGATTGCAGGCGCTTGGCTGGCAAACGCTATGTTTGAGTTACCGGTACTGCAAACCAGCCAAAAAATACGCGGCGGATTTGGCCAGTGGCTGGCTGAAGCGGTTGCAACGGCGGGTTTGATTATCGTGATTCTGCGTTCAGGCGCCGCGGACGTGAACGCCAAAGCCAGCGCACTGGTGGCTTGCTACATTGGCGCGGCTTATTGGTTTACCGCTAGCACCTCGTTTGCCAACCCCGCCGCTGTGATGGGGCGCATGTTGAGTGACAGTTTTGCGGGGATTGCACCAGCCAGCGCGCTGGGTTTTGTGATTTCGCAAACGATTGGTGCGGCGGTTGGTGTTTGGATCAACCGACTGCTAGAACCAACGCCAGAACTTATAAATGATTGATTTCATTGAAATTTTATTTTTTTATCAACTTTATGATTAACCTTCCCAACGTCAACACATCGCACTTTGACATCCCCAGCATCGCAGAACTGCAATCTGTCGCAAACAAATCACAATTAACTCACCCACCGCGCATCTTGTTGCTCTACGGCTCTCTGAGGGAGCGCTCATTCAGCCGCTTGCTCAGCGAAGAAGCAGCCCATTTGCTGCAAATCATGGGCTGCGAAACCCGCACTTTTGACCCGCACGGTCTGCCACTA
>JAYTPK010000230.1:0-4290 GCA_043747295.1 Polaromonas sp. | reverse complement strand
TTGGCGGAAACGGAGGGATTCGAACCCTCGATGAGGCTCTACACCCCATACTCCCTTAGCAGGGGAGCACCTTCGGCCACTCGGTCACGTTTCCTGTCAACCTATATTATGGCATGAAGCAGATGGCTAGATAGCGCTTTGGGGGTGCTTTGGCTTAGCCAGTCGCCATTTTTTGCACTTTTCGGGCTGCAACATGGCGAAAAAGCATGGGCAGAGTCATGGCCGCGCCTATCAAAGTGGGCACTAAGCCAGGGGCTATCAGCAGCGCTGCTGCGGCGTAGCACAGCAGTTGCTCCCAGCGTTTCATCTCGACCAGGAAAAATTTGCTCAGCGCTGCAGCCAAAATAGTGATGCCTAGTACACAGCCTGTAAAGGTGATGGCAAAGTCTTGCCAGGTAAAGCCCTTGGCTACTAGCAGCAAACTGGGTGAGAAGACGAAAACAAAAGGCACCAAGGCCTTGGCCATGCCTAGCCTGAAGGCCATGTTGCCGGTTTTAAACGGGTCGCTGCCAGCCATGCCTGCGGCGGCGTAGGCCGCCAGCGCAACGGGCGGTGTAATGTCAGCTAGCACGCCGTAGTAGAAGACAAAAAAGTGCGCCACTAGTGGCTCTACGCCCAGCTGCACCAGCGTGGGTGCAGCCACCGTCACCATAATGATGTAGTTGGCGGTGGTGGGTATGCCGCAGCCCATCAAAATACAGACCACACCCGTCATGACTAAAGCAGCTAACAAGGTAAGGCCTTGGGGAGACGCGATGTAAGCTGGAATGAACGCGCCCAAGCCATCGGCAATAGACTGTGCTGCCGTGGTGATGATGTAGCTGATTTTGAAGCCCACGCCGGTCAGCGTGACTACACCGATCACTATGCCTACAGCAGCGGCAGCGGCGCCCACCGCAAGCGCGTATTTAGCCCCGGTTTCAAAAGCTTCAATCAACACGCTGTGGCTAATACGGCCTGACACTTGGGCCAGCTTAGCCAGCAGCACCATAGCCACCACTGCGGCTGCAAACACGCCCAGCTTAGTAAATTCACCCATATCGGTGAACGCAATCACCATCAGCGCAACATGCATAGCCACCATGGCAAGCCAGTTTTTGGCGCTGTTGCCAGCTACCTTGGTGGTCAGCCCCACAATGGCGCAAGAGCTGATACCAATGAACGCCGCCATGTAAGGCGTGCGGCCTGATACCAGCACGCTAATTAGCAGCGCTAACGGGATTAACGTAGGCCAGCGTTGCTTAAACGATTGGCGCAGCTTGGGCATTTCTTCTTCAGTCAGGCCGCGCAGTCCATACCGCTTGGCCTCAAAATGTACCTGCATAAAAACGCCAAAAAAGTGCATAAATGCAGGTACCACAGCGGCGGCAATGATGGTTTGGTAAGGTAGTTGCAAAAACTCAATCATCAAAAACGCAGCCGCGCCCAGCACAGGCGGTGTGATCTGCCCACCGGTGGATGCTGCAGCCTCTACCGCAGCCGCAAACTCGCGTTTGTAGCCTACGCGAATCATCGCGGGTATGGTCAGCGACCCCACGGTGACGGCGTTGGCCACCGACGAGCCGCTGAGCATGCCAAACAGTGCTGACCCAAAGACGCTGACCTTAGCTGGCCCGCCAGCGTAGTGTCCAGCGACTGACGATGCAATGTCTAAAAACAATTGCCCCAAGCCCACGCGCGTGGCAAGCACACCAAACAGCACAAAGTGAAAAACATAAGTGGCCACCACCCCCACTGCCACGCCATAAATGCCCTGGCTGGTTAGGTACTGGTGGTTAATCATTTGCGACCAGCTGGCACCGGCGTGCTTGAGCAAACCAGGAAAGTAAGGTCCTAGTAGTGCGTAAGCTGTAAAGCCCAGCGCAATGATGGGTAGTGGCCAGCCCATGCTGCGACGTGTTGCCTCTAGCAAAGTGGCAAACAGCAGCGTGCCCATCACAACGTCGAGCGTGCTGGGGTTACCCACACGAAAGGCAATGCCGTCAAACACATAAGGTATGTACAGTGCGCCTGCTACGCAGCACGCAGCCAGCAGCCAGTCAACCAAGGGCACACCGCCGGGGGTCAGCAGGCTGTGGGTTGGGTTATGGGCAGAGGTTTTTTTGCTGCCAGCAAAGACTAGAAAGATCAAGCCCAGTACAAAAGCCAAGTGCACGCCTCGGTGCGTGGTCTCGCGCAGCAGACCAAAGCCTGCAGTGTAGAAGTGAAAACAGCTCAGCGCAATCAACGTCCACTTGACAAACTGCAGTGCGGGGGGCACCACGGGGCGAAAGCGCATCTCGGGGTCGAATTTTTCTTCTAACTCGGCCAGATGTTTATCGTCTGGAAGTAGGGTGCTTGCGCTCATGGATGCCTTCAAAAGAAAAGCGGGCGAATTCGCCCGCTCAGTGCTAAATATCGTTGAAATTACTTGATAGCGCCGACTTCACGGTAAAACTTTTCTGCGCCCGGATGAAACGGGATCCCCGCTGCAGTCACCGCATTTTTAAGGGTAATCAGCTTGCCTTTTGCATGTCCAGCCGCCAAAGTTTTTTGGGTGCTTTCGCTGAACAGTGCCTTGGTGATTTCATACACCGTCTGGGTGTCAGCCTTGGCGCTGGTTACCCATTGCGCGCCTACCGACAGGGTAGCTACGGGGGCTACACCGCGGTAGGTTTCGCCAGGAATACTGTCCACTGCAAAAAACGGGCTGGCCATGCGCAGGCCCTCGGCTTGAGGGCCATCAATGGGCAATAGCTCAATACCGCTGCCCGAGGTGGCCAGCTCTGCAATAGCACCAGCAGGCGCACCGCCGACAAAAAAGAATGCGTCCAGCGCGCCGTCTTTCATCTTGTCGCCCGATTGGTTGGGCTTGATGAATTCGGGTTTGATGTCGGACTCTTTCACACCATAGGCCGCCAAAATAATGCGGGCATTCACCAGTGTGCCAGAGCCTGGCTCGTCCAAGCCCACGCGTTTGCCTTTCAGGTCGGCAATGCTTTTAATGCCCGAGCCTTTTTTTACCACGACGTGCACGCTCTCGGGGTACAAGTTGGCAATTAAGCGCAGGTCGGGCAGGTTAGGGCGGCCTTCAAAAATACCGGTGCCTTTTTGGGCCCAGGTGGCTACATCAGACTGGCTAAAGCCAGACTCCATCGCGCCGCCTGCAATACCGTTGACGTTAGCTAGCGACCCGTTGCTGGCCTGCGCGGTAACGATGATTTTGCCGGGCTGTGACACCGCGTTGGCTATCATGCCGCCCACGGGGTAGTAGGTGCCCGCAGTGCCGCCAGTGCCAATACGAAAAAACTGCTGTGCATGTGCGGCGGTGGTAACTGTGCTTGTCAGCGCAATAGCAGCCGCAAGCGTTGTAAAAATACGTGAAAATTTCATGGCTGGCCTCTCAAAAGGGGTGAATGTTTACCAAATAGATACACGTTAAGAGTACAACACAGCCAGTAGTACATAACACTTAGTGAAAGCCCGAGCATGCAACTTCCATTACCGTCGTCCACTATTTTTGCCACCTCTTCCACGGGGCGCCGCCGCTGGTTACAGGCTAGCTCAGGCCTGGGTTTGGGCTTAGCTGCGGCGTGTTTTGCTCCACGGCTTATGGCCCAGACATTACCCCATTTGCAAGATGAGGTGTGGACTGATGCCAGCCGCAGCCGCGCGGTGCCTGCGCTACTTCGATGGCCAGATGGGGTAGACCCGGCCAGTGGTAATGCGGCTGGCAAAGTGCAGGGCGTGGTGATTTTCTCGCACGGCATGGGTGGGCGGCGCACAGGCGCTGATGTGTGGGGCAAGGCGTGGGCGCAAGCGGGCATGCTGGTGGTGCACTTGCAGCACCCCGGCAGTGACAACGAAGCGCTGCGTGGTGGCTTTAGCGCGCTAGCAAAAGCTAACTCGCCCGAGCAACTGCTGGTGCGGGTGGCCGATGTGAAATTTGCCATTGACGAGATGCAGCGCAAAACGGCTGCCAAGCAGGGCCCATGGGCTGATGTGCCCCTGCAGCGCCTGGCGGTGGCAGGGCATTCATACGGGGCGCGCACGGTGCAGGCGCTGGCCGGGCAAAACTACCCTAAAGCCAACGGTTGGAGTGGGCTGGATAAGCGCATTAAAGCCTTTGTAGCCATGAGCCCGGCATTAGGCAAGGGTGCTAACGCAGCTCAGGCGCAGCTAGATGCCAAAGCGATGACACGGCCCATGCTGTTGGTATCAGGCAGCTTGGACGGTGAGGTTTTGAACAACGGTGAAACCGTAGAGTCGCGCCGTATGGTGTATGACGCGTTGCCAACAGGGCGCAAGGCG
>JAYTPK010000229.1:0-2628 GCA_043747295.1 Polaromonas sp. | reverse complement strand
CAGCATGGGATCGACACAGTCAGACTGCACGGGCTTGAGGTAGGCGACAGCAAGCTGGCCTTGGGGCATTTGGCCGCAGCTTGGCGCCGACAATTTGATTTGCCTTTGATTGCGGTGACAGGCAGCAACGGCAAAACGACCGTAACGCAAATGGTGGCCAGCATACTTGCAGCGGCCTGTGCAGAGCAGGCTTTAGCTACCCAAGGCAATTTCAACAACGACATTGGTGTGCCATTGACTTTGCTGCGTTTGAATGCACAGCACCGCATGGCTGTAGTTGAGCTGGGCATGAACCACCCTGGTGAAATAGCTTATCTGGCAGAGCTTGCGCAAGCTACTGTGGCTATAGTCAATAACGCACAGCGCGAGCACCTGGAGTTTATGCACACCGTAGAAGCTGTGGCGCAAGAAAATGGCGCTGTGATTGAAGCACTGCCACAAAACGGTGTAGCCGTGTTTCCGGGTGACGATGCGTATGCGTCTGTGTGGCGCAGCCTGGCAGGCATGCGCCGATGCATCACCTTTGCCATGACGGGTGCTGCAGACGTGACCGCCCGCGCTCAGTGGGAAGACGGCGCATGGCGCGTGCAAGCGGCAACCCCATTGGGTGCTGTGAACTTCAAGCTGGCCATCGCAGGGCAACACAATGTGAAGAACGCGTTGGCGGCTGTGGCTGCCAGCATAGGTGCAGGCCTGACGCTGGAGGTCATTGCCCGCGGTTTGGAATCTTTTGAAGCTGTCAAAGGCCGCTCGCGCGCGCTTAGCGTGAATGTGCGTGGCAAACCTATCACTGTGGTGGACGACACCTATAACGCCAACCCTGATTCAGTACGTGCTGCCATAGATGTATTGGCTGGTCTGCCGGCACCGCATTTACTGGTGCTGGGCGATATGGGCGAGGTGGGAGATCAAGGGCCAGAGTTGCATGCAGAAATTGGCGAATACGCAGCCCAGCGCGGTATCGAGTCACTGCTGTGCACGGGCGAGCTGATGCGTTATGGCGCAGCGGTGTTTCCTGGAGCGCGGCATTGCGCCAGCATGGACGCCCTGAACACCTGCGTGTTAGCCGACATAGCGCAATACCGCAGCGTGCTGGTCAAAGGTTCGCGCTTTATGCAAATGGAACGTGTGATTCAGGCAATTACAGCCCCCGTAAATTCACCGATAAAAATTACAAATCAGGAGGCACCCCATGCTGCTTAGTCTGGCCAGTTGGCTGCAATCGTTATCTCCCGAGCTGGGGTTTTTTCGGGTGTTCCAATATTTAACTTTTCGCGCTGTGATGGCAGCACTGACTTCTTTGTTGATTGGGTTGTTCGCAGGCCCGTGGGTGATACGCCGCCTCACAGCACTCAAAATTGGGCAACCCATCCGCGAGTACGCAATGCAAACCCATTTGGCCAAGAGCGGCACGCCCACCATGGGCGGGGTGTTGATTTTGATATCGATTGCTATTTCAACGCTGTTGTGGTTTGACCTGTCTAACCGCTTTGTGTGGATCGTACTGATTGTGACTTTAGGTTTTGGTGCCATTGGCTGGGCAGACGACTGGCGCAAGGTAGTACACAAAGACCCCGAGGGCATGCGCTCGCGCGAAAAATACATGTGGCAATCATTGATCGGACTGATTGCGGCGCTGTATTTGGTGTTCAGTATTTCCGAGAGCAACAACTTGCGTGTATTGGATTTGTTTATCAAATGGGTGCAATCAGGCTTTGATGTGAACTTGCCGCCCAAAGCGGGTTTGATGGTGCCGTTTTTTAAAGAAGTCAGTTACCCGTTGGGTGTATTTGGCTTTGTGATCATGACCTATCTGGTTATTGTGGGGTCTAGCAATGCGGTGAATCTGACCGACGGTTTAGATGGCTTGGCCATCATGCCTGTAGTCATGGTGGGGTCGGCTTTAGGCGTGTTCGCCTATGTGACAGGCAGCGCTGTGTTTTCTAAATACTTATTTTTACCGCACATTCCAGGCGCAGGTGAATTGCTGATTTTTTGCGCAGCAATGGCAGGTGCAGGTTTGGCCTTTTTATGGTTCAACACGCATCCAGCGCAAGTGTTTATGGGTGATGTGGGGGCGCTGGCTTTGGGTGGTGCCTTGGGTACCGTCGCCGTGATCGTGCGCCAGGAAATTTTACTGGCCATCATGGGTGGTATTTTCGTAGTCGAAGCACTGTCAGTCATGGCGCAGGTGGCTTACTTTAAATACACCAAAAAGAGATACGGCGAAGGTCGCCGCATTTTGAAGATGGCCCCACTGCACCATCATTTTGAAAAATCAGGATGGAAAGAAACCCAAGTAGTGGTGCGTTTTTGGATTATTACCATGCTGCTGTGCTTGGTAGGTTTGTCAACTTTGAAATTACGTTGAAGCATCGTTAATGAACACTTTGCAAGATACCGCTGTTCTCGTTTTAGGCTTAGGCGCATCGGGCCTGGCCATGGCGCGCTGGTGCGCGCGCCATGGTGCGCATGTGACCGTAGCGGACACACGTGAGTCACCGCCGCACTTGGCTGCGCTGCAAGAGCATCTGCCACATGCAAAGTTTGTGCATGGCGAGCTGTCGGCTAGCTTGGTAGAGGGCACAGATATTCGCGCTGTGTTTAAAAGTCCAGGCCTTACACCCG
>JAYTPK010000228.1:0-5098 GCA_043747295.1 Polaromonas sp. | reverse complement strand
TTTGCCCCCGAATTTTGAATTTAAAAGTTAAACCACCATGCAATTCCCCGAAAGTTGGTTAAGAGAATTCTGTAACCCACCACTGTCCACCCAGCAGTTGGCCGATGCGCTGACGATGGCGGGGCTGGAGGTGGAGGACACTGCGCCTGCTGCGCCGCCGTTTACTGGCGTGGTAGTGGGTGAGATCAAAGAATGCGTGCAGCACCCGGATGCAGACCGTTTGCGTGTGTGCCAGGTGGACATTGGAACAAGCACCTTGCTCAATATCGTGTGCGGTGCACCTAATGCGCGCGCGGGCATTCGTATACCTGTAGCTACCGTGGGTGCGTTGCTGCCACCGGGCGCAGATGGCAACCCGTTTGCTATTAAGCTGGGTAAGCTGCGCGGGGTGGAGAGCCAAGGCATGTTGTGCTCGGCCAAAGAGCTGGGTATTGACGAAGATGCTAGCGGTTTATTAGAGCTGGCTGCGAACGCGCCGATAGGCACCAATTTGCGCCAGCATTTGAATTTAGACGATGCCTTACTCACACTCAAGTTGACGCCGAATTTGGGTCATTGCCTGAGCGTGTACGGTGTGGCGCGTGAGGTTGCGGCGATTACTGGCGCTGCGTTAAAGCAAAACACGTTTCCTGCAGTGCCAGCAACGCATAACGACAAGCTAGCGGTCAAAATTTCGGATACAGATTTGTGTGGCCGCTTCTCAGGGCGCATTGTCAAAGGGGTGAACACCAAGGCCAAGACACCGCAGTGGATGGTGGACCGATTGACGCGTTGTGGGCAGCGTAGCGTGACGGCACTGGTGGATATTTCTAACTACGTGATGTTTGAGTTTGGTCGTCCGTCGCATATTTTTGATCTGGACAAAATCCACGGCGGGTTAGATGTACGTTGGGGCAAGGCCGGTGAAAGCCTTAAGCTGCTCAACGGCACTACGATTACGGTCGATGAAAAAGTGGGCGTGATAGCAGATAACCAAGCGGTCGAATCTCTAGCAGGCATCATGGGCGGCGATAGCACCTCGGTGACTGACGACACACACAACATTTACATCGAAGCCGCCTTCTGGTGGCCAGAGGCCGTTGCAGGCCGCTCACGTCGCTTTAATTTCAGCACCGATGCGGGCCACCGCTTTGAGCGCGGCGTAGACCCTAGCGAAACGGTAGAACACATTGAGCGCATCACCCAACTGGTGCTAAACATCTGCGGTGGCCAACCTGGCCCCATGGATGATCAGCAGCTGAACATGCCGGTGCGCAAACCTGTTGCGCTGCGCGTAGCGCGCGCTAGCAAAGTCATTGGCATGCCCGTGACGGCGGCGCAGTGCCTTGATGCATTCAAACGCCTAGGCTTGCCAGCGACTGAGCACAACGGCGTGATCATCGTCACCCCACCACCCTACCGCTTTGACATCACCATCGAAGAAGACCTGATCGAAGAAGTGGTGCGCATGGTGGGGTTCGATAATTTGCCTACCTCGCTACCCATTGCGCCCATTGCGCCACAAGTGCGCAGCGAATCGCAACGCGGCCGCTTTGCTGTGCGCCACGCACTGGCGGGCTTGGGCTACCAAGAGACAATTAACTTCAGCTTTGTCGAGCAGCGTTGGGAAACCGAGTTGGCTGGCAACACCAACCCAATCAAACTGCTCAACCCGATTGCCAGTCAGCTGAGCGTGATGCGCTCGTCTTTGCTGGGAAGTTTGCTGCAAATTTTGAAGCACAACCTAGACCGCAAAGCCAGCCGTGTGCGTATCTTCGAGCTGGGCCGTGTGTTCATGCGCGATGCCAGTGTTACCACCAGCGATACGCAAGTGGCAGGTATCAGCCAGCCACTGCGTGTTGCAGGCTTGGCCTTTGGTGGCGCAGTGCAGCGCCAGTGGAGTGCTAAGGATGCCGCAGCAGACTTTTTTGATGTGAAGGGCGATGTAGAAAATTTGCTCGCGCCATTGCAGGCTACCTTTGTAGCCGCTGAGCACCCCGCGATGCACCCAGGCCGCTGCGCCAAGGTGTGGGTTAACGGAAAAGAGATTGGCGTGATCGGCGAGCTGCACCCGCGCTGGAAGCAGGGTTACGAGTTGCCGCAAGCGCCAGTATTGTTTGAGCTAGATTTAGCCGCTGTGATGCAGCGCGACCTGCCAGCTGCCAAAACCATTGCCAAGTTTCAAGAAGTAGAACGCGACATTGCGGTCATCGTGCGGGAGAGCGTGGGCCACGCTGCGCTGATGGCGGCTATCCACGCTGCACCTACCCAGGGCTTGCTGCAAGATGCGCTGCTGTTTGACGTGTACCGCCCTAAAGACAGCGGCCCAGGTATGGAGCAGGGCGAGAAAAGCCTGGCGGTACGCTTGACCTTGGGCAGCAGCGATGCGACACTAACCGAAAATCAAATTGAAGCGGCGGTGGCCGCAGTGCTGCAACAATTGGGTAAAGATGTAGGTGGCAGACTCAGGGCATGATGTAAGAGCATTAGAGGTGCTTAGAAAGTACTTTTTACCAATCAAATCACCTTGTAGTCCAAGTATTTACTGCTTAAGCAGCTATTAAATTAGGAGTAAAAGATGGAGTTTACCGTCGAGAGTTTAGAAACCCCAGCGCTCACCAAGGCGCAGTTGGCAGACTTGTTATTTGAGCAAATTGGTTTAAATAAGCGCGAGTCCAAAGACATGATCGACGCTTTTTTTGAGCTGATTGCCAAAAGTGTGGTGGACGGCACCGATGTAAAAATCTCTAGCTTTGGCAACTTTCAAATCCGCACCAAGGCCCCGCGTCCGGGACGCAACCCGCGCACTGGCGAAGCTATCCCCATCGAAGCGCGCCGCGTGGTCACCTTTCACGCGAGCCACAAGCTCAAAGAGCAGATTCAGGGCTAATCAAAACAAATTCTGGCTAGCCGCTGGGGACGTGATCAGGCTTAGTTCAGGTAACAGTGCAAGCTCTAGTTCAAGTACTTGGGCTTCTCATCCATCGCGTGCAGCGCAGCATCAGGCGCTGCATCGCTTTGCACCACTCTCACGTCTTCACGCCACATTGACACTTCAATGGCTTTGTCTAGTAAATGGATGAATCCATGCGTAAGCTTAGGCTCAAGTGCAATTTGAAAACTACGGGGCTTGGTCACATCAGGCAACTTCTCGCTAAACACCAACTGCATTTGCCCACTGGGTTGCGGTGTCATATTCACCTCGGTGACCAGCAGCGGCTCAGCGCCTAGCGGCAGCTGGGTTACTTCAGCTTTAAACGGCGTTTGAAAATCAGATTTGAGCAAATGCTCCTGCTTTTTAAAATCAGCCAGCATCTGCTGAGTGGCAGGGTCTGCGGTGGCCGTGGGCGAGATGTGGGGCGAATGCAAGGCCTCTTGTTTGGCCACATGCTCGGCCACAACTTTGCCTAAAATCGGTGCCAAGCCCAAAGTCAACCGACGCGTAAACCACAGCCGCAGCTCAGCCGCATCCGTGGTGTTAATACGCACCAAGATTCGGTCATGCTCCTGCAGATAGTTCACGCTCAGTTGGTGGATGTTCATGGTGTGATTTTAAAGCCTGCCAAAGCGCTGGCTAAAATTTTATGGCTAGCTAGTTTTTTGCGCACCGACGCAATTAGCGTGTTTGAATCACAGGTTGAGCTGCGACCATCTCGGCTAGATCAGGCGGGTTGTGCACTTAGCGCAGCGGCATCAAGGGGGAGGCGGCGGCCCTAGGCCGCCCCGGAGGACAGCCGCGCAGCTAAGTGCGCCGCTCGCCTGGTCCTGCGATGACTCCGCCCGATGATCTGCATCAAAGCCCCTACGCCACAAGATCTTGAAAATCCGCATAACCGCCCGATGTGTAGGCTAGACTGACACTTTTGATGCCACTGAATGCGGAGCATGTATGCGCCTAGACAAACTCACCACCAAATTTCAAGAGGCCTTGGCCGATGCGCAAAGCTTGGCCCTGGCCAACGACAACGGCTACATTGAGCCAGCCCACGTGCTGGCGGCCATGCTGCGCCAAGACGACGGCACCAAGGCCCTTCTGCAGCGCGCAGGCGTTAATGTAGCTGGCCTGCAGGCAGCTGCCGATGCAGCAGTCAAGCGCCTGCCACAGGTGCAGGGCCAAGAGCAAGTCACCGTGGGGCGTGATTTAGCGTCCATCATTCAAGGTGCAGAAAAAGAAGGCATCAAGCGCGGCGACCAGTTCATTGCAGGCGAGTTGTTTCTTTTGGCTTTGGCTGACAGCAAACAAGACATCGCCAAAACCGCCAAAGACAACGGCTTAAACCGCAAAAGCCTAGAAGCTGCCATTACCGCCGTGCGTGGCGGGCAGGGCGTGGACAGCGCCGATGCAGAAGACCAACGCGAGTCACTTAAAAAATACTGCGTTGATTTGACCGAGCGTGCCCGCATGGGCAAGCTAGACCCCGTGATTGGCCGCGATGATGAAATCCGCCGCGCCATCCAAGTGCTGCAGCGCCGCACTAAAAACAACCCCGTGCTGATTGGCGAGCCGGGTGTGGGAAAAACGGCAATTGTCGAAGGTCTAGCGCAACGCATTGTGGCAGGCGAGGTGCCCGAGTCGCTTAAAGGCAAGCGGGTGTTGTCGCTGGACATGGCCGCACTTTTAGCCGGTGCAAAATTTAGAGGCGAGTTTGAAGAACGCCTGAAAAACGTGCTCAAAGACTTAGCCAAAGACGAAGGCCAAACAATAGTGTTTATTGACGAACTGCACACCATGGTGGGCGCAGGCAAGGCCGAGGGCGCAATGGACGCAGGCAATATGCTAAAGCCCGCACTGGCACGCGGCGAGCTGCACTGCGTGGGCGCCACCACGCTAGATGAATACCGAAAATACATTGAAAAAGACGCGGCATTAGAGCGGCGTTTTCAAAAAATCCTAGTAGGCGAGCCAACAGTTGAGGCTACTATCGCCATCTTGCGCGGCCTGCAAGAAAAATACGAAGTGCACCATGGCGTGGAGATCACCGACCCCGCGATCATTGCCGCAGCCGAGCTGAGCCACCGTTACATCACCGACCGTTTTTTACCTGATAAAGCCATCGATTTGATTGATGAAGCGGCCTCTAAAATTAAAATGGAGATAGACAGCAAGCCTGAAAGCCTA
>JAYTPK010000227.1:0-23342 GCA_043747295.1 Polaromonas sp. | reverse complement strand
ACGGCGTGACCGCCAAAACGATACATAAAAACCGCAGCGTCCAATCTCCGGTAGCACGAATCAAAGCCTCTTGCGGGTTGGCACCTAAGTTGTTGATGGCAACGTTGTAAGCCAGCCATGCAAAAGGCAGTAAGCAGAATAAGAAAACCAGCGGTTGTGCCACTGGTTTGAGTAATAGCTGACGCATGAATTGCCGAGTTTAGAAGTTCTTCTTCAAATCCAAACCAGCATACAAGGCAGCAACTTGCGCCTCATAGCCGTTGAACATCTCGGTTTTACGCTTTTTAGCGAACAAACCGCCCTCTTCACCAATGCGGCGCTCGGTTGCTTGGCTCCAGCGCGGGTGGTCTACGGTGGGGTTAACGTTGCTGTAAAAACCATATTCTTGCGGTGCCGCTTTGTTCCATGCGGTTTTAGGTTCTTTGTCGGTAAAGCGGATTTTGACAATCGATTTGCCACTTTTAAAACCATATTTCCACGGCAACACCATGCGCACTGGCGCGCCGTTTTGGTTAGGCATCACCTCACCATACATCCCAAAAGTCAGCAGCGCCAACGGGTGCATCGCTTCGTCCATACGCAGCGCTTCAACGTACGGCCAGTCCAATGCGCCGCCGCTCAAACCAGGCATGGTCTTTTTATCGGCTTGGGTATAGAACTCTACATACTTGGCATTGCCAAGCGGTTCTACTTTTTTGATCAACTCGCTGAGTGAATAACCTACCCACGGAATCACCATCGACCAGCCTTCAACACAGCGCAAGCGGTAGATGCGCTCCTCTTGCGCGCTGAGTTTGATAAGGTCTTCTAGTGTGTATTTAGCAGGCTTTTTGACCAAGCCTTCAATCTCTACTGTCCAAGGTTTGGTTTGCAGCGTGTGGGCGGTTTTGGCAGGGTCGGACTTGTCAGTACCAAACTCGTAGAAGTTGTTGTAGGTAGATGCATCTTTATAGTCAGTGACTTTTTCCATTACCACGGCGCCTGACACGGCTGACTTGGCACCCACCAGCGCAGGCAGCTTGCCCCCACCCACACTAGCACGCGCGTCACGCGCAGCCCAGCCCGCCAGCGTGGCACCCGCTGCGCCTGTGGCTAGCAATTTAAGCATGTCGCGGCGGCCTTCATAGGCGGTGTGCGACGTAATCTCGCTAGGGGTGCGGTGGTTAAAACCATCTTTAAACGTCTGAATCAGCATAAAAAACTCCTAATTTAACTAGTAGTCGTTGGACACTTTATCTTCTTACAACAAGAAGAATACGGGGATTTTTTGAACGCAGAGGGCGCGAAGGATTCGCAGAGTACGCAGAAAAGAAATACAAAATGAATTCAAAATTAAAAAGCACAGAGACATTTAACTTTTACGAGTTCATTTTCGATTCAAATAACTTTTTGGTCTTCTTTTATCTTCTTTTATCTTCTTTTGCGTTTTCTGCGAATTCTTCGCGCCCTCTGCGTTCAAAAAATCCCCGCGTTTCAATTACGAAAACACTACAAAGTCCCGTAACTATGCAACCCGCTCAAAAACATGTTCACCCCAATAAAAGCAAACGTAGTAATCGCCAAGCCCACCAGCGCCCACCAAGCGGCTACTGTGCCGCGCAGGCCCTTCATTAGGCGCATGTGTAGCCAGGCTGCGTAGTTAAGCCAGACGATGAGTGCCCAGGTTTCTTTGGGGTCCCAGCTCCAGTAGCCGCCCCAAGCCTCGGCGGCCCACAGCGCGCCTAGCACGGTAGCGATGGTGAAAAACGCAAACCCAACGGCGATCGACTTGTACATCACATCGTCGAGCACTTCAAAACTAGGCAGGCGCTCTGCAATGCGTTTGCGGCTGAACAAAATGGTGGCCACGATGAGCGCTGAAATACCAAAATAGATCGCCCAGTAATTGCTCATACTGCCACCAGCTGCTGAAGCGGGCGACTGACGAAACACAATCGGCTCAAAGCACAGCACCACGCCCAAAATCCACAGCGGCGCTAGCTTGTACCATTTGGTCTCAGCAGCTTGCTGCTTAATGAGGTAAGCAAAACCCACCATAGCGGCTAGTGCAAAGGTGCCGTAGCCAATAAAGTTGGCCGGTACATGCAGCTTCATCCACCAGCTTTTCAGGGCGGGCACTAATGGCTGAATTACATGCGCCTCACGCACCAAGGTGTACCACAGCAAAAAGCCTACCGAAGCGCTAACAATCAGCATAACAAACGCGCCCAAGGACTTGGTTTGGTAGCGCGATTCAAAATACAAATAAAACGTAGTGGTGAGCCAACTGAACAGCACGAACACTTCGTACAAATTGGTCACTGGAATACTGCCAATATCAGGGCCTAGCAAATGGCTTTCGTGCCAGCGCACCATGGTGCCGATGAGCGCCATGGTGACACCCGCCCAAGCGATTTTGCTGCCTAAAGATTCCATCGCGGCGCTTTGCGCTTTGGACAGCATGCCCAGCCAATAAAAAATCGTGCTCATAAAAAACAGCACGCTCATCCACAAAATAGCCGACTGGCTGGAGATAAAGTATTTAAGCCAAAACACTTTTTCTGCGCGTGCCAAGTCGCCTTGGTAGGCGCTGACAGACAATAACGAAAACGCTGCAACCACCAGCATTAAGTTGCGCAGCGGCCGCCAAAACCAGCCCAGCCAAATCACCGCTGGCGATAAGCCGATCAAAATAGATTTATCGTAAAAATCCATCGAACCGCTGTAGCGTGACAACGCATAGCCTACGCCCAGCATCACGATCAAGGCAAACGCCCAGTCAAATGCGCTGCGCTTGGCAAAGTAGCCCTCGCCGAGCATCATGGTAGTGGCGCTGGTTTTACCGTTTAAGGTGGTGGTGGCAGTATTCATCAGAGTACACCTGTGGTGATGGTTGCAGGGCTTGGTGCAGCGTGAGGTTTTAAACCCAGCAGTTTGGTTTTAAGCATTTCAAATTCTTTGTCGCCATCCATGGTTTTGCGGTTGGTCGACAGGGCCATTTGCGCGCGGGCGGTGCCGTCTGCACTAGCTGTTACCCACACCCACAGCCTGCGCTCACGCACATACAACATCGCAAAAATACCAATGATGAGAAATAGGCAACCTGCATAGACTATCCATTTGCCCGGGGCACGCGCCACCTGGAACACGCTGGCCTGCACTTGGGTAAAGTCTTTTAATGCGAAGGCCATGGGCGCGGGGTAGAAGAAGGCGTCTGACAGCGCAATGACTGCTTGAGACATGAAGGCCTGCGTGCTGTCGTTAGGCTCTAACGGTTTAAGGCCTGCCTGCTCACGGCTGACCTGCAGCAGCTCAAAAATCGTGCCGTTCAGTATGCGCACCAGCACTTCGCCTGCGCGCTCACGCTCGGCCTCGGGCACGCTGGCCTCCATAAATCTGGAGACCGCCTGCAGGCCAGAGACGCTTTCGTTGTTGATTTTCTCGGCACCGGCAAACAAAGCCAACGCCCGGCTGGCAGAAATAGTCAGCTGGTCGGCCAGCTCTTTTTTGCCAGGCTCTACAGCCTTGGCCACATAGCGCTGCACGGCCTTAGTGCGCAGATCAGCATCGAGTAACGCTTGGCGCAGGCGGGCAAAGCCGTCGATAGCACCTTGGTCGTCAGCGGGTACGCGCAGATAGTTAAAAGCATCGCTGGGGTTGCTGCGCACGCCCAGCAAAAACACGCTTTGGCCGTTGCCTTTTTCGTCTTTTTCTAGCACCGCTGGCAGCATGTAGTTATGAAACTCGGTGGCTTGGCCTGCGGCATCGCGCAGCTTGTAGGTAATGCTGGGGCCGATGTTGCGCAGCTCTTTGGTGGATTTGACTTTGTTGGCAGCAGTTAAAGTGTTTTCAAACGACTCACGCAAATCTACTTTGCGCACATCAGCACCCGATGTGCTTTGGCCGCGCTGGCCAAAATTTTCTACGTTGATCACGCGCAGCGCGGTGTATTCCAGCGTCATCTTGTCGGGGCTGTCGCCTTTGGCCAAGTTTGTCTGCCCGCCGATCACGCCTTCAATCTCAAACGGCTTAGCACCCGCGCCCATGGGCACAGCGCGCAGCTTCACGCTGGAGCCGCCATCGTCAAAACTGCTTTGGTAAATTTCTATGCCTTTGTAGCTGGCAGGGTGGTTTACTTCAACACGGGCAGGGATTTTCTCGCCCGTTTCTTTGTCGATGATGACAATATCGCTGGCAAATAACTTGGGCATGCCCGTGGAGTAATACTCGACGATAAACTTTTTCAGCTGGATCGAAAAAGGCAAATCTTGAATCAGCACGCCGCCGCTTTGGTTCAAGATAGCGGTGGACGACTGCGCACCTTCGGCCACCAGCAAGTTACCGCGAAACGCCAGATTAGACTGGCCCAAGCGGTGCGCAGGCGCGATGTCGGCAATCATGCCGCCGCCGGTGTAGATGGACTTGCCGTTAAACCACTGCTGCATGCGAATGAACAAATCACCGTCTAGCAAACCGCCCACGCACACCAACACAATGGCGCTGTGCGCAGCAATGTAGCCCAGCTTGTTAACGGCGCCTGCTTTGGCCGCAATCATGAAGCCGCCCTGGCGTGCGGTGGCCGGGCCAGTAGCTGGGTCAGCATCGCGGGTTTGCAGCTTCACGCGCCAGCCCGAGGCTGCCAGCGTGTTGCCCACGCGGTGCGCAGCCACTTCGGCAGTTTCTTGCAAGGTGGTTTCTGCGCGGTGGCCAAAGGCCTTCAAGCTTTGCTCGCGTATGCCTTCTTTATAAACTTTCAGGTCGGCCAAAATTTTAGGGGTGTTGCGGCCAATGCACAGACTGGTAGACAACACCAAAAACGCCAAAATTAACAAAAACCACCAAGCGCTGTACACCGTGGGCAGGCTGACCGCTAAAAACACATCAGCCCAAAAAGGGCCAAATTTGTTAACGTAGTTGTTCAGCGACTCGCCCTGCTTGAGCACCGTGCCTATCACCGAGGCGATACAAATCACGCTGAGCAGCGAGATAGAGAACCGCATGGACGACAGCAGCTCTACCGCTGCGCGCAGTGCCAGCGAGGGAGTTTTAAGCCGAAGGCCGTGGGTTGAAACTGACATGGAGTGATTGTCTCAAACTTGCAATAAAAAAGGCGAGCCTCACTAGGAAAGCCCGCCTTAGGAATAGGAAAACCTTGCGGTTTGAGGAGATAAACCTTTGGGTTTAAAAGGTAAACATTACGATTTTGGAGGCAATTCGTACAAATTTAGTGTGCGCAGCGCCCCATTTAGTTCCGCTTAACGAAGGCCTGCTACGTAGTCAGCCACAGCTTTGATCTCGCGGTCGTTCAGCTTGGCGGCGTTTTGTGTCATTTGGATATTGTTGTTACGAGTGCCATCACGGTAGCCACGCAATGACGAGGCAACATAGTCAGCATGTTGGCCAGCCAAACGAGGGTATTGTGATGGGATGCCTGCGCCTGTGGGGCTGTGGCAGCCTGCACACGCTGCAATTTGGCGGTCAGCAATGCCGCCCTTGTAAATTTTCTCGCCCAAGGTGACCAAACCTTTGTCTTTGGCAAAGCCTGGCTTTTGCTTTTGCGCGGTAGCCCAGTAGGCCACATTACGCATGTCTTCGTCGCTCAAAGTAGAGGCAAAGCCTTGCATGATGGCGTTTTTACGCTTGCCGGCTTTGAATTCCATCAGCTGTTTGACCAAATACTCAGGGTGTTGGCCAGCGAGCTTGGGGTTTTCAGGCGAGCCAGAATTACCATCGGCGCCGTGGCACGATGCGCACACGGCGGTGAATTTTTCAGAGCCTTTGGCCAAGTCGGGTTTAGCGATTTTGACAGCCACGGCAGCAGATGCGCCAGCAGCAGGTGCGGCGGCCGTAGCGGCAAAAACGGGGGTAGCCACACAGGCGGCTAGCAATAAACTGGCAATGAATTTCATGGCTTGTAACAATGTCTGGTATGCAAAACCTAATGATTTTACAATGCTTCATGCGGGAAATCACTTCCTGTGTGTTTTTTGGCCCTCCAATCGTGTGTATTTACGCGTCTAATGGCTGGGTATCTCGCCTGCTCTAATTTGCGCCCCTGCGCACCCAATATGTCCACCTCACCGTCCAAAAAATCTACCAACCCGGGCCCGCGCAGCAAAGCCCGCTCTACGGTGTCGCTGACCCAGCAGGGCAAAACCACGGTGCTTAACCACGCTACGCCCAGCTACGCCAAGCCCGCCGAGGCCAGCACCGAGGCCAAAGAAGCCATGGCCTGGCTGCACACCACGCGCTTTTTAACCACCGCCGCGCAGCTGCACCACTTGCCTGCGCTAGATATGCCTGAGATTGCCTTTGTGGGCCGGTCTAACGCTGGCAAGTCCACCTGCATCAACACCCTGGCGCAGCAAAAGCAGCTGGCCTACGCGTCTAAAACCCCTGGCCGCACGCAGCACATCAACCTGTTCTCGATTGGCCGCCAGGGCGCTACCGACGCGATACTGGCCGACCTGCCCGGCTACGGCTACGCGGCAGTAGCCAAAGACAGCAAGCTGCGCTGGCAGCGCGTGATGGCCAACTACCTAAAAAGCCGCGAAAACCTAGCCGCAGTCGTGCTGCTGTGCGACCCGCGCCTGGGCCTGACCGAGTTGGACGACATCTTGCTCGACGTGATTCGCCCACGGGTAGAAAAAGGCCTGAAATTCGTTATCTTGCTAACCAAAGCCGACAAGCTGAACAAAACCGAAGCCGCCAAGGCGCTGTCAATCACCAAGCTGCAAGCCGGTGGCGGCGATGTGAAGATGTTCTCTGCCCTCAAACGCATTGGCGTAGACGAGATGGCCCTGCACCTGCGTGCGTGGGCGGCTGAGCCGTTGGTGCGCTCGGTGGACCCGGTGGTGGATGCAAATGCGCCGGCGGGCGATAACTTGGATGCTGTTGATGAGCCGGATGCGCTGGAAGATGGTGAGCCGGGTGCTGCTGCGGTTTAAAGCTGTTTTAGTGCTTTTACTTATGAAAAGTGCTTCTAGTCCAAGTATTCATTGCTTATACAGCTACAAAATTAATAGCGTAGTGCAACAACTACAACTTTAGAAAATCACCTATCAATTGCTTCACCAGCGCCGGTTGCTCATGCACTATCCAGTGTGTGGCGTCGGGTATTCGGTGTATTTGCAGCTGCGGTATGTAGTCTTCCAGCCCATCAATCAGCGCGGGTGGCAGGGCAATGTCGTTCATGCCCCAAATCACTTGCGTAGGCACGTTCACGGTTAGCATCTCACGCGGCAGTGTGATGGCTGCTGCACCGGGGTCGCTGGCCGTAGGGGGACGAATGGGAGAGGCGCGGTAGTAGTTGCAGCCGCCCGTCATGCCGTGGTCCCACACACTGCGGTATTGCGCCTTTACCGCATCGGTTAGCCACATATGCTGGCCCGTGTTGGCAAACATATTGGTAAAAAACTCCCACAGCCTGCGGTAGTCGTCCTGCGCCAGCAGCTTTTCTGCATCTGGGCGGATTAAAAAGTTCATGTACGCGCTGGCCGCCTGCTGGGCAGGCGAATCACGCAGCTCGCGTAAAAACGTGCCGGGATGCGGCGAGTTAATGATGCACAGCTTGCGCAGCAACTGCGGCGCTTGGTTGGCCAGGTTCCAGGCCACTGCGCCGCCCCAGTCGTGCGCCACCAGCGCGGCCAGGGGTGCGTGGGGTGACTCGATAGCGATCAACGCAGTCATGTCTTGCACCAAATGCTTGGCGCGGTACTGGGCTACATCGCTGGGCGCAGATGATTTTTCAAAACCCCGCAGGTTGGGTGCCACACAGCGATAGCCCTGCGCTGCAAAATGCTCTAGCAGCGCGTCCCACACAAAAGCCCCCTCCGGGAAGCCATGCAAAAACACCATCACTGGCTTGCCCTTTTGCCCGCTGGTACGGCAGCTTAGCGTGATGCCGTGGGGTAGGTGCTGTTGTGAACGCTCGATTGTCATAAAAATTAGTGTAGTGCAAGAAGATCATTTCATAAACTCTTTTGATGCACGGTTCAATGATCTATCATCGAATAATCAAGGAATAAATTTTAAATAATCTATGAAACTATCTACCTGCTTGTTTCTTTTAGTATGTGTGAGCTTTAGTGCGTATGCTGCAACAGCCAGCGCGCCGGTTAAAAATGAACCGGCTTTGTTCAAGGTTGAATTAGAAACGGATGACCAACAAGAGCAGGAATGCGCCAAGTTGATAGTGGGTCAGTTTGCAGTGAAATCAGTGTCTATAACGGCGCAACACGGTGACTCGTATTCAAAACAATTAGCTTCAGGGTTTCCCCCCACAGTAACCACCACTGTGTTCAGACCGCCATGGAAACTGGCTTTTCAAACCACGTCCAACTCTGCAGACAAAGATACTGGTGCGCTCATTGCTGCGTTTGAAAAGTGCAAATTGGCACAAAAATCTGCATTTAAGTGGACGCTTTCGCGTCAAGCAACCAAGTAGTCGCTATGAAATTAATAGCTATTAAAGCAATAAATACATGGACTACAGCCCTATTTATCCATTATTTACGCACTCTGGCCAGCAAAACAATACCCGCTACTACCACCAATGCCCCCACCAGCTGCAACAGCGCTAAGCTTTGGCCTAAGAACATCCACGCCATCACCAACACCGCAATTGGCTCGATATTCAAGGCACTGCCGTTGCGCGCCATGTCCAGGCGCGGCATCCAGATAAACCACAGCGAAAACGCTGTGCCGTAGCACACCACCAACGCCGCCAGCGCCCACCAGCCCAGCGCGTTGGCAGGCCAGGCCATGCCGCCGGGCAGCAAAGGCGTGTTCAGCGCAGCGCCAGCGGTACTGACCACTACCATCGCGGAAAACACCAAGCCCATAGTCCACAGGCTGCGCAAAAGCCCGGGTACGCTGGTCAGGCGCTTTTCTGTGACCCACAGCGCGCACGCCATGGTGCTGGCCGCTGCAAAGGCAAACGCCACACCGATCAGCAGCGTGGCGGTAGTGACTGAAGACGCCTGGCCCTGCAGCCGCGCCACCACGTCTAGCGCCATGGCCAAGCCCAGCAAAATCACACCCATGCACGCCAGCGCGCGAGCGCTGGGCCGTGGGCCACCCAAGGCCCAGGTGAGCAACGCATACAGCAGCGGCATGGTGTTAAACACCAGCAGCGCCAGCACCACCGGCACGCGCGCCACGGCCGAATACAAACACAGGCTTTGCAGCGCCACCAGCGCGCCAACGCATAGCACCCAGTGTGCAATGGGGCGAGATGGGGACTGAGGCTGCGACAGGGAGTGCGGGCGCGGCAGACCCACCCGCTGCCACAGCACCACCGCCAGCAGCACCAAAGCTGTTAAGCCCGAGCGCATCAAGATAGCGGTGGTAATGCCTACGCCATTGTCAAAAGCCACACGCGCCGCCACATGGTTGGCCGCAAAGCACACACCCAGTGCCAACAAAATAGATAAAGCGGCTGGACGGGTAAATAATTTAGGAGACATAGTTACTATAAATTTTATAGCTGCCTGAGCAGTAAATACTTGGACTACAGCACTATTTTCTTCTTAAAACGTCTCATTTGGATACGCCTTGGATGTCTTACGTCTATTTTTAAGAGTCGCTGAGCATAGACCGTGAGCTGCGGCGATGGAGGAAGTTGCGCTACAAAATCCTACGAAAACACGCACGAACCCAGCTCACACAAGGCCACCTTTTGCACCGCGCGCCTTTCTACAGATTTTCATCACAACCACACTCCATCACCGCTTGCCTGTCTTGTGTAGCACGCCATTGCATGCGCAGATTGTGTATTCTTCTTCGAGTTGCTCACTTTAAAAAAGGTGAGCTGCCGGATTGCAAAGAATTTTTTTAACTTGACGACTAAGCAGTATGATCGATTGGAATCTATATTTGAAGCCAATTTCAAAAGTGTGTAATGCTTAAATTGAATCGCCACTGCGTATTAAGACCACAGGTTTCGCGGCTTATCCTACATTAGTTATCCAATCCATAATCACCAGCATATTCCATGCTCAACTCCATCGAAGACGGCGCACGAGCGCTCCTGAAAGACACTGCTGTAGCGCTGCAGAAGTTCCCTAACCTCCAATACATAGTGATCGGCGGGTGGTGTCCGGCGCTACGAAATACAACTGCACTTGTACATCCTGGTACCCTCGATGTTGATTTGCTTTTTCGAGAGTCCTACATCAGCGGGGCAATCAACGACGTCATTGGACATTTCTTCGCCTTAGGATTTGTGCCTTCTGCCAAGCATCCGTTTCAGCTGATGCGAGTCCTGAACATTAAAGGCAAAGACTTCGTATTCCATATCGACCTTCTGCACCCGAAAATGCTCACGGAGGAAAAAACGAATGGAATGTTTGTCGATCATCTCGAACTCGATGTCCCACTTACGAACGAAGAAACTGAGTTTAAGAAGATGAAGTCTGTTGTCTTACCAAATTCTGAGATCCTCTTCCAAAAGACCATGTTCTCCAAGGAGAGCATTGATGGCGTTCCTTTCAATCTCGTCAGCTTTGATGGCATGTTCGCGACTAAGATGGATAGTTGTCAGAAGCCGAAGCGCGAGCGCGACGCTTTCGACATCTACCTCGGCTTCCTGGGCGAAAACATAGCGGTTACTGAAATCAGAAAAATTGCCAACGACGACAGCCGAATAGAAGCTTCCTTAAACAAGTTCACGAACTACTTGAAGAAAAACGGTTCAGAGTTTGATCAGAACGTCAATCGCTACGCTGATACGAGCTCTAGTTCACCCGCCGAATTTATACTACGGCAATTGGATGCCTAAGTCCTCATGTCAAACGTTATGCCTCTGATACAAGCATCGTCTCAGCACTCCGCACTCGTCGAACTTGTGAAGTGGATAGACAAGCATACCGTCGGACTCACGCTGCCCACTGACGAGCGCGCACAGCTTGCGATTGGCTGCTTTGATGTCGCGCTTGAGCACCAAAGGGCAATCGCCTTGCTTTACTCAGCTGGACTGCCAGGCTCCATGCTGGCGCTTTTGCGTGTGATTGCGGAGTCCTTGGTCCGCGGCTTATGGCTTCACGCGTGTGCCACTGAGTCACAGCTTCAGAAGTTCAAGAAGGGTAAATTGGACAAGAAGTTTGATTTGCTGGTCACAGAATACGAGGAAAAGATAGGTACGCCGAATGGCGTACTATCGATATTCAAGCTCTCGGCTTACAAGCAGATGAATGATTTCACTCACACAGGCTTCCTACAGGTTAGCCGCCGCCATGCGCCAGGCTTGGTCGGACCTAACTATCCTGATGAAGACGTAGCAAAAGCCTTGGGAGTCGCTGGCGTACTTGGTCTAATTGCGGCCGCCCAGATCGTCGGCATCGCTGGGCAGCAAGACCTTTTGTCGAAATTCAATGAAAGAATGTCGCAGTACACAAGACCCGCCTAACTTCTCGTTCGACCCGCCCACGTAAATATCAAACGATTACTTCACATGCTGTGCGCGAGATTGACTTGATTGTACGAAAGACTAATTGAATAAAGCGCTTTACTGGCCTTTGCAAAGCAGTAGATCACCTAACCACATTTGCATTAAAACTACCAAACTTACCAGGGTGAAGCGATGGGATCTTGTTGATTGCAAGTTGCAGTGAAGGCGCGTCGTACTTCGTTGGGTCAAATACACAAGCCGGGCTGCGTGTGTTTTGCTGCAACTTGCAAGCGACATGTCCCATTGCCCGTCCAAGGTCATCAAGGTACAAAAGCACTACTACGGGCTGTTAAACGCAACAGATGAACAAATTAAGTACTATAAAATTAATAGCTGCCTGAGCAATAAATACTTGGACTACAGCCCAATTTCATACTTATTTTGTCAATTAACAGGCAATTGTGGCGCAAACTTGCTGCGTAAGACGCTGAAGTAGGCTTTGACGTTGCGCACCTGCGCGTCGGTTGTCAGCACGCGCTGCACCAAGGCCAAATAATCGGGCATGTCGCGCACCTGCACTACCAGTACAAAGTCAGGGCCTGAGCTTACGCGGTAGCACTGTTGCACGGCGCGCTCTGGCTGCATGCGCGCCTCAAACGTGCTGAGCACTTGGCTGCTTTGCTCAGTTAACGTGACCTCCACAATCGCGGTCAGGCCGTGGCCTATCAGGCTGGCCAGCTTTTGCGGGTTGAGTACGGCGATGTGCCGCTCGATCACGCCCAGCTCGGTCAGCCGTTTAACACGGCGCAGGCAGGTGGGCGGCGATACATGCACCTTGGCGGCCAAATCTTGGTTGCTGATGCTGGAGTCAGTCTGCAGCTGGTCTAGGATGCGCAAGTCGATGGCATCGAGCGCTAATTTTTCGGTATTTAATTCCATAATCTATATGTAAATGAAATTTAAGTAATTTATAAAATATTATTGAAATTAAATACCAAATAGTATTAAATATCAATCATTAATTTTTATCTAACTGGCCTACGATGCAGCCCATCAGCAATCCATTGGCAAACAAGGAGCAATCTCATGTGTGGCATCGTCGGCGCAGTATCTCAACGCAATATTGTCCCCGTTTTAGTGCAAGGCCTGCAGCGGCTGGAATACCGGGGCTATGACTCGTGCGGCGTGGCCGTGCACGCAGGTGGCTTAAAAAGAGCCCGCACCACCAGCCGCGTGGCCGAGCTGGGCGCGCAGATTGACGCTGACAATGCCGCTGGCACGCCGTTTGAGGGCAGCACTGGCATAGCCCACACCCGCTGGGCTACTCACGGCGCACCGGCGGTGCACAACGCGCACCCGCACTTTAGCCACGGCACGGGTGCTGTAGGCGATAAGCCAGATGGCTCGACGAGCGCAGCGGGCAAGCCGCCACGGGTAGCCTTGGTACACAACGGCATCATCGAAAACCACGAACAACTGCGCCGTGACCTGCAAGCCAAGGGCTATGTGTTTGTCAGCCAAACCGACACTGAAGTTATCGCGCACTTGGTAGACAGCCTGTACGACGGCGATATTTTTGACGCCGTCAAAGCCGCGCTCAAACACCTGCACGGCGCCTACGCACTGGGCGTGTTTCATAAAGACGAGCCGCACCGCATCATCGGCGCACGCGCAGGCTCGCCATTGATCTTGGGCGTAGGCGCTAAAGCCACAGGCAGCGCGCAGGCCGACGAAAACTTTTTGGCCAGCGATGCGATGGCCCTGGCCGGCGTGACCGACCAAATTGTGTATCTGGCCGAAGGCGACGTGGTGGACATGCAGCTGGGCAAATATTGGATAGAGAACGGCGGTCAAAAAGTGCAGCGCGAAGTTAAAACCGTGCAAGCCCACAGCGGCGCAGCCGAGCTGGGGCCGTACCGCCATTACATGCAAAAAGAAATTTTTGAGCAACCCCGCGCTATTGGCGACACGCTGGAAGGCTTGGTAGGCATCACGCCTGAGCTGTTTGACCAGCCCACTACCGCAGGGGTTGCCCACAAGCCTGGCGAAGGCGCTTTCAACACCTTTAAAGACATCGACAACGTGCTCATCTTGGCCTGCGGCACCAGCTACTACAGCGGCAGCGTAGCCAAGTATTGGATGGAGTCGATTGCCAAAATTCCGTGCAACGTAGAAATCGCCAGCGAATACCGCTACCGCGACAGCGTGCCTAACCCCAAGACTTTGGTCGTCACCATCACCCAGTCAGGCGAAACAGCCGACACGTTGGCCGCGCTTAAGCACGCACGCAGCTTAGGCATGCCCCACACGCTGACCATTTGCAACGTGGCCACCAGCGCCATGGTGCGCGAATGCAAGCACGCCTACATCACACGCGCAGGCGTAGAGATTGGCGTAGCGTCTACCAAGGCCTTCACCACACAACTGGCGGGTTTGTTTTTATTAACACTGGCGATTGCGCAAACCAAAGGGCGTTTGACCGACGCGCAAGAGGCCATCTACCTGCAAGAGATGCGCCATCTACCAGTCGCACTGCAAAGCGTGCTGGCGCTAGAGCCGCAAATCATCGCCTGGGCCGACAACTTTGCCAAATATGAAAACGCCCTCTTTTTAGGCCGTGGCTTGCATTACCCCATCGCGCTAGAAGGCGCGCTCAAGCTCAAAGAAGTTACCTATATCCACGCAGAGGCCTACGCCGCAGGCGAGCTAAAACACGGCCCGCTGGCGCTGGTGACCAGCGAAATGCCCGTAGTCACCGTAGCCCCCAACGACGCCCTGCTAGAAAAACTCAAAAGCAATATGCAAGAAGTGCGCGCACGCGGCGGCGTGCTGTACGTACTGGCCGATGCCGATTCAAAAATAGAAAACGCCGTAGGATTGCATGTCATCCGCATGCCCGAACATTATGGCGCTCTGTCACCCATCTTGCATGTGGTGCCGCTGCAATTGCTGGCTTATCACACGGCGTGCGCGCGGGGCACGGATGTGGACAAGCCGCGCAATTTAGCAAAAAGTGTGACGGTGGAATAATTACTGCTGGCATAACTATATCTATCAAAACTACCGATAAAACGCCTCAACCTTGCCTTTGAGTTTGAGTAACAAAGGTTGCCCTTTTCGGTCTAGCGTTTTGCCTGCTGGCACTTTTACCCAGCCTTCGCTAATGCAATATTCTTCAACGTCATTGCGCTCTTTGTCGTTTAAGCGGATACCAATGGCATGTTCAAAAATAGCTGCAACATGGTGTGGGCTGCGCGGGTCTACACATAAGTGGTCGGGCAATGGTGGGCGAGGTGTGTCTTGGGTCATAAGTCATTTCAATCATTGATCTTGCGAATATACAGGCAGTCGAGGTAAGCTTGGATGATGGAACACTCACCCTGGCTCATTAACTCCCTCATTTACCTGGCGGCTGCAGTGGTGGCGGTGCCGCTGTCTAAGGCGCTGGGCTTGGGGTCGATCATTGGTTATCTGGCGGCGGGCATGGCGATTGGGCCGTGGGGGCTGGGCTTGGTGACCGATGTGCAAAGCATTTTGCATTTTGCAGAGTTTGGCGTGGTGCTGATGCTTTTTTTGGTGGGGCTTGAGCTGGAGCCGCAGCGCTTGTGGAGCATGCGCAGGCCGATATTTGGCTGGGGCAGCATGCAGGTAGGTGCTTGTGCCGCTATTTTATTTATAGCTGCTTGGGCAGTGTTTACTTGGACTATTGGCACAAATTACTCTTGGAAAGTGTTGTTAGTCGCTGCGCTGGGCTTAGCGCTGTCGTCAACGGCCATTGCACTGCAGGTGCTGGGCGAGCGTAACCAGTTAGCTACGCCGTCGGGGCAATCGGCTTTTGCGGTGCTGTTGTTTCAGGACGTAGCGGCCATCCCTATTTTGGCTCTGCTGCCATTGCTGGCCGCGCAAGGCGCTGGCAACGACTCTAATGCGTGGCTAGAAGCGGCTAAGGCTATAGGCGCTATTGTGGCCATCATTGTGGGCGGCAGGCTGCTGATGCGCCCGCTGTTTCGCTGGATTGCGCGCAGTAAAACACCTGAGATTTTTACCGCAGCTGCATTGCTATTGGTGGTGGGCATTTCTGCCTTGATGCAATTTGTCGGGCTGTCGATGGCACTAGGAGCTTTCTTGGCGGGTGTGCTGCTGGCCGAGAGTGAATACCGCCGCGAGCTGGAGACCGATATTGAACCGTTCAAAGGTTTGCTACTGGGGCTATTTTTTATTGCAGTGGGTATGAGCATTGACTTTGGTGTATTGCTCAAATCGCCATGGCTGATTGCGGGCATTGTGGTGGTATTTATGGCACTTAAAGCAGCGGTGATCTACACCATCGCGCGGGCCATGAAGATTGCCTACCAAGAGCGGCCTATCTTCACACTGATGCTGGCGCAAGGTGGCGAGTTTGCTTTTGTGGTGTTTCAGCAGGCGCAGGGCTTGAAGATTTTGACCCCCGAGCTTAGCTCACAATTACTTGGCGCAGTAGCGCTGTCAATGTTGTTGTCGCCGCTGCTATTGGTGGCGATTGATAAGCTGTTGTTGCCGCGCTATGCCAACTGCGGCGCTGCCAAAATGGACGAGATCAGCGAGCCGCAAAGCTCGCCGATTATCGTGGCGGGCATTGGCCGTTATGGGCAAATTATTTTGCGTATTTTGGCAGCCAATGGCTACAAAGCCACGGTGCTTGACCACGATGCTGAGCAAGTCGAAGGCTTGATGCGTTTTGGCTACCGCGCGTTTTATGGCGATGCAACGCGGCTAGATTTGCTGCGCACCGCAGGTGCTGCCACCGCCAAGGTGCTGATAGTGGCGATAGACCATGTAGATCAATCGCTGGACATCGTAGATATTTGCAAAGAGCATTTTCCGCAGCTGCAGCTGGTAGTGCGGGCACGCAATGTGCAGCATTTTTACCAGCTGAGGGCTAAAGGTGTGACGCTGATACAGCGTGAAACTTTTGAGTCGTCGCTGCTAAGCGCGCAAGATGTGCTGCAAGCGTTGGGGTACAGCGCAGACGATGCGCATTTATCAGCGCAACGCTTTCGTGACCATAACTTAGCGCAGATTGAACAAATGTGGCCGCACCATAAAGACGAAGAACGCCTGGTCAGCATGGCACGCGCTGGGCGACATCAGCTCGACGAGCTGATGGCGCAGGAGCGGGCAGTGACATTGCTGCGCCCTGAAGCGGTGTCTGTTCCCTCTACTAAAGACGTTTCTTAGTAGGCTTCGCGGGTAGGTCGTGTCTGTCAAAGGTTTAATGCAGAGAATTTTTGAACGCAGAGGGCGCAAAGGTTTCGCAGAGGACGCAAAAGAAGACAGAAGAAAATAATACCAAAATGAGGTTGAAGGCTGCTCGTAAAAATGAGGCATCATTAAATTAATTTTGAAAAATCAACTTGCAAGTCATTTTTTTTAATTTTTGCATCATTATTTTTTTCTTTTCTTCTTCTTATTTTTCTTCTTTTTTTCTTTTTCTTCTTTTGCGCCCTTTGCGAAACCTTCGCGCCCTCTGCGTTCAAAAATCCCCGTATCCCTTTTAGTAAGTCGTCACGCTTGCAGCGCAGCCCACATTTCTTTGTCGCGCTGCGCCGTCCAGATGCGCGGGTTTTTAATGCCCTTGGCTTCGTCGTAAGCGCGGCTCACATCAAAAGGTAAGCAATGTTCGTAAATGAACACATGGCCGAAGATCGGGTCCATGCTTTTGCGGGTGTGGGCCATCGAGGCTTTAAGGTCCAGCCCCTGCGCAGCGGCTTCTTTGCCGCATTGAAACAGCGTTTGAACCCAGCGCTTGGTATAGTCCAGCGCTTTTTCTACATTGGCTGCGCCTTGCATGGCCTCGCCGCGGCCGGGCACGATGGCCTCGGCTTTGAGGGCGCGTAATGCCTCTAGCGTGGCGGGCCATTCTTCTAGCTGCGCGTCGCCGGTGTACACACCCGCTTCATATTCCACCAAGTCGCCGCTGAACAGCACTTTTTCTTCTTCTACCCAGGCAATGGTGTCGCCGCGTGTATGGCCTGCGCCGGGGTGCCAAATTTGTATCTTAACGCCGCCTAAGTCAACTGACAGCGAGCCTTGGCGGCCTGGCTTGCCGTCGCCAATCACCATCGTGGGCCACGTGAGGCCTGGGATGCTCTCGCGGCCCTGAAACAAGCGCGGAAAACGCTCAATCTCGCTTTGCATGTCTTGTGCGCCGCGCTCCACTATCAGCTCATAGGTGCCGCGGCTGGCAATCACCTCAGTGGCGCCCTCTGCAGCGTAGGCGCTGGCACCCAGCACACGCACGGCGTGGTAGTGGGTCAGCAGCACATATTTGATGGGCTTGCTGGACACGGTGCGGATCTTTGCAATTAAATCGCGCGCCATCGCGGGTGTGGCGGTAGCGTCGCTGACCATAATGAATTGGTCGCCAATGATCACGCCTGAGTTCGGGTCGCCCTCGGCGGTGTAGGCCCAGCAGTGGGTCGACAATTGTGTGAATGTGATTTTTTTAGCTTCCAAATCAGCTTGGGAAGCGAAGGCTTTGGTAGGGGCTTGGGACATGGTGGGGCTTTCTAAAACACGTCGATTTTTGAGGTTGCTTGCAGTTTAACAAATTTACCTAAACGTAATGCATTTCGAATAGGTGAACTATAAAATCTTCAAATACTCTAAAACGTCTGGTTTTAGATACAGACTTTCACCCTTTAGCCAACTCTAGTCTTAACGTTTGTCAGCCCTATGGCCAGGCGTGCGTTACATCAGCATGAAACATATTTTCTTGGGATTATTAACGGCTGCGTTACTGGCCCTAGGCGGCTGCGCCAGCACGCTGCAAAGCGATGTGACTAGCTTTCAGCGCTGGCCCACCAATGCTGCAGGCAGCACCTACAGCTTTAAGCGCTTTGGCAACCAAGAGACCAGCCTAGAGCATAAAACCTATGAAGACTTAGCACGCTCCGAACTGAACCAGTTGGGATTAAAAGAGGCCGCCGCAGGAGCCAAAGGGCGTTTTGAAGTAAGCCTAGACTATGGCGTCAACACCGCAGTACAGCGCAGCCGCGAGCCGGTGTACGCCAACCGCAATTATTGGCACCTTAGCCACCACCACCCCACCCTTGGCTGGCGGCCAGGCTACTGGGCTGCAGACCCGTGGGGCCCGCAGGTAGTGGGCTACCGCACAGTCAGCCGCGACGTGAGCACGCGCCGTCTGCGTGTGGACATCAGCGAGGGCACAGGCAAAGTGTTTGAAGCCTCGGCCACCAGCAATGGCAGCAATGCCACCCTCACTGTCACCATGCCCTACTTGATTCGTAGCGTGTTTGACGGCTTTCCGGGCACCAACGGGCAGTCGCGGCAAGTGGAGTTTGATGTGGACAAAGGCGCAGTGAAAAACCGCCGTATTGCACAGCCGGGCTAGCATTCATTTGCTATTAATTATGTAGCTATTAAGGTAATGAATACTTGGACTACAGCACTATTTAAGCGGTAAAAGTACCCACTAAGCTTAATACAAGGGCGCAAACCCCGGCGGGCGGGTTTTAAAGCGTTTGTGCACCCAGTAGTATTGCGCTGGCATTTGGCGTATGTAGCCTTCGATCTCGGCATTCATACGCGCCGTGTCTGCCTCAGCGTCTTTGGTAGGAAAGTTTTGCCATGCCGGCAAAACGCGCACGTCGTAGCCTGTAGAAGTCAGCTTGGTCACCACCGGAACCACTTTGGCATTGCCCAGCCTTGCAAAGCGTGACAACGAAGGCACTGTGGCTGTGGGTATGCCAAAAAACGGCACAAACACCGTACCGTTATCGCCAAAATCCATATCCGGCAGCAGGTACAAAGGCTCGCCGTGTTTTAGCGAAGTGGCAATCTCACGCACGCCAGAGGCGCGGTCAAACAGTCTAGCCACGCTAAAACGCTGGCGCCCGCGCAGCATCCACGCATCCACTATTTTGTTGGACTGGTCGGTGTAAATGCAGGTGTATTGGCGCTTGATGTTCATCATCACCGCGCAACCGCAGGCATCCATGCCCATGAAATGGGGGCCAAAAATAATGGTAGGGGCATTGCCGCGCAGTTCGTCGACAGCGCCTGTCAGATTGAGCCGCTTGGACACCACCGACTCGGGCGCATGCCACAGCCAGCCTCGGTCCATCCAGGCTTGAGCAAAGTTGGTAAACACCTCGCGCGCCATGGCGTGCACCTGCGCCTCAGACAATTCGGGGAAGCACAGCTGCAAATTAGTGCGGACAATTTTTCTACGAGATAACACCGCTGTATGTAAGAGCCAGCCCAGCAGCCAGCCCATGGCGCGCACCGCAGGCAGCGGTAGCCACGCAGTCATACGCATCACGCCTATGCCCAGGTGAGACATCAAGGCTTGCATTAAGACGCTTCCTTGGCTGGGACAGCAGCAGCAGAGCCTGGGCTGTGCGCGCTGGTGTGGGCTGCCGCCTGGGGCTGCTTGTAACGGGCATAGCCCCACAAATATTGAGTGGGGCATTGGCCAATCAAGTCTTCCATCGCGCGGTTGATCTGCGCTACAGCCTGGGGCAAATCATCTGAGAGGGGTTCTTTCAAAGCAGCAAAATGCAAGCGATAACCGCGTCCCCAGGTTAATCGTTCACTCCACAGCAAGAACACTGTCGCAGCCGTTTGCTGCG
The DNA here is from genome assembly GCA_043747295.1 of Polaromonas sp. Lineage (GTDB taxonomy): Bacteria > Pseudomonadota > Gammaproteobacteria > Burkholderiales > Burkholderiaceae_C > JAAFIP01. Next base: position 3,341 of record JAYTPK010000227.1, on the reverse strand, counting down.
CCAAGCGCGCCGCCAAAGTCATGGTGTAGGCATCGCGGCCAAAAAAAGGCGACCACAGGCCCAGCCCCTCTGGCGGTACTTGGTCTGGCAGCAAGAAAACTGCGCGCCCTGATTTAAGTGACTTGATCAACTGCTTAACGCCCGACAGCGTAGTAGGCACAGCAACCACCCCGGGGCGGTTGCGCGACAACGCAATCACACGCGCTAGCCAAGCTTTGCGCGCCGGGCGGTACAGCACCGTGATATCACCCAACTGGGGAGCATACCGCTCAGACCAGCCTTGGGCCGTCACCTCAAAGCAGCCCAAATGAGGCGACAAGAAAAGTACCCCCCGACCTGATGCAGTGGCTTGTTTCAGCGCGTCGACCTCGGGTGCGTTCACCCACTGCAACGGCACGCGTGCGCCCATCCATATCCTGGGTACTTCGGCCGTCATACGGCCTGCGTGGCCAACGGCTGCACGCACTTGGCCAGCGTTGTAGCCCGCTTGCTGCGCATTGCTGATAAAACGCGCACGGTACACGCCCGAGCCAAGATAAGCCACCCAACCCAGTACCCAGCCCATGGCATGCAGTAACCACAGTGGCAGAACCGACAAACAACGAAACAACAGGGTCATCAAAAGGGTTAAAATAGTACCATCGCCGAGTTATGAACTACTTGCGGGGCGATGTAAAAAAATCTGCTAAAGCGTTCGCCAAGGGCTCCAAACCAATAGGTTTTAAAGTTGCGGCAACGCGGTTTATCAACTTTAGCCAACCTATGGAGTTTATCTAAATGGCGAACGACTTTCTATTTACCTCTGAATCCGTCTCTGAAGGCCACCCTGACAAAGTAGCCGATCAAATCTCTGATGCCATTCTCGACGCGATCTTCGCACAAGACCCCCGCAGCCGTGTCGCTGCTGAAACCCTGACCAATACTGGTCTGGTCGTGCTAGCAGGTGAGATCACCACCAACGCACACGTAGACTATATCCAAGTAGCCCGCGACACCATCAAGCGCATTGGTTATGACAATACCGACTACGGCATTGACTACAAAGGTTGCGCCGTGATGGTGTGCTACGACAAGCAGTCCAACGACATTGCCCAGGGCGTAGACCATGCATCTGATGACCACCTGAACATCGGCGCGGGCGACCAGGGCCTGATGTTTGGCTATGCCTGCGACGAAACCCCCGTACTGATGCCAGCGCCCATTTACTACGCACACCGCCTGGTCGAGCGCCAAGCCATGCTGCGTAAAAGCGGCAAGCTGCCATTTTTGCGCCCCGATGCAAAAAGCCAAGTGACCATGCGCTATGTGGATGGCAAGCCGGTCAGCATTGATACCGTGGTGCTGTCCACCCAGCATGACCCAAGCCAGAGCGAAACCGCCACCAAAATGAAGGCCAGCTTTAATGAAGCCATCATTGAAGAGCTGATTAAGCCGGTGCTGCCCAAAGAGATGATCACCAAAGACACCCGTTATTTGATCAACCCCACCGGCCGCTTCGTCATCGGCGGCCCCCAGGGTGACTGTGGCCTGACTGGCCGCAAGATCATTGTGGACACCTACGGCGGCGCTTGCCCGCACGGCGGCGGCGCCTTCAGCGGCAAAGACCCCTCTAAAGTAGACCGTTCTGCAGCCTATGCAGCGCGTTACGTGGCTAAAAACATTGTGGCCGCTGGCCTGGCCAAGCAATGCCAAATTCAAGTGGCTTACGCTATTGGTGTGGCCAAGCCGATGAACATTACCGTGTACACCGAAGGCACTGGCGTGATGTCAGACGAGAAATTGTCTGCACTGGTGGCTGAGCACTTTGACCTGCGCCCTAAAGGTATTATTCAAATGCTAGACTTGCTACGCCCGATCTACCAAAAGACTGCAGCCTATGGCCACTTCGGCCGCGAAGAGCCTGAGTTCACTTGGGAGCGCACCGACAAAGCGGCAGCACTGCGCGCCGCTGCTGGGCTAAAGTAAGCCCGCCGCGCGCTAGCCACCAATGCAGCTACAGACACAGCGCTGGATCGACCGCTACGTTGGCCAACTGCTGTGTGCTGCATTGTCAGGCTGGGCGCGCTGCCAAAGCTGGCTAGGCACTGCACCTAAGCCAGCCTCTAATCCTCAAGACGTTCGCCATGTGCTGGTGATCATGCTGTCCGAGATGGGCAGCGTGGTGCTGGCCGGACCGATGTTTTGCGCTATCAAGGCGCAGTTTCCCAACGCGCAACTGCATTTATTGCAGTTGGCCAAAAATCGCCCTGTCGCTGAGCTATTAAATTTAGCACCAGCGAATAATTTGCATACGCTAGACGATAGCTCCCTGCCTAATTTGTTGCGCAGCATAGTGGGTTTTCGCGCCAAAATGCGCGCGCTGCCGCTAGACGTAGTGATCGACTGCGAGCTGTTCTCGCGCATCAGCGCCATCATGGCCACCATCAGTGGTGCGGGCCTGCGCACAGGTTTTACGCCGCACACGCAAGAAGGCTTGTACCGCGGCAGCACGTTCAATCGCGCTATCCCCTACAACCCGTATCGCCACATCAGCCTGCAGTTTGTGTCGTTAGTTGAAGCTTTGTTCAACACCCACAGCCCGCGCAACAAAATGGCCGTGCTGAATACTCCGCCCACGCAATCGGGTTTATCAGTCGATTTAAATGACGCTGAACGCAGCGCGTACCAAGCCAAACTGCATGCAGACCATAGCATCACAGCATCGCGCAAACTGGTGCTTTTGTATGCTAGCGGCGGCCTCTTGCCCGCCCGCGCCTGGCCCGCCGCCTACTACGCACATGTGGCACGCGGCCTGTGCGCTGCAGGGCACGCGGTGGGCTTGATTGGCCTGCCCGAGGACAGCGCCTTGGCGCATAGCATCATTGCCGATGTAGCCCACCCACAGTGCATCGCGTTGACAGGCTACACCCGCAACATGCGTGAGCTACTGCTGCTGTTGCACAGCGCCGACTTATTGATCACCAACGATGGTGGCCCTGGCCACTTTGCCAGTCTCACGCCGATTCAAACCATGATGTTTTTTGGCCCTGAGACTGCCAAGCTGTATGGCCCTTTGTCTGCAAGCGCCACCGTGTTTGAAAGCGGCATTGCCTGCTCGCCCTGCCTGACTGCGTATAACCACCGCGAGACGTTTTGCGATGGCGACAACCAGTGCCTTAAAGTGATTGCGCCGCAGCCAGTGCTGGACATGGCTTTGCACAGTCTAAGCGACAGCTTAAAGGCCGTTGCATGACAGCCCTAGTGGCCTGGGTGCAGCGCACCTTTGTGTGGTTTACGCAGTTTCGCTATGTTAAATTTGGCATGGTAGGCGCTAGCGGCACAGTAGTGAACTTACTGGTGCT